>PKEB01000001.1 GCA_002863125.1 Flavobacteriales bacterium
TGTCACGGCAGGAAGCACCTGGCAGGTAACGGGTCCGCTCGATTACTCGTTCGGTAACTACAAAATCCAGCCACGCTCTGAAGCAGACGCTTTGTTGTACGGTTGCACCAGTGCGGATGCTTCAAACTACAACGCGGGTGCTGGCATCGACGACGGTTCTTGTGAATTCTCGGGCGAGTCCTGCGGTATCTTCTTCTCAGAGTACGCTGAAGGCAGTGGATACAACAAATACCTCGAGTTGTACAACCCAACGTCTACGACGGTTTTCTTGAGCCAATTCATCATGGGCAACTGCAGCAATGGTTGCGATACCCCTGATGCGCCCAACGTGAGTGATCAGTTTGACTACTTCACATTCAACTTCCCATTCGATGCAGAGATTGCACCGGGTGGAACGTACATCGTAGCACACCCACAATCAGACTCCACCATTCTGGCAGCCGCCGACATTACGTACACATACTTGTCCAACGGAGATGATACATACGGCCTCTTCGAATTGGCGGGTGGTGATACAATCATGGTCGACATCATCGGAACCATCGGTCCAGACCCAGGTTCGGGATGGGACGTGGCCGGTGTAGCCAACGCGACCAAGGACCACACGCTCGTGCGAAACGAATTCGTTTTCACGGGTAACGGTGGTGACTGGGCGATGTCTGCAGGTACCAACGCCTTGGATTCCGAGTGGATTGTACTCGACCAGAACGATTGGAGTGACTTGGGCATGCACACCTTCTCAGGTTCTTGCGCGGCCTCGACCGGGGGTTGCACCGATCCGTTCGCAGTCAACTACGATGAGAATGCAACATCGGATGATGGTTCATGCATCTACATCGCGAACTACACGATTCAGGAGATTCAGTCAGGCGGTTTGAGCGGTCAAATGCAAACGCAAGGGATTGTGACGGCGACCTACCCTCCAACGGGTGGATTGGCCGGCCAGGCTTCCTATGTCATCCAAGACGGCACAGGGCCCAACTCAGCCATCTGGGTCATCGGTGACGGCGTGGCCCTCGGTGACGAAGTGTCCATCTTGGGTAACGTGACTGAAGTGTACGGCTTGCGCCAGATTCAAGCGGCCACACCTGAAGTCCTGTCTTCGGGCAACGCATTGCCGGCAGCTGAAATGCTCGCGACCGCAGCCATTAACGATGAGCAATGGGAGTGCGTACTCATCAGCATGACCGGTGAGTGCACCAATGCCGACGCCGGTTACGGCGAGTGGCACCTGAACGACGGTTCAGGCATCGGTACCATTGATGACATCGGATACGACGCCATCGGGGATTCACTGACTGCTGACGGCGGCAATACGTATGCACCGCTTTTGGAAGAAGGACGTTCGTACCGCGTGGTCGGACCCAACTTCTACTCATACGGCGCCTGGAAGTTGTTGCCACGTGACGCAGCGGATGTTGTTCGTTTGGGTTGCACCACGGCCTCGTTCAGCAACTACGATCCGTACGCGCAAGAAGACGACGGTTCATGCGTGGATGCACCCGGTTGCACGGACCCAGCTGCAGACAACTACGATCCTGCTGCAACCTTGGATGATGGTTCGTGCATCATCAGCGGTTGCGATGATCCAGCGGCATTCAACTACCAGGAAGGCGTAAACAACCCCACCAACGAGGATTGCTACTACACGCTGCCCAACTTGGTCATCAACGAGATCCACTACAACCCCTGCAGTGCGCAAGGCGATGATTTCGACTACGAGTTTGTCGAGATCTACAACGGCGGCGACATGCCAGCAGAGATTGGTGGTTTCGAGTTCTACAACACGGCAAGTGGAGCACCACAGCTCGGGTACGTCTTCCCTGAAGGCACATCAATCGCAGCCGGCGAATTCGTTTTGATGACGGTATCTGATGCGGGTACGGCCAACTACAGCGGTTTGGGTGTTCAGATTTTCCAATTGGAACTGGGCAACTTCTCCAACTCCGGTGAAGCGGTTAGCATCGAGGACGGCTTCGGTAACGTTGTTGATGCGGTGACCTATGACGACGCCGATCCATGGCCAGCACAGACGGTTGCCGTATTGGGCAATGTCTTGGTGCAGAGTCCCGATGGTGGATGCTCAACGTTGGAATTGATCCAAACGGATCTGAACAACGAAGATCCAGACAACTGGCAAGCCAGCTGGGTGGATAACGGCACCCCAGGTGCGCCAAACTCTTCGGCCTTCGGATGTGTAGATGCTGCAGCATGCAACTTCGCTTCAGGTGCGTTCTTCGACGACGGTTCTTGCACGTACGACTGCTACGGCTGTACGTACGCGGACGCGACCAACTACGACGCAGCGGCGACCATGGAAAACGGAACGTGTGAATTCGACTTTACCGATCCGTGTCCTGCGGATGTTAACGAGGACGGTCAAGTCGGTACGCCTGACTTGCTCTTCTTCCTGTCCCAATTCGGTTCGGATTGCCCTGAGTAATCCCTCGATTGGATTCAACGAGAAAGGCGCTCCACTTGGGGCGCCTTTTTCATTTTAAGATGCGGCCATTAGGGCTTCGGTGTCGCCGGCGTATACGCTTCGTTCGAAGCGTTGAGGTCCCGGTCATACAGGGTGATCCGGAACCGCATGGAATCGTATGGGCTGTTCAAAAACCACGAGTTCATGTCGATGCTGATGGTTCCGTTCTGCGCGGGGTTTTGACCGGTGGGCGCCACGGGAGGCACGCGGTAGTAAAACGGAATCTGCCCAGCGTCGGGATTGAGTCCAATTTCCACCCATGCGGTATCCCGCCATTCCTGGTATTCGCATTTCAGGTTCTGGTGGTGTTCGCACGTTGGGCAAAAAGGCGCGAGGGTGTCCGCTTGTCCGAGCCCCACGTTGCCATCGCCGTCGGTGAATCCGATTACCAGTTCCCGGCCGCCGCTTGCGCTGAGGTCAAACGATTGGAATTCAATCGCCGGCTGATCCGGGAAGCTGGGTTCCGGCAAACAGCCGCCCAGCGGCAGAAGGGCTCCAATCAGAGCAATACGGAAGGAGGACTTCGGGAGGTGCGGTGCGATTTTCATCGTTTCGATTGGCATCAAAGCTAAGGAATCTGCAACTTCGCATACGGAAGCATGCCCAGCGAAAAGATGCAAAACCAACCCAACGATACCGCCGCCTTGCTCGCCACTTTGCGCCCGGAAATGCAGCAATTGATGCACCAAGGGGGCGATTGGGAGGCATTCGCCTTGAAGGTCTTTCGGTTTCAGTGTGCGCACAACGCTATCTACGGTGCCTATGTCCGACTGCGGGGGGTGGACCCGGAAACGGTCACCTCGACGAGAGAGGTACCCTACTTGCCGGTGCCTTTCTTTCAATCGCACTGGGTGTCGGTGTTCGATGAAGGGACTTCAATGGACCGCATTTTTGAGAGTTCGGGCACCACGGGCCAGCGCCGTTCGCGCCACCCGGTCGATGATTTGGGGTGGTACGACGAAGTGGCCATGGCCGGGTTTGAACGGTGCGTGGGTGCCTTTGCCGGCCGAAAAATCGCCGCGTTGCTGCCCGGTTACCGACCGGAGTCGTCCCTCATTCATATGGTGCGGACCTTCATGCAACGATGCGGTCAGCAAGATGAGTCCGAATGGTTTTTCATGGATGACTGGTCCGCCTTGGAGCGGCAACTCAGCGCCACGGTGGAGGAGGGGCATGCGGTGCTGGTCATTGGCGTGACGCACGCATTGCTCAAATGGGCTGCGGAAGCGAAGCTGGACCATCCTTATCCGCAGGTGCAGTTGCTCGAAACGGGTGGGATGAAGGGACACGGCCCCGAGCGCATTCGCGAGGAGGTGCATGCGGCGTTGCGTCCGTTGATCGCCGCTTCTGAGATTGGGAGTGAATACGGCATGACGGAACTGTTGTCACAGGCCTGGTCGTCGGGCCACGGGCGATTCACCGCGCCACCGTGGATGCGCGTGCGCTTGGCTTCCATGAACGACCCGGGAGCGTGGGCGCCCCAAGGCAAACAGGGCCGCATTTGCGTGATGGACCTGGCCAACTTGGCGAGCTGTGCCTTCATTGAGACCAGCGACATCGGCCGCATGCATGCCGATGGAACGTTTGAGGTCCTGGGGCGGTTCGACCACGCAGAAGTGCGCGGGTGCAACCTGCTGACGGTAGAGGGCTGATCAGCCGCAGCTGACGAGGAAGTAGTTCTTCTTGCCGCGCTGCACCAAGATGTGCTTGCCGCTGATGAGGTCTTCGCCGCTGACGGTGGTGTTTTCGTTTACCTTGATCTTGTTGATGGAGATGGAGTTTTCCTTCAAGGCCCGGCGGGCTTCGCCTTTGGAAGCCAAGAATCCCGTGTGTTCCGAGAGGAAATCAATGATGGGCAGGCCGGATTGGACCTGATCCACGCCCAAGGTGGCCTGTGGGACACCTTCGAAGACGCTCAAAAACTCTGCTTCAGGCAGGGCCTCGATGGCTTCCTTACTCGCCTTTCCAAACAGCAGGGCAGAGGCCGCAATGGCGGTTTCCAGATCGGCTTCGCTGTGGATGCGCTTGGTGATGTCTTCCGCCAGCGCCTTCTGCAAAATGCGGCGACCCGGGTCTTGGGCATGCTCCGCTTCGAGGGACTCGATTTCTTCTTGGCTCTTCAGGGTGAAAATGCGGATGTACTTGGACACATCCTCATCTGCCGCGTTGATCCAGTACTGGTAAAATTTGTACGCCGACGTCTTTGACTTATCAATCCACACGTTGCCACCCTCGGATTTGCCAAACTTGCTTCCGTCCGCCTTGGTGATGAGCGGAGCAGTCACAGCAAATGCCTGTCCGCTTCCCATGCGGCGAATTAATTCCGTGCCAGTGGTGATGTTGCCCCATTGGTCGGAACCGCCGAATTGAACCATGCAGTTCTCGTTCTTCCAGAGGTGGTAAAAATCATACCCTTGGACCAGCTGGTAACTGAACTCCGTGAACGACATGCCCGTTTCCAAACGCTTTTTGACGCTGTCTTTAGAGGTCATGTAGTTGACGGTGATGTGTTTACCAACGTCGCGGATGAAATCGAGGAAGCGGAAATCCTTGAACCAGTCGGCGTTGTTGACCACACGTGCGGCGTGGGCTCCGTCGAAGTCCAAGAATTGCTCGAGCTGGGCTTTCTGACAGGCGAGGTTGTGTTGAATGCGCTCCACATCGAGCAACTGGCGCTCGGCGGTCTTGCCGCTGGGGTCGCCAACCATGCCCGTCGCTCCTCCAACCAGTGCAATGGGGTTGTGGCCGCACCGTTGCCAATGCACCAACATCATCACCGGGACGAGGTTGCCGATGTGCAGAGAATCTGCCGTGGGGTCAAATCCAACGTACCCTGTCGCATTGCCCTTGGCAAGGAGCTCTTCCAACCCGGTCGTCATGTCGTGCAACATGCCGCGCCACTTCAATTCACTGATAAAATCCATCGGAGGCAAAGATAACTTGTGGAGGTGTTACAGCACTTCGACCAACGCCTCGAGTGCGATGGAACGGGATCCTTTCAAAAGGATGCGGTGGTTGGTGAGCGCCGTCGCTTCGCAATGAGCAGCGGCTTCCTTCGTGTTTCCAAAAGCAAGGACGTTCTCGAATGCTTGCGCCGCCTCGTTGAAACAGGGTCCCACTGTCCATGTTGGTAAGCCCAACTCATGGGCAAATGCCAAGATTTCCTCATGCGCAGCAGTGGTGTGTGCTCCCAGCTCGGCCATGTCGCCCAAAATGCAAAGCGGCGTTCCTTCGGTTGTGCTTTCCTCGGTCATGCGCTTGAACGAGGTGAGTGCGGCGCGCATGCTCGAAGGATTGGCGTTGTATGCGTCGAGTAAAAGGCGGTTGTGCGGGGTCGAGGTCCACTGCGACCGGTTGTTGTCCGGTTGGTACGTGGCTACGGCCTGGGTACACGCCGTTTCGGTGACGCCATACTGCAGTCCAATGGCGATGGCCGTCATGATGTTCTCGCGGTTGTGCTCGCCTTGTACGTGCACCTTCAGCGGTCCGTGCGACGCTCCCGACGGACCGACCCATGCAAAGGCATCCTCAGCATGCACTTCTCCAACGAATGGAGCCGATGATGGCACTCCATAAACGAATCGGTTGAGTCCTTCCGCGAGGTGCAACAATTTGGGGTGGTCGCCGTGCGTGAATACGGGGGACTCGGGTCGAGCATTCCGGATGTAGTCGAACAGCTCCCCCTTTCCCTTCATGACCCCTTCTTCTCCTCCAAATCCTTCCAAATGCGCCCGCCCGATGTTGGTGATGACCGCTGCGTTGGGCTCGGCGATTTCGGCGAGCAAGGCAATTTCTTTTTGCGCATTGGCCCCCATTTCAATGATGGCGATGTCGGGTTCTGTGCGCGCAGCGAGCAGGGTCAGCGGCACGCCGATGTGGTTGTTGAAGTTGCCAACGGTAGCGTGAACGTGGGAGTGAGCGGCCTCCAGCACGCATTTCATCAGTTCCTTGGTCGTGGTTTTGCCATTGCTTCCTGTCAGGCCAATTACCGGACAGGACCACTTCCTTCGGTGCCAACGAGCCAGGGACTGCAAGGCTGCCAGCGCATCGGGTACCAAAATGAAACGCGGATCACCCGGCGGGGCGTACTCGCTTTCATCTACGACAGCAGCGATGCATCCGGCCTCGATGGCCCGTTGAGCGTAGGCATTGCCGTTGAAATTCTCCCCTTTCAAGGCGAAAAACAGTTGGCCAGCTCCTGCCGCGCGTGTATCCGTGGTGACACCGGTTGACGCATCGAACTGCGACTGGATGGCCTCGAATTGGGGGTCGGAATCGGATAGGAACATGGCGCGGGCTTCGGGGTCAAGTTCAGAAAACAAAAAAGCCCCGCAGCGTGCGGGGCTCTTTGTAATTCAATGTGGGATGTTCATGACCCGTTAGCGTGGGCTATTGAGTGTTTGGGATCCCATGCGGTCCATCGCACAGCGGAAACCAATGGCCGCAGACGATTTGTCTTCATCCATAAAGCGACGCGTGCCGGGGCTGAGCCAGTAGCTTCGGTCATTCCATCCGCCGCCTTTGTAGACGCGCGAGCGGTTATTGATGAGGCTCGTTGTGGCGTACCCGTACATCGTTTCATTCTTCTTGGCTGGAGAATTGAATTCTTCGTCGCTGTACTTGATGCTTGATTGGAAGTCGCCATCGAGGTAATCGATGTTGTCTGCTTGGCGGTAATTGTCACGGCCCAGGCTCTCCTCGACGGTCACATCGCGGTAGCGCAAATCACCGGGTGCGGCATCAACGTTGCGGACAAACAAATCCAAAACATCTGGAGCAATCATTTCCTCACTTTCGATGGCCAGTTCTTTAGCTTCAGCAATCTGTTCCTGCCCTTCTTCCATGCGCTTGGCTTTGATTTCCTCTTTCGCGGCGTCGATTGCGTTGAAGACATTGGCGACGAGGTTTTGCTCCTCATCGGTGAAGTTCTTCATGGCTGCCTTTTCGTAGGCCTTAAGGTCTGCTTCCAAACCTTGGACATCGTACACGACGTAGTCGTACTTGTCAGCGATGAGTCCCTCCGCATTGCGCTGCTTGGTCTGGTAGACGTTTCCTCGGAAGGGTCGGAACTCCTCCATGTCCACCGCGTTGTAGGGTCGGTACACATCCATGACCCATTCGTTGACGTTGCCGGCCATGTTGTACAGGCCGTAGTCATTGGGGGCGTATTCATAGACGGAAGCTGTGGCGGCGGCACCGTCGTTCAACGAGCCTGCAACCCCCATGTAATCGCCGCGTCCGCGTGCGAAATTGGCGTTCATTCCGCCGTATTGACGAGAGCGGGAGTTGTCATTTCGGGTGTAGTGGCCGTCCCATGGGTAGGTTCGGCGATCCGAAATCAATTCAGCATAGCTGTTCCCAATCAATCCCAAAGCAGCGAACTCCCATTCTGCTTCTGTGGGTAGTCGGTAAGGAGGTTGGAACAAGCCGTCGGCGAGGCGAACATTTCTCGCACCGGAGGAACCGGGTCGGAAATCGGTCAAACCTTCAGTAACAGTCTCCGGGGTGTATTGCCCCGCGAGGTACGCTTCTGTCGTGAAGAACTCCTCGTCCAATTGCGCTTCGGGGCTGTGGGCGATGAGGCCCTCGCGAACAAGCAACTGCTCGTTGACACGGTCCGTTCGCCACTTGCAGAAATCATTCGCTTGGTTCCAAGAAACACCCACCACCGGATAGTCTTGGTACGCCGGGTGGCGCAAGTAGTAATCGACGTGCGGTTCGTTGTATGCCAGCTTCTCACGCCACACCAAGGTGTCGGGCAACGCGCGCTGAACTACTTCGCGGTACGAATCACCGTACACACGGTTCAACCAGTAGAGGTATTCCAACCAGAATGAGTTCGTGACCTCGGCTTCGTCCATGTAGAATGAGGGTACAGTGACGCGGCGGGGAATGTTGTCCCAATTCATGGTCAAGTCGTCCTCGACCTGGCCCATTGTGAAAGTCCCGCCTTCGATGAAGACGAGGCCTGGAGCGGTTTCTTGGCCCGCATACATGCGCTTTTCAAAGCCGCCGTTCGAGGTGTCGTTGTACGCCCATCCTGTGGCACCAGAGCGCTCGGGTGTACAGCTGGACAGGACCATTGCAGAAGCAGCAAGTCCGAGAGCGAAGTACTTCCAATTCATGGTATTGTAGGTTCTTGTGGGTTTCATGCAGATTGTAGGGGTGCGATCGGTTAAATCGCTTTAATTCAACTAGAAAGACGGGCAGTTTATTGTTCGGAACTTCGAACGTTTGCCGCGGCAATTGAATTGAATGGTCATGCTGATTTCGTGGGCTCCACCTGTGGCTGGAGTCAATTCGGAAACGGTCAAGTCGTAGCTATACCCGAATTGGACCACATCAGATTTGATTCCCAACGTTACTATGAAGGCGTCGCGGTAATCCGTGAACATGATGCCACGGTACCAAATGCCACCGACGAGTGGGCCTTTGTTTACATACAATCCCAGGTTGAGTTGATGGAACTCCCCTTGTCGGCGGTAAAATACGTTTGGTGAAATAGTGGACTCCACACCTGTGACAGAACGCTGCAATGGAAGCACGGCGCCGGCGTGAATCGTGTACTTCATCGGAAGGCGGCTTGTGCCGACCACCAAGGATTCGTTGGGTTCGTTCAGGTGGTGAACGGCTGCACCGAAGTAGTACTTATCGGTGAAACCGAGGATGCCGGTGCTGAAGTCAACGGCCTGAACCATGCCTCCACGGGGAATGTCTTGGGTCTCGTAGATGAAGCCGCGGCGTGGATCAATCATATCCCCAAACGTCAGTCGTCCCCAATCCAAGGCCTTCTGCATGTATGTGACTTGCATCGCTGCCTTCAGCGATAGCTTACGGGTCACTGCTTGCTGGTAGCTGTAGATGCCGCTTGCTGTGGTCGTGGAAAGCGTGCCGCGGCCTGCTTGGTCGTTCATCACGATGAAGCCCAACCCGCCAGACAACGTCTCAACGTGTTGGTCATAGGCCGCTGCCGTTGTCACAAACGAACCACTCATAGCAGGCCATTGGTTGCGGTACGACATAGTCAAACGCGGGCAACGCGCTGACCCTGCAAAGGCGGGGTTCAAGTACAGTGGGTTGGCGAAATACTGCGTAAACTCAGGGTCTTGAGCCTTGGCTGTGGTTCCGGTCCAACTCACAAACGCAGCGGTCAAAATGAGGGCTGCAGCGGGGATTGCTAGGAGGTGCTTCATAAAGATGATTCCCAATGAATTTACAAGAATAAGAAAAAATCGAATGCCACTCTCTAATTCCACCGGAGTGGAACTTTTCGAATGCCATACTAATTGTAGTTAACGAGCGTTTTGCCCTTTGCGTTGCATTCTGTTTTTTCACCACCTTCGTAACCTGAGTTTAACATCCATGATTCGCCACTTCTTCTCCGTTGTTTTGATCGCATTGACGGGAGGCCTGATGCCGCTGCTTGCCCAAGAAACCCAGGGTCCAGAGGTCATTCAGGCGGCGTTTGAAGTGCAGTGGAGAGAAGGACAAGCACCGGTAGGACAATGGAACGTTCAAGAAGGGCATTGGTTGGATGAAATCCCATGGGGGGTGTACGAGGCACAGTGGCCCAGTGCTTGGGAAACCGGGCAAATTCTGACTGGATCGGAATCGTGGGCCGAAATCCCCGAATCGTCGCTAACCAGCCGTCAGCGGCAACTGCTCGACCAGGAATTGCCGGTGGGCCAGTGGACTGCGGACGCCATTGCCGATGCGGCCCAGTGGAAAGGCCCGCTCCTGCGGTGGAATGCGAGCAAAGGCGTGTACGAGCGGTTGCTGGACCTGTCCGGTGCTTTTGGGCGCGGGTGGGCGGCGGATGAAGCCACCAGCGGGGCCCGCACGCGGGATTGGCCTGCAGCGCACCCATTGTCGGAGGGGACCGTTCTCCGGCTGTCCATTCCCAATTCCGGAATGTACCGCATCGATCGAGCTTGGATGATTGACGCCGGCTTTGATCCCGATACCATTGATCCACGCAACGTGCATGTGTTCGGCAACGGCGGAACACTGCTGCCTATGGACAATTCGAAGGGCCGACCCCTCGGTCTGCGCACGGTTGCTGCGGATTTTGCCGGGAGTGAAGACGGAAGCTGGGACGACGGCGACGAATTGATTTTTTGGGCGCAGGGTTCGGACTGGATTGGCTGGAATCCCACTACCACCAGCTGGGAGCACCTTCGTCACCCCTACGAGGACAAAGCGTGGTATTTCCTAGCCATTGATCAGGAACAAGACGAGGGCCGCATCACCCCTGCAGCTGCCGTGACCGGGGCGCCGGATACAGTGCATACGCGCTATACCAACGTGCAATTTCATGAAAAGGAATTGGAAAGCCCGAACCGGTCAGGCCGGGAGTGGTTTGGCGAGTCATTTGGCTCGGTCAACCAGCGCACGTTTGCATTCGCCATGCCGTATCCCACGGGCGAACCGGCGCGGATTTCAGCGCGGGTTGCCGCCCAATCGATGGGGGTTCAAAGCTCCTTTTCGGTGTCCGCTGGTGACGTAGCGTTCACTGCATCGCCTTCCTACACCAATTCCACGTCCACCAGCAACGTCGCTAACCTGGCCAGTGCATCGGGGGTCGGAGCAGCCACATCGCAAACCGGATTGGAAGTCGATGATGCGTTGGTGTCGGTTCAAGTTGCGTTCGATAGAGGCGTCAGCACCGCAGTGGGTTGGTTGGATTACCTGCGCGTTGAGCAACCCTGTCATTTGAAATTTGACGGTGCTCCCCTCGCTTTCTCCATTCCGGCTTCGATGGGTGCAGTCGCCGAATCCCAGCTGTTCAGCGCCGTGGAAGGGGTGCGGGTTTGGGACATCACCGATGGACCGCAGCCACGGGAAATCGAGCTCGGGGTGATGGACGGCGGGGTCACGTGGTTGTTCGAATCAGATACGACGCGGGCCTATGTCGCTTTTGCGCAGACGGCCTTCCCCAAACCGGCTTTCGCTGGACTCGTCGCGCCTTCCAATTTGCATGCCGTCGAACGCGCTGACCTGGTCATCGTGACGCGGCCGCTGTTCCTGGAGGCTGCGAACCGGCTGGCTGCCTTGCACGTCGATGACGGCTTGGATGTGTTGGTGACGACGCAACGAACGGTTTTCGATGAATTTTCGAGTGGCAGCATTGACCCCACTGCCATCAAGATGTTGATGATGATGTTGCGGGACCGCGCCTTGGATGGAGGTTGGACGCCCCCGAGGTATTTGCAGCTGTTCGGTGACGGCACCTACGCCAACCGCGTCAACCTCGAGGCTTCTCCCTATGTGCTCACGTACCAAAGCGAAAATTCCGTCAGTCCAACAGGGAGTTACGTGAGCGATGATTACTTCGGCTTCCTGGAAGACCAATACGGCGAAGGCATCGGAGACAAATTGTCCATTGGCGTCGGCCGTATCGCCTGCGAGACCGAAACGGAAGCCAACGCCATGGTGGATAAAATTGTCGCCTACATGCGCCACCCCAGCGCCGAAGTCATGGAGGGGGGCTGCATGGGAACAGCGGACGCCGATGACGGTCGGTGGCGGAATCGCATTTGCTTTGTTTCCGATGACATGGATGGGAATGGAGGCCCAACCGAAATTGAGCACATGGTCAATTCGGATGAGCACGCCACGAAGCTGGCGGAGGAACATCCGGAGTACGACGTCACCAAAATTTACCTGGATGCCTATCCGCAGGAATCGACGCCCGGAGGGGAGCGGTATCCGGACGCACAGCTCGCCATTGACCGGCAAGTTCAGGACGGTGCCCTCATTGTGAATTACATCGGTCACGGCGGCGAACGCGGCTGGTCCCACGAGCGCATCCTGAACACAACGACCATTCAAAATTGGGAAAACCTCGCGCGGATGCCCCTGTTCATGACGGCCACGTGCGAGTTGGCTCGATTCGATGATCCGGAAGTGGACTCCGCGGGTGAAATGATGGTGCGCAACCCGAATGGGGGAGCCATTGCCATGCTGACGACGACGCGGGTGGTATTCAGCGGGTCGAACCAGCAGCTCAACCGCGCATTTTATGGCATTGCCCTTCAGGATACAGGGGCCACGCCCTTGCGCCTCGGGGACATTGTCAAAGTGACCAAAAACGACCCGCAGGTGTCCAACAGCAGCAACAAGCGCAACTTCTCGCTTTTGGGTGATCCGGCGCTGCAATTGAACTATCCGGAGCACCGCGTTCAGATTACTTCCGTCCCCGACACATTGAGAGCACTTGATTTGGCGTCAGTTGCCGGGCACGTTTCCAATGCAGCCGGGGATACCTTGCACGATTTCAATGGAATCGTCCACGTGCAGTTGTTTGACAAGCGCTCGCAAATCACCACGTTGAACAACGACGGAGCCCCCAACCCCCACACTTTTCAAGTGTTCCGAAACGTGCTTTTCCGAGGAGTTGCAAGTGTGACGGCTGGGACCTTTGCGTTTGAGTTTGTTGTTCCCCGGGACATCGACTATAGCTATGGCACAGGCCGAATCAGCGCGTACGCTGTTTCCGATTCCTCCGACGCCCACGGGTCCAATGAGGACTTTGTCGTTGGCGGGGTGGGTGCGTCTTTCACGGTTGACGAAACGCCGCCGACGGTTCGGCTCTTTTTGAATGACACCTTATTTGAGTCGGGCGGCTTGACCGATGAAAACCCCTGGTTGTTGGCCCGTGTATTTGACGAAGGTGGAATCAATGCTTCCGGTGTTGGCATCGGCCATGACATCAAGGCCACTATGGATGGTCAGTCCGATGAAAGCGTCGTACTGAATGACCACTACACCACCGATTTGAATACCTACAAGAGCGGAACCGTACGCTACCCGTTTGAGGACCTTGAAGCCGGCATGCACACCCTGGAGTTGGTGGTCTGGGATGTACAGAACAACAAAGGAAGCGCCGAATTGGAGTTCATTGTCGCACCCAGTTTGGATGCGGCAATAGGGGCAGTAACCGCCTATCCGAACCCTTCGGCGACGGGGTTCAACTTCGACATTGAACACAACACCGCCTGTTCCAATGCGACGTACGTGTTGGAAGTGTTTTCGGCCTCAGGATCGTTGGTACATCGACGAGAAGCGCAGTGGCTTGCCGATGGATTCCGGGACCAATCGCTCCGCTGGGATATGGGCCATGATGCTTCAGGAACAGCGGTTTCCGCCGGGGTGTACATCTTCCGTTTGACTTTGATTCCAGAAATAGGAACAGCCGCGCAATATTCCGATCAATTGGTCGTTATCCGTCCGTAACCAAATGATGGGTTTTTGCGTTTACTTTGCGCTACCCTATAACAATGAAAGAGATGAAAGCTTTTGTGAGTAAAATGGCCGCTGCGTTGGTCCTGATGCTGGCCGTTGGTTCAGCAAGTGCGCAATTGACGCCGGGCGAAGTTTCACAGCAGGTACAACTCAATACCATAACAACCGCCGTTCCTTTTTTGATGATCGCACCTGACTCGCGCTCTGGGGCTTTGGGAGATGCCGGTGTGGCGCTCTCGCCGGATGGCAATAGCTTGCATTGGAATCCAGCGAAGATGGCGTTCGTTACAGACGAGATTGAATTCAGTCTCGCCTATGCTCCGTGGTTGCGTGCGCTGGTGGACGACATGAACTTGGCCTACCTCTCTGCTGTTGGCCGCATAGACAAACGATCGGCGTGGGGCGGAGCGCTGCGGTACTTCAGCCTTGGTAACATCACTTTCACCGATGAAACGGGCACGACCATCCGCGACTTTCAACCCGCTGAATTGAGCCTGGACTTAGGGTACAGCCAGAAACTAAGTGACCGTTTCAGTGGCGGCATCGCCGGCCGGTTCATCAATTCAAACCTTACGGGCGGCACCAACGTATTGGGTGCCAATTCGAAGCCGGGTCGATCCGTGGCCGTCGATGTGAGCACCTTTTATACCAACCCCAATGCTAAAATCAGCGGCAAAGACGCGGTATTCAATTGGGGCTTGTGCATTTCAAATATCGGTGCGAAGATGAGCTACAGTGAATCAGCTGAACGCGACTTCATTCCGACCAACCTGAAGACAGGAGCCGCGTTGAAAATTCTGGTTGACGATTACAACAGTTTGACGTTCACAGCTGACGTGAATAAGCTGTTGGTACCCACTACACCTATTTATGATCAGGAAAGCGGTACGACCATCGTGAGCGGCTATGACCCCAACGTGGGGGTGGCGACAGGCATGATCCAGAGCTTTTATGACGCGCCGGGCGTGGTCAATTTCAACCAAGACGGCACGTACAGCGTCGAAGACGGCAGCATTTTCCGCGAAGAATTGCGGGAATTCAACATCGGTGGCGGAGTCGAATACTTGTTCAACGATGCCTTCGCATTTCGAACCGGTTTCTTCAATGAGCATTATTCCAAAGGAGCGCGTCAATTCATCACCCTTGGCGCAGGCATCAAATACACCGTCTTCACCGTGGATTTGAGCTACCTGATTTCGACACGTCAACAGAATCCGCTGGCGAACACCCTTCGCTTTACGCTGCGGTTGCAGTTTTCTGATTTGGCTCAATCCACCGAAGTCGAAGGCTGATTCGATGGCCTTTCGGATTGGTTACGGTTACGATGTTCACCAACTGGCAGAAGGGGAATCCTTCTGGCTCGGTGGCATTGAGATTCCACATACGCACGGGGCCGTGGGCCACAGCGATGCAGATGTTTTGTTACATGTGATTTGCGACGCGTTGCTGGGTGCTTTGGCCATGCGCGACATTGGCTACCATTTCCCCGACACGGATCCGCAGTACAAAGGCATCGATTCCAAAAAGCTCCTTCAGCACACCTACGATCTGGTCACCCAGGCCGGTTGGTCGTTGGGCAATGTAGATTGTACTATTTGCTTACAGCGTCCGAAAATTGGGCCGCATGTTGACGCCATGCGTCAATGCATTTCAGGTCTCATGGGTGTGGAATTGCACCAGGTCAGCATCAAGGCTACGACCACAGAGAAGCTCGGTTTTGTTGGGCGAGAAGAAGGCGTAAGTGCACACGCCGTCGTGCTGTTGGAAAAGGCCTAACGCCCCCCTTGGCTTTCGAAATGTCCCGGTTGGGCATCGCCGTCAAAGTGGACTTTGATGACTGCGGTATCGCGAAGCAAATCGACTTTGCCGATTTCGATGCGAATGATGGTCACCCCCGTGCGTTGTTCCAAGTCGCGGATCAACTCCTCGCGGCGTCCTTCTGCCAATAGATCGACTCGGTCGTAGATGACGACCTTGGTGGCCAAGTGTCGAATGGCCCACAAGCGATCCAAGATGAATGTGATGATCCACACGGCGACGTTGGCGGCACCTATAGCAATCCAACCTGTGGCGGCAGGGGCCAAGGCGTTCAATACGGACAACGCAATCACAATGAAGAGGTATGTCATTTCCCGAATGGGAATGGCATCGGTTCGGTAGCGAATGATGCCGAAGATGGCGAAGAGCCCCAGCGCGAAGGCGAGGTCAATCTCCACCGCCATGAGCAGGTTGCACAGCAGGTAGACAGCGGATGAGACCAAGATGAATGAGAACACGTAGTCCCTGCGCTTGGAGATGACGTGGTAAATGCCAAGGACGAGCACCAGGCACGACACCAAGTTCCCGGCAAATGGGATGAGCAGATTCAACACGTTATCCATCGCTTCAATGTAAATTTTCTCTCATGCGCCTTACGCGTTTCATTACGGAACGGTAAGTGCGAGGAGGCAGGTTAGGATTCAAAAGTAACATACCAACGACATACTTGGACAATCTCGTCCTTCTTCCCAACGGAGTGTACTCGAATTTGAAGCGCTCAAGTGCCTGCAGCAGGGGTGAATTGCGGTTGATGAGTTCTTGCTTGATTTCCATGATGCAGAGTTCACCCAAGCTTTCTTCCTTGTCGCCTGATCGGAAGACAATGTCGGTGTCGATGGTGATGCGTTCGGCTTGGTCACTGGACACCAGCGTGAAACGATTGAAGTGGCAAGTGACTTCGGAGAGTTCCGGATCCCCGTATTTGTAGTGGCTGCTCAAGAATTTCGATTCCTCCGGGGTCAAAGGGCGTTCGATTCCGGCTGTGGCGTCGCGTTCGATGCGGGCTTTAACGGTGCGGCCGTGCACGGTTTTTTCCTTGACCTCGATGAAACTGCGCAGGTTGCTGCCGTATTGGCGGATTCTGGCTTTGAAGCGGATGTTGCGGCCTCGGGTGTGCTCGTGCAGGGAGCTTTGGCTCGCGGTCTCAATGTATCGGTTGCGGTACTCGGTTTGCCGCGCACCGTCCACCTCCAAGATTCGGTAATCGTCTCTGATTGCGCCCACCAATTGTGGCACCCATTGACGATGAATCAGGTATTTCTGATCCAGTCGACTCATGAGCTCCGCCCCCTCGATTTCTGTGAGAGAAATGGGGGCAAGCGAGGTAAGGGCAGTTTGCAGGTCCAAGGCAGGAAAGGTACAAAAAACGGCACGTATGCAGGCGTTTTTACGGTTTACTTCGCTGATACCTTCTTCCGATGAAGCCGTTCAGGATGGCGTTTGGTTGAGCTGAAAATTTCGTGTACCCAGTACACTACGTAGCGCCAATGGAATGGCCATCGAAATCCGGGTGTCAAATCATCGAAAAGTCAAACCTATATTTGCACTTTGAGACCTATTAAACCATGTCTACAAGCACACCTACAACCCCGGCTAAAGCCAAGGCCAAAGCGCCTAAGAAGGCCGCCAAGAAAGCTGCTTCTGTACCTCACGCCAAGGAGGTATACCAGCGGTGGTTCCGCGACATGTACCTCATGCGCAAGTTCGAGGAGCGTTGTGGTCAGCTTTACATTCAACAAAAATTCGGAGGATTTTGCCACTTGTACATTGGACAAGAGGCGATTCTTGCCGGCATTTCGGAGGCCATTCGCCCAACCGATCGCATGATCACGGCTTACCGCGACCACGCTCATCCATTGGTGCTCGGCACCGATCCGAAGTTTGTGATGGCTGAATTGTACGGTCGTCGCACCGGCACGAGCAAAGGCAAGGGCGGTTCCATGCACATGTTTGACAAGGAGCGCAACCTGTTTGGAGGGCACGGTATTGTCGGTGGACAAATTGGTCTGGGGGCAGGCATTGCTTTTGCAGACAAGTACCGCAACGAGGACCACGTAACGCTTTGTTTCTTCGGCGACGGCGCAGCGCGCCAGGGGATTCTGCACGAGACCTTCAACATGGCGATGACCTGGAAGTTGCCGGTTATTTTCATCGTGGAGAACAACAAATACGCGATGGGAACTTCGGTCGAGCGCACGTCCAACGTGACCGATTTGGAGCGTTTGGGCGCGAGCTACCGCATGCCTTCAGCAACGGTGGACGGCATGAGCCCAGAGGCAGTGCACGACGCCATCAAAGAAGCTGCGGAACGCGGACGCAAGGGCGAAGGCCCCACGTTGCTCGACATTCAGACGTACCGCTACAAAGGGCACTCCATGTCTGATCCGCAGAAATACCGAACCAAGGAGGAGCTCAGCGAATACCAAGAGCAGGATCCGATTGAGCACGTTCGCAAGGTGCTCATCGACCAGGGATGGAATACGGCAGAGGAATTGAAGGCTGTGGAAAAGGAAGTCAAAGCCCAGGTGGAAGAATCCATTGCCTTCGCGGAAGAAAGCCCGTACCCAGAGGCCAGCGAATTGTATGAGGACGTCTACGCTACGGCCGACTACCCCTTCGTTCGCGATTGATTAAACTACGAGTAGAACACGACATACTTAGACAATGGCAGAAATTGTTCGCATGCCCAAGTTGAGCGATACCATGACAGAAGGCGTGGTAGCATCTTGGCTCAAGCAAGTAGGGGATGAGGTGGAAAGCGGTGAAATTCTCGCGGAAATCGAGACCGACAAGGCCACCATGGAATTCGAGTCGTTCTTCGACGGCGTGCTCCTGCACATCGGCGTAGAACAAGGTTCGACGGCACCTGTAGACAGCCTATTGTGCATCTTGGGTGAGAAGGGTGAAGACATTTCGGCGGTTTTGGAAGAAGCGGCTAAAGCTCCCGCAGCTGAGGCACCCGCTGAGCCCGAGGCTCCAGCACCGGCCCCCGCTCCAGCACCGGCCCCCGCTCCAGCGCCCGTTGCAGCCCCAGCCCCAGCGCCTGCACCCGCTCCTGTTGCAGCAGCCCCGGCTCCAGCTCCGGTTGTCCCTTCAGCGAACGGTCGCTTGAAGGCCTCACCGTTGGCTCGGAAACTCGCAGAAGAACGCGGCTTGAACGTCTCCATGATTCCCGGTTCCGGTGATGGCGGCCGAGTGGTCAAACGCGACGTAGAAGCGTACCAAGCCCAAGGTCCAGGTGCACCGGTTCAAGGCGTAGAGCGCTTCACGGAAGTCGGCATCAGCCAGATGCGCAAGACCATCGCTCGCCGCCTTTCTGAGAGTAAGTTCTCAGCGCCGCACTTCTACTTGACCGTGAGTGTGGACATGGGAGCAGCGATGACCACGCGCAAAGCCATCAATGATGGAGGCGAGGTGAAAATCAGCTTCAACGATATGGTTGTGAAGGCTGCGGCCTTGGCATTGAAAAAGCACCCGGTCGTCAACAGCAGCTGGTTGGGCGACCGCATCCGATTCAACGAACACGTCCACATCGGAGTGGCGGTTTCAGTCGATGAGGGACTGCTGGTCCCCGTGGTCCGACACGCAGACTTGAAGCGCATGTCCCAGATTGGTGCGGAGGTGAAAGATTACGCCGGCAAAGCGCGCGACAAGAAATTGCAACCCAGCGATTGGGAAGGAAACACCTTCACCATCTCCAACCTCGGAATGTTTGGCATCGACGAGTTCACGGCCATCATCAATGCACCGGATTCGTGCATTTTGGCGGTTGGTGGCATCAATGCCGTACCCGTTGTGAAGGACGGTGCTGTGGTGCCAGGGCATGTCATGAAGGTCACCTTGAGCTGTGACCACCGTTCGGTGGATGGTGCTTCAGGCGCAGCGTTCTTGCAGGACTTCAAGAATTACTTGGAAAACCCGGTTCAGATGCTGGCCAACGGCTACTGATCCGAGCGTTTCCCCATTCGAGAAAGAGCCGGCCGTTGGGTTGGCTCTTTTCGTTTGCGGGTGTTGCATTTCAAGGTGTTCACGCCGACCTTCGAGGTGCGCGCACGGCAACTCCCCATGGCACTTGATTTCACTGATACTCCCATCGAATACGTCAAAGGCATTGGCCCGAAGCGTGCGGAGTGGCTGCGGTCGGAATTGGGGATTGCCTCAGCAGGGGACCTGCTGGAACATTTGCCTTTTCGCTACGAGGACCGCACGGCGTTTGCACGGGTGGATGCGCTCTCCTCTGATGCGGTGGCCGTCCAATTGCGCGGCGTAATCACCGGCATCAATCAAGTTACGGGCAAACGCGGTTCCCGACTCGTGGCCAAATTCAAGGATGATTCCGGAACGATTGACCTTGTTTGGTTCAAAGGTGCGCGTTGGATGGCTTCTCAGATTCCGGTTCAGCAAAAAGTGGTGGTCTATGGCAAGCCCACCAAATATCAGAACCGGTGGAACATGCCACATCCGGAAGTCGAGCTCGAGGCGCAATTCGAGCAGCGCAAAGGCGCCGGCCTGCAGCCGGTTTACCGGACTTCGGAAAAATTGACCCAACGGGGCTTGTCTTCAGCCGGGCTCGCTAAGGCTGTTCGAACGCTACTCGCACATCCCCAATTCAGCGCGGCGGAACGCCTGCCCGAATCCATTCGAACGGAACTTAAGTTTCCATCTCGAGCCGATGCGTTCCGGCAGGTGCATGCACCGCAAAATGCGGAGGAAGCCGAGCGCGGCCGGCGTAGCTTGAAATTCGAAGAACTCCTCCTGCTGCAGATCAAGCTGCTCCAGCAGAAGCAAGCGCAAACCCAGGATGTCCCAGGCGTTCGGTTTGGTGAAGTAGGGGAGCTATTCAACGCTTATTACAGCCAGCACATCCCTTTTGAACTCACGGGAGCGCAAAAACGAGTGATGCGCGAGATCCGTGCCGACCTGAACACCGGGTGGCACATGAATCGGCTGCTGCAGGGCGATGTGGGCAGCGGTAAAACCATGGTCGCGTTGTTGACGGCGTTGTTGGCGTTGGATAATGGATACCAAGCGTGTGTCATGGCGCCGACGGAGATTTTGGCCAACCAGCATTACGTTTCCTTTCAAGAGGCCTTAGCGGACCTGCCTGTGTGCGTTGAGCTGTTGACGGGAAGCGTCAAGACCGCACAACGAAAGCCCATCTTGGCCGGATTGGAAGCTGGTGAGGTGCACATCCTAATCGGGACCCATGCCCTCATCGAACCCGGCGTCCAATTCAAACGTTTGGGACTCGCTATTATCGATGAGCAACACCGATTTGGCGTGGCGCAGCGCAGCAAGCTTTGGGCCAAGGCCAACCCGGCACCGCACGTCTTGGTGATGACCGCAACGCCCATTCCGCGGACGTTGGCCATGACCGCGTACGGCGACTTGGACGTCAGCGTCATCGATGAGATGCCGCCCGGTCGCAAGCCGATCAAAACCGTACACCGCACCGATGAGGCGCGGCTGTCGGTGTTCCAATTCATGGAAGACGAAATTAAGCGCGGGCGCCAGGTGTACGTCGTCTATCCGTTGATTGAGGAAAGCGCCACCCTCGACCACAAGGACTTAATGGACGGCTACGAAAGCCTTTCGCGGCGGTTCCCGCTCCCGGATTTCCGCATTGGAATCGTCCATGGCCGAATGAAGCCCGAGGCCAAGGACATGGAGATGGAGCGTTTTGCAAACGGAACGAGCCACATCTTGGTAGCAACCACCGTCATCGAAGTGGGTGTCAACGTCCCCAACGCATCGGTGATGGTCATCGAAAGTGCCGAGCGCTTCGGGCTGGCTCAGCTGCATCAACTGCGGGGCCGAGTCGGCCGCGGGGCTGAGCAGAGCTACTGCATTTTGATGACCGGCAATGAGTTGTCCAAAGACGGCCGGCGACGGTTCGAAACCATGTGCCGCACGAACGATGGGTTTGAATTGGCCGAGGTGGATATGGAACTCCGCGGCCCCGGCGATTTGATGGGCACACAGCAATCCGGCGTTCCAGACCTCAAAATGGCAGACCTGCTGCGCGACCGGGAACTGCTCACCACCGCCCGGTACATTGGGACCCGCATTCTCGAGGAGGATCCGCGACTCGAATCGCCTCCCTACGCTATCCTCAAAGCTGCGTTGATACGTGCACAACAAGGCCGCACGAATTGGAGCCGAATCTCCTGAACTTGGTTCCATGAATTGGCAGCGCGGGCTTACGGTTGGCGGGGTGATTGCGGCTGTGTTGGGAAGCGCGGCGTGGGTGCTTTCACAGCGCGCTGCAAAACCCCAGTACGTGGACCCGACCGATGTGGTCAGTGATGCCTTTGATCATTGGGAACAGCCAGCGGCATGGCCGAACGGGCTGGAAGTCCAAGATTCCGTGTCGTGCACGTTGACGGCGTTCACCCAACGTGCGAAAGCGGTGTCCGTGTACCATTCCACATCGGCTCCCACAGTTTTGCCCACCGGGTGGGTCAGCGAAGCGTGGCAGGGCGGATGGATTATGGGTGTCGCATTGGAGGAGTGGGATCTTGAGCCGGGCGCCATGGCCGCATACTGGCAGCCGCGATCCGGCGGACGCACGGTGCAAGTGCTGCTTGGTGATGGGACGGTGGAATCTTCATTTGAACGGCAGGGCAGGGCAGGAAGGGCTGCAAAATTGATTACCCAAATGGGGGAGCAACCGCCGCCGAGCGAGCCTGTGCTTCCTCAGTCGTGGGCGGCGTGGTACGAGCGGGTGGCTGCGGCGTCCGGCATCGATGTGGCAGCGGTTGGAGCCTATCCCACCACCGCGGCTGTGGTGCCCGATTCATTGGCGTGGTTGGTGGAGTCGTCTTGGTTGACCTGTGCGGTGGACGGGGTTGTCTTACGTGCATACGCTGGGCGTGATTCCGCGGCAGCGGTGCAACGCTTGGGATCGTGGGAGAACGGTGTTTGGTACATTCCGGCCAAGGAAACTGAATCCGCGTGGTCTCAGGTGCCGCTATACCGCTCGGAAGCCAGCGAGGCCCCCGCTCGATTTGATTTTGCCCGAGTCAGCAACGGCGAATCCAGAACGGCTCAGGCATTGGCGGACGGTCGATTGGTTTGGAGCGTTGAAACGCAATCGGTCAATGCTGGTGATGCGGCCGCCCCGGTGGCCCTCACGTCTGTCGAAACCACCGCAGTAGTGCGCACCGGCATTTTGGGGTATGCGCGCAACCACCGATCCGGCGGTCGAATGGAGCTTCAAAGCGAAGAAGGCCGTGTGGTGGCTCGGGAAAATGGTCGGGACGTGTGGTCGGTCGAAATTGAAGCGGCCGCCGTACCAGAGGTGTGGGAAATTGACCTCTACCGCAACGGAAAGTACCAGGTTGCCATTGGCGCGGGCAAGCGGTTTCATGTCATCGATGTCCTGGGCCGCGAAGTGAAAGGATTTCCGAAGCGTTGGTCCAACGGATTCTCCGCGTTTGCGGTATTTGACTACGACAAAAACCGCCAATTCCGCTTCCTGTTGGCAGCGCCGAACGGGGAGGTATTCAATTTCAGAAAGGAAGGCGAACGTACGCCGGGTTGGAAATTCAAGGCGGAATCCGGCCGGCACATCGTGAGTTTATCGCACCTCCGCATCGGGCCGCGCGATTACATTTTCGCGGGGCAGGACGACGGCTCCGTGCGCATCTTGAGTCGAACGGGGGAAGACCGGTACCGATCTCCGGTGCGCGTCCCAGTCGGTCAACGGTTGGCGTTCCGATTGGGCAAAGACCTCGCCTCTTCCACGGTGCTTTACGTGGACAATGAAGGGTGGGTGCAAGAGCGAACGATTGGATCGGATGAGCCGGTCGGGATGAGCCGGATGACGAGGGGGATAAGCGTCCTCGTGGAGGACCGAACCGGGGATGGGATATCAGAAGTGGTCGTGACCACTGCTGCCGGCGAAGAACTCTGGGACGCGGGCAATCAGCGCCTCGTGGATTAGTCCTTCAGGATCGAACGGCTGATGACGATTTTCTGGACCTCACTGGTGCCTTCGTAGATCTGGGTGATCTTGGCGTCGCGCATCAAGCGCTCGACGTGGTATTCTTTCACAAAACCATAGCCGCCGTGCACCTGAACCGCTTCGACGGTTTGGGTCATGGCCACCTCTGAAGCATAGAGCTTGGCCATGCTGGAAGCGAGGTCGTAGTCTTCACCGGCGTCTTTTAAAGCGGCGGCTTTCATCACCATCAAGCGGGCGGCTTCAATCTGTGTTGCCATATCGGCCAGTTTGAATGCGATGGCCTGGTGCTGGTTGATGGTTTTGCCAAATGCCTTCCGCTCTTTGGAGTAGGCCAACGCGAGTTCGTGTGCCCCGGAGGCGATGCCCAAGGCTTGGGCTGCGATGCCGATGCGTCCGCCTGCCAAGGTCTTCATGGCAAATTTGAATCCAAATCCGTCTTCACCAATGCGGTTTTCCTTGGGCACTTTTACGTCTTGGAACATCAAGGTGTGCGTGTCCGACCCTCGGATGCCCATTTTGTCTTCCTTGGCCCCAACGATGAAACCAGGCATGTCCCGCTCAACAATCAAGGCATTGATGCCACGGTGGCCCTTGTCAGCATCGGTTTGAGCGATGACGAGGTAAGTACTGGCGCATCCGCCGTTGGTGATCCAGTTCTTGGTGCCGTTGAGGAGGTAGTGATCGCCGCAATCAATGGCGGTTGTGGCCTGGGATGTGGCATCGGAACCCGCTTCGGGTTCGCTGAGGCAGAATGCTCCAATCTTTTGGCCGGATGCCAAGGGGCGGAGGTATTTTTCCTTTTGCTCCTCGGTACCATAGGCTTGCAATCCATAGCATACAAGGGAGTTGTTGACGCTCATGCAAACGCTTACTGAGGCGTCCACCTTGCTGATTTCTTCCATGGCCAAGACGTAGCTCATGGTGTCCATCCCGCTTCCTCCGTACTTCTCATCCACCATCATGCCCATGAACCCGAGTTGCCCGAGTTCATTGATTTCTTCGGTCGCAAACCGCTGCTCGTTGTCGCGGTCGATGACCGTGGGTTTGAGTACGTTTTGGGCGAAGTCGCGGGCGGCGTCCCGGACGGCGATGTGCTCTTCAGTAAGTTCGAGGTTCATTTCCTTGATGCTTTTGGAGAAATTGCTCCATATTGTTGCAAAGATAAGACGTCTCCGACCGTTCGATATGGAACTGAAAACCACTGAATTGGGAGCATGCGGGCCGAATCGGCCCTTTCGTGTTTTGGGCACCATGAGCGGAACCTCCATGGATGCACTGGATTTGGTGGAGGCCGAATTCACCTGTACAGATGGCCGGTGGAAGGGGAGCATCGAGGCGCTGCGCGAGGTGCCATTGGACGCCACTTGGCCCGAGCGATTCGGCGCCCTCGCGCGTGCCGGCGCCGCGGAGTGGTTCGAATGCGAGCGGGATTGGTCACGCTGGTGTGCGGCCCAAATTGCCCAGTGCACGGACCCCCAGCAGTTTGACGTGATCGCCTTCTCCGGGCAAACCATTTTTCACCAGCCTGCGAACGGATACACCGCTCAATTGGGAAGCGGCGCGGAATTGTATGCTGCATTTGGTGCGCGGGTGCCGGTCGTCAGTGATTTGCGCAGTTTGGATGTAGCCCTCGGCGGACAAGGCGCACCCCTTGTGCCCGTGGCTGATGCCTTGCTCTTCAGGGAGTATGAAGCATGCTTGAACCTCGGCGGGTTCTCCAACATCAGCTTGGAACGCGACGGACGGCGCTTGGCATGGGATGTGGGGCCTTGCAATTTGGTGTTGAATGCCCTCGCCCAACGCCAGGGGCTCCCTTTCGATTCCTCAGGTCAGTTGGCCGCCTCGGGCGACGTGCTGCCTGAACTGTTCGCGGATTGGATGAACCTGCCGTACCACAACCAAATGGCCCCGAAAAGCCTTGGGGTGGAGTGGCTGCAGCAGTCGTTTTGGCCGGTGCTGGCGCAACACGAGTGCCATGGCGCGTTGGTGACGGAAGATTTGCTCGCGACGGCAGTAGCCTACATCGCTGCACAGGTGCGCTCTGCGGCCAATGGGCGGAAGACCCTGGTGACGGGAGGTGGTGCGTTCAATGAGGAGTTGGTCCGACACTTTGGTGAAGCCTCTCCGATTGGCGAAGGGGAAGTGCCCTTCGAAGCAATCGTACCCGATGCGACCCTCGTTCAAGGAAAAGAAGCCTTTGCGTTTGGCTTTTTGGGGCTCTTGCGGTGGCTGGAATGGGACAACGTTTGGCCCGAAGTCACAGGCAGCAGCATGGCTCACATGGGTGGAGCATTGTGGGGCAAGAACGGCTTATCTTCGCCCTCGCCAAATGCAATGCAATGACCATGAAAGAACTGCTCAAGGCCTACGAATCGAAGCGACCTGAAGTCGTATTTGAGTGGCAGGATGCCGAAACCGATGCCTGTGGTTGGGTGGTAATCAATTCATTGCGCGGCGGCGCAGCGGGCGGTGGCACGCGCATGCACCCTCGGCTGGACCGCCGAGAAGTGGAGAGCCTCGCCAAGACCATGGAGGTCAAGTTCTCGGTCAGTGGCCCGCAGATCGGCGGGGCCAAATCCGGCATTGCATTTGATCCTTCTGATCCGCGAAAAGAAGGTGTGCTGCGGCGATGGTATGCGGCCGTTACGCCACTGCTGAAGTCGTACTACGGCACCGGTGGGGACATGAACGTGGATGAGATCCACGAAGTCATTCCCATCACTGAGGATTGCGGTATTTGGCATCCGCAAGAAGGGGTCTTCAATGGCCATTTCAATGCCAAGAATGCCGAAAAGGTGAAGCGCATCGGGCAGTTGCGCCAGGGGGTTTCCAAAATCGTGGACGACACGACGTACACGCCCAATCCCTCCAAAAAATACCGCGTTGCTGATCTGATTACTGGCTATGGCGTGTCCGAGTCGGTGCGCCAATACTACCGGATTTACGGCGGCCAAGTGAGCGGCAAGCGGGTCGCCGTCCAGGGTTGGGGCAACGTGGGAGCGGCTGCAGCGTACTACCTCGCTCAGGCAGGTGCAGTGGTCGTTGGCATCATCGACCGCGCCGGTGGCATCATTGCGCCGGAAGGCCTGTCATTTGAAGAGGTGACCCAGCTGTTTGAAGCCAAACAGGGCAACAGTTTGAACGCCGCTGACATGCTTTCGTTTGATGAGGTAAACGCACGAATTTGGGATGTGGAAGCGGATGTGTTCCTGCCTTGTGCGGCCTCGCGTTTGATCACACAGGACCAGCTGAATCGCATGGTGAAATCGGGTGTTGAGGTCATCTCTAGTGGCGCCAATGTGCCCTTCGCAGATGCTGAAATTTTCTACGGTCCCATCGCAGAATCGGCAGATGGTCAGTTGGCCGTGGTTCCGGATTTCATCGCCAATTGCGGCATGGCGCGGGTGTTTACCTACTTGATGAGCGAATCCGATGTCGACCTCAGCGACGAGGCGATTTTCTCGGATACGTCGGCGACCATCGAGCGCGCACTTCAGGAGACACACGGAAGGAACCAAGGCCGAACAGGGCTGGCTGCTACAGCGTTTGAAATCGCACTGAGCAAGCTCATGCCGGCGCAAGGAAATTAACTACCCTTAAACCCGCGACGGCCTCCCGTGTTGTAATTTGCGCCACCCGAATTCGCAAACCCCATGGAATTTATTGTTCTCGCCATTTTCGTTCTGGGCTACCTGTTCATCGCTTTGGAACATACCTTTCACATCGACAAGGCGGCGAGTGCATTGCTCACAGGGACCATTTGCTGGGGGCTGTTTGTGGTTGGCGTCCACGAGGTTCCGGCGCATTTAGCTTCTGATTTTGCCGCGTATGCTGCGGAATTCAATGGCACGAATGCCCAGGCGCTGCATCATTTCTTTGAGCACCGGTTGTTGCACCACATGGAGGACATCAGCTCCATCCTCTTCTTCCTGCTGGGGGCCATGACCATTGTGGAATTGGTGGATGCGCACGAAGGATTCAGCGTCATCACCGACCGCATCAAGACCTCCAATAAGGTGAAGTTGATGTGGATCCTCAGCCTGTTGACATTTTTCTTCTCGGCCGTTCTGGATAACCTTACGACGTCGATTGTGATGGTGTCCCTGCTGAGAAAACTCATCGACGACAAGGAAACACGGTGGATCTTCGCGGGCATTGTGATCATTGCTGCCAACGCTGGTGGTGCGTGGTCGCCCATTGGGGACATCACGACGACCATGCTTTGGATTGGCAATCAGCTGACCTCCGACGTCATCATCACGAACCTTATCGTGCCGTCGTTGGCGTGTTTAGTTGTTCCACTCGGCATCCTGTCTGTCACCATGAAGGGCGAAGTCAAGCGTCCAGACATCAAGAAAGACGAGAAAGATCCCACGACCCCCGGGGAGCGTAAGCTGGTGTTTTTCATGGGCGTGGCGGGGCTGCTGTTTGTTCCGGTGTTCAAGACCGTGACCCACTTGCCGCCGTTCATGGGCATGATGCTTTCGCTCGGCATGATGTGGGTCATCACGGAAATCATCCACCGCAGCAAGAACCACGAAGACCGCGATCAGTTGTCCGTCATCGGCGTTTTGCGCAAGATTGATGCCGCCTCGGTCCTGTTCTTTTTGGGCATTCTACTCGCAGTGGCGTCGTTGCAGGAAATCGGTCACCTGATTACAGCCGCATCGTGGCTTCGGGACGCCATGGGCGATGTTTATGCGATCAACGTGGTCATTGGGTTCCTGTCGGCCATCGTCGATAACGTGCCGTTAGTAGCCGCATCGATGGGCATGTACGACATTGCACCGGCGGCCAGCACGGGCTGGGAGGGGTACTTTGTGCAGAACGGCATCTTCTGGCAATTCCTCGCCTACTGTGCCGGTACGGGTGGATCGGCGCTGATCATTGGCTCCGCAGCAGGCGTGGCAGTGATGGGCCTCGAGCGCATTGACTTTGTGTGGTACTTGAAGAAAATCAGCCTGCTCGCGATTGCTGGCTACCTCGCCGGCGCGGGTGTTTTCTGGTTGATGTTCCACTGATCAAACCCCGAGTTTGGCCCCGACGTTGTAAACCGTACGCCGTCGAAAATTGATTCTTTTTGGGAGCGCGAGCCCCAATAAATGCGTGAACTTTCTCGTTTCAACAACGGCATTGAACGCAAGAATCTATGAAGACATTTATGCTACTCGATGTAACCACCGGAGGGCAGGTTGCGGAAGAAACGGGTGAGGCCATCCAGCAAGTGGATGTGAGCATCTTGGAACTGATTTTGGAGGGGTCCAGCGGCATTGGCGGCGGGGCCGTCATGATCCTGCTCGCGCTGATGAGTGTAGCTGCCATCTACCTGTTTTTTGAACGCACCATGGCAATCGCCAAGGCCGAAAAGGTCAGCCCGGATTTCATGAACAAAATCCGGGATTACATCGGGCAAGGCAGTTTTGACAGCGCTCGAAACCTCTGCCAATCGTCCAATACCCCCATGGCCCGCATGCTGGACAAAGGCATCAGCCGCATTGGCAAAGACCTGAAGGACATCAGCGTTTCCATCGAGAACATCGGCAAGCTGGAGATTTACAACCTGGAGAAGAACCTCAGTTCCTTGGCTACCATCGCGAGTGCTGCTCCGATGCTGGGATTCTTGGGAACGGTACTCGGCATGGTGCAGGTGTTCTTGGACATGGAGCAAGTGGGCACCGTGAGTGTGGAACACATTTCATCCGGTACCAAGCAGGCCATGATTACCACCATCGTCGGTCTCGTCGTTGGCATCATCGCCTACATGGCGTACAACAACTTGGTGAGCAAGGTCTCCAAGGTCATCCACAAAATGGAGGCCACGACCATTGAGTTCATCGACATTTTGGAAGAACCTGCAGCATGAATTTAGGCCAGCGAAATAAGATCAGCGTGGGCGGAAATATGTCGTCCATGACCGACTTGGTCTTCCTGTTGCTGATCTTCTTCATCATCCTTTCCACCTTGGTGAGCAATGGGGTAAACGTCGAGTTGCCGAAGGCAAAGGGCACGACTTCAGTCACGAGCAAGATGACCTTGAGCATCAAGCCAGACGGATCGTACCATCTCAATGGCGGCCCCGTTGCATACGAGGACCTCGAGTCCCTGCTGCGCGTGCGATTGGAAGACTCGGCCGATCCGGTCCTCTACCTCCAAGTGGACGAATCCGTGCCCACGGGAAAGACCGTCGAGGTCATCGGCATGGCCAAGGCCAACGAATGGAAGGTGATGCTGGGTGCCACGCCAAAGAACTGATACTGCATGCAAGCCATCCTTGAGAAACGACGTCGCGAAGGCGAGAAGAAGGACCGTGTGAAAGCGGCCATTCTCGCGGTGTGCTCCTTTGCCGGAGTCATCGTGGCGTGCTTTTTCTTGGTGGCCTTTACCAAGTCCATTCCCCCGCCCGGGGAGCAGTTCGTTGCGGTCGGGTTTGCGGACATCGGTGATGTCGGGGAGGCTGCGGGTGAAGTGGAATCAGAAGTGCCATCGGAAACGGTGGAGGAGGTGGTTCAGCCTGAAGTTTCCCAAAGCGAGCCGGTTGAAGCAACGGTGGCGGAGGAAGTGGTCACGCAAGAACAATCCGAAGTATCCGTACCCACCGCGCCCGAGCCGGTCACCGAACCGGATCCTGAGCCCGAACCGGAGCGCACCGTGGATTCGCGGTTGTCCAATGCCTTCAGTGCATTGGCACAGAGCGGCGGCGGCGGTTCGGAAGGCGCATCGGACCAGGGAACGGGCAATGAGGGGGCAGAGGATGCCAAAATCGATGGCCGGGGCGTGGTGAGTGGAGACGATGGGGACTTTGATTTGGACGGCGGAAGCATCATCGGACGACCCATTCAGAACGAGACCCCCCGCAAAGAAGGGGTGGTGCGGGTCAAAATCCTCGTCGACAAGAACGGCAAGGTGACCTCCGCTACGTACGATGGCGCAGGCTCGAATACCGCGGACAGCGAACTCATCGAGATGGCGTGTCGGGCAGCAAGCACCACCACATGGACCGAGAACCTGGCCCGGCCCGTGCGGTCCGGGTTTGTGACCATTCGATTCGAACTCGAGTGACGTACGCCGAGGCCACCGCGTGGCTGTTTCAGCAGCTCCCTATGTTCCAGCGGCAAGGTGCCGCCGCCTACAAAGCCGACCTCAGCGGGACTTGGCGTGTCTTGGATGTGCTTGGCCGTCCGGACCTGCGCCTCGATCACGTCGTTCACGTGGCCGGCACCAACGGCAAGGGTTCCGTTTGCACAGCCATCGCTAATGCGCTGCAGGCCCAAGGCAAACGCGTAGCATTGTTCACTTCACCTCACCTTGAGGACTTCCGGGAGCGCATGCGCATCAACGGCGCCGTACCCGAAGAACAGTGGGTGGTGGAATTCATTCAACGCATGCGACCTGAAGTCGAATCGGCGGGATTCGTGCCGTCGTTTTTTGAGTGGACCTTTGGCATGGCCTTGGTGTGGTTCGCCGAACAGGAAGTGGATGTGGTGGTCCTGGAAACGGGAATGGGCGGGCGGCTCGACAGCACTAACGTTTTTCCGCAACCGCTGCTCACGGCCGTCACGAACATTGGGTTGGACCACCAGCAGTTCCTCGGCGAAAACATCCGCTCGATTGCCCGAGAAAAGGCGGGCATCATCAAGGACGGAGTGCCGCTCGTCATGGGCCGCATGCGCCCGGAGGCCCAATCGGTGTTGTTGGAGATGGCAAATCGGTTTGGGGCCGAGGTCCACTACGCTGGAGTAGCTTCAGAGGCCGGTGAAGCTGGTCCGCATTGGCCTGAAAACCGGGCTACTGCGCATAAGGCACTGGAGGTTCTGAAGGCGACGCCTTTTGGGAGCGATTGGGAGGTACCGCCGCTCGAAGCCATCACAAAATCCGGGCACCCTGGGCGGTGGCAGTGGCTGCGTCCAGCCCCCTCCGGTGCACGCATTCTGCTGGACTGTGCGCACAATTTGGATGGCCTGCACCGGACGTTGGGAGCGATTGAAGCCCTGGAATGCGATGGACTGCGGGTTGTATTTGGAGGGGTCAATGACAAGGACATCAACGGCGCACTGGCAGCCATGCCCAACGTGGGATCGTATTATTTCTGCGCGGCGCAAATCCCAAGAGCCTTGCCCAGTGCGACGTTGGCTGACCACGCCGCAGACGTCGGGTTGAGCGGCCAAGCGTACGGAACAGTCGAAGCGGCTTTAGAAGCGGCGCTCGCTGATGCTCAGCCGAATGACTTGGTCGCGGTATTCGGCAGCGTCTTCATTGCCGGTGAGGTGCTCGCTTGGGAGCGCAGTCGAAGCTGACATGGGTTAGTGCAACGCCTTACCCGTCATTTCAGAAGGCTGTGGGATGCCCATCAGCTTGAGTACGGTTGGGGCTACATCCGCCAAAATGCCGTCCTGGATCGAATCGACATATTCTGATAGGACGACCACCGGCACTGGATTGGTCGTGTGAGCAGTGTGGGGCGAACCGTCGGGATGCCGCGCAAAATCCGCATTGCCGTGGTCGGCAATGATGATGAATTGGTAGCCGTTGGCGCGGCCGGCCTCGACCACTTCGCGAAGGCAGTCGTCGGTGACTTCCACCGCCTTGACAATGGCGTCGAAAACCCCCGTATGGCCAACCATGTCGGGGTTGGCGAAATTGAGGCAAATGAAATCGGGAGCCTGTACGTTCTCGCCCTTCATTTCCGGGACGATGAGGTTGACAATTTCGTGCGCAGACATCTCTGGCTGGAGGTCATAGGTAGGGACCTTCGGACTGTGCGCCATCAACCGACGCTCTCCATCGAATGAAACTTCGCGGCCTCCGCTGAAAAAGAACGTGACGTGGGGGTATTTTTCCGTTTCCGCGATGCGCACCTGGGTGCGGCCCGCCGCCGCGACGGTTTCACCGAGCGTGGCCACCAAGTTGGGCTTGTCGTAAATCACATGAACGCCCTGAAACGAATCGTCGTAATTCGTCATGGTGACGTAATGCAACGGAATGGGTTCCATCTCGTGCTCGGGGTATGCTTGCTGGGTGAGCGCGGAGGTGATTTCACGGCACCGATCCGTTCGGAAGTTGAAGCAAATCACCACATCGTCTGGTGCGATGCAGATGGGGTCGCCAACGATGAAGGGCCGGATGAATTCATCGGTAATGTCTTGCGCATAGTGCGCTTCAATCCCATCGGCTGCGGTCGTGTATCGGGCGCCCTCCCCACGGACGAGGGCGGCGAAGGCTTGTCCAATGCGTTCCCAGCGGTTGTCCCGATCCATGGCGTAGTAGCGGCCGTGTACGGAGGCAATCCGCCCTCCCGTTATCTCCAGCACGGATTCAAGCTCAGCGATGTACCCTGCTGCGGTGCGGGGCGAAGTGTCGCGCCCATCGGTGAAGGCGTGAATGGCGAAGTCTTCGATGCCGGCGGTTGCAGCGGCTTTGCAAAGCGCATTCAGGTGCGCTTGCTGGGAATGCACACCGCCTTGTGAGACGAGGCCCATGAAGTGCAAGCGGGCGCCTGTGCTTTTGGCTCGGTCAAAGGCGGCCTGAAGGACCGATTCCTTCTCGAAGGAACCCGCTTCAATGGCCCGGTTGATGCGGAGCAAATCTTGGTAGACGATCCGGCCGGCGCCGATGTTCATGTGGCCGACTTCGCTGTTGCCCATTTGTCCATCCGGAAGCCCGACGTGTTCGCCGTCAGTCCGGAGTGTGGCTTTGGGATGTCGATGCAACAATTCATCCATAAAGGGGGTGTGAGCGGCGGCGATGGCGTTGCTCGAATCGTAGTCGCCGATGCCCCATCCGTCCAGGATGATGAGGGCGCATTTGTCTGAAGTAAGGGTCATGAAGTAAGGGGAATCTTCGTGGTGATGCGGCAGCCACCGCGTTCGCTGGTATCGATGGTCAATTCTCCGCCGTGCATGCGGATGATTTGATGGGCCAAATAAAGCCCCAATCCCGTGCCGGTGGTGTCGGTGTGCTCGATGCGTTCGAATTTTTCCAGCACCTGCTTTCGCTTACTGGTTGGGATGCCTGGACCTCCGTCGTCTACCGTGCATTGAAGGGCTTCCGGGGTTTGGGAGATTTCGACGTGAACGGATGCATCGTTCGGGCTGTATTTCAGGGCATTTTCGATGAGGTTGCCCCAGGCAAGGGCCATGGCATCGGCATCGCCTTCCACGAGGCCCATCGCTTGTTCGGAGGTTGTTAGTTCGATGGATCGATCTCGGAACGGGCCGGTTTGATGGCGCTGAATGGCCTCCTTCACGATGTGCTCTGCATCAAACGGTTCGCGGTTCATCGCTTTGCCCGAGACGAGCCGATTGCTCTGCAAGATGTTCTCGACCCGCTGGGAAAGCCGGCTCAAGCCCGCGCTCGCATCTTCGTACAGTTCGCGTTTAGTGGCTTCGTCCCATTCGTGGCGTTTGAGGGAGTCGATGGCCAGTTGCGTGCCGGCGATGGGCGTCTTCAATTCGTGGGTAACCGCGAGCAGGAAGTGCCGCTCTTTCTGCGCCTGCGCCCGCTCTTTGCGAATGCCACGCCAGATCGCAACGAACCCCAAACTGAGCAGTCCCAAGAATACACTGCCCTCCCCGAGGATCATCAGCGTGTACCGTGCCGCATTGGAAGTGCCCTCCAGCTCATCGATGGTGTGATGTTGCTGAATCAACAAGTAGGCCCACCAGCTGAATTGCATCAGGATGTAGGCACCCAATACCGCTGTTAGCCACGTCCGGTTAGCTCGTTCCGCTTGCTGCCTTGGCATGCCGTAAAGCTACGGTACGCCCTTCAGAATCGGATGCACACGTGCTCGCGTTTGAGGGCTTGATTGCGCGTCAAGAGGCCCCATTCGAACGCATCCATTTGCAAGGTCCATTCCGGCATGGACCGAATGTGTTCCCAAGCGGCCTCCATATCGGGCGACCAATGGATGTCGTCGCACACAATGACGCCATCGGGGTGAAGCAAAGGCAGGCTCTTTTCGACGTAGCGGATGAGGGCTTCCCCCCGGTGGTTGCCATCGATGAAAATCAGGTCGTACTCCCGGTCGGCGAATGCCTCCCATGTCGCATCGAATTCGCCAGAAAAAGACCTGATGTTCGCGGCACCCAACTTGGCCCAATGGGACTGGGCCAAGGATTGAATGTGCGGGTTGCCTTCCACTGTGGTGAGCATTCCTGTGTGGCGGGCTAAGTATGCAGAAGTGAGGCCTAAGGATGTGCCGAGTTCGAGGGTGGCCTGGCTCGGCAGGTGTGCCGCCAATGCGGCAAGGGCACGGGCGTGTTTGGGGCGTTTCAACGAACGCTGCGCAATGCCGGAGACCGTCGAAGTGTTGCCGGTTGAACCCGCGCCGTAATCCACCACGGGCACGACCTCCGTGCTGGTTTTGAGTTCAGAACGCAGGGTTTCGATGTCCATACAATGGAATTGCGTGCTGCGCATGCTCGTCAACAGGGTGAACAGCCAGGGGCTGTTGACGGAGCGCCAACTTCGGCTTGACAAAAGCCAACGAACGAACGAGGTAATGCGGAAGATGGCGTTGGATTTCACGTTGTCAAAAGTACAGCGTTGGATATGCGATATTTCATCTATCTTTGCGCCCCATTCGGGCGATTAGCTCAGTTGGTTTAGAGCACCTCGTTTACACCGAGGGGGTCGGGAGTTCGAGTCTCTCATCGCCCACAAAAGAAAAAGCCCCGCTTCAGGGGCTTTTTTCTTGAACCGTTTTTGGCATCAACGCCGCTGCCGTGTAATCGTCAAGGCCCCGTGGAAATTCTCACCATCGGAGCGGCGCAGGATGTAATAGTAGGTTCCGTCGGCAACGGGTTCGTTGTTGATTCGTCCATCCCAGCCGCCTCCGTAGTCGTTGCTTTGGTAGATGACATTGCCCCACCGGTTGTAAATCTCCAGCTTCGAATTCGGGAACCCTTCGATGCCCGGAATGCGGAAGAAGTCGTTCATGGAATCGCCATTGGGAGAGAAGACGTTGGGGATCTCGGTATCGCAGGCAATGACCGAAACGTTGAAGGTCCCTTCGGCCCCGCACTGGTCGATGACATAGATGTCCATGTCGCCCTGCGTCAGCCCTGCTTGGAAATTGCCGGATGGACCAATGAATGTTGCCAGTGAATCCAGTGCGTCATCGACGGGGACAAAGGCGGAGTCTTGCGGGTTGCCTGAGGCATCGTAATTGGAGTACTGCCAAGTGTAGAACTCGTACTGGCCGACCCAATTGCCGGCGAAATCCGCTTCGCCAACCCCGCCCGTTAGGTTTAGGTCTCCTTGGATGCCCAAGCAGACTTCTGGGTCGTTGCCCGTGATGGGGTCCCAAACGGGGTATTCCACTTCCACATCGAAGCTGTCTTGGATTCCGCAAGCGTCCGTGACCGTCAGGGTGACGATCTGGGAGGCGTCGAAATTGACCGTTTCGGTGGTGCCGTCTCCTCCGCTGGACCAGTCGTAGGTGAATGGGCCAACTCCGGTGCTGATGCCAGCTTCGAGTACCGTTGCGTCTCCTGGACACAGCGGGCTGTCCGTCTGTTCTCCGTAGATGACCAACTCGGGGGGCATCGTATAGGTGATGGTCGCCGTTTGCTCATTGCCGCAGACGTCCGTGACCGTGATCTGTGCAGCTCCCGGGTCATTTGTTTCGATGACATTCACGGCCAAGGTGTCGGTAGCACCGGTGCTCCACAAGAAGTCAAATGGTCCGTATCCGCCGATGGTCTCCACTTCGAGGATGGCCTCCCCGTTGCAGATACCTACGGGGTTTTCGTATTGCAGTTGCGTCGGCTCGAAGTCAGCGATTATCAAGGTTGCCGAGCGGAGTACGGAATCTCCACATAGGTTGACATACATGTATTCGATGGTCACCGTTTCCGGCCCTTCCACCTCGGCATCGGGGATGACGTTCAGCGGAATCTCATAGGTGAACTCACCTACTTCCATGATGACCTCAGGGTCAATGGTTTCGTAGTCGACGCCGTTGGTGGCCGTACCGGAAATTGTCACGTCGAGGGTATCGGCAATGTCAGCGAAGGGTCGTACCACTTGGAATACCGCGTCATTGCACGATTCCACAACCGTGGTGTCCCCGCCAAAGATTTGGTTGCCAGAAATTGAAGCTGTCGCTGTGATGTCAAATGCGTTGGATGAGAACGAGCCGCCCTCGATGAAAACCGCGCTATCCCATGCCGTATCACCGGCATCGGCAATGGCGATTTTGATGTGGTAGGTCAGCCCGCACTGCACAGCAGCTTCGGCAACAAGGACCACCGTGAATCCATCGAGTTGCGTGGCATTCGGATCGCCATTGTTTTCATTGTCCACGTAGTACGCCGTATTGTTCATCCAGTTGGGGTCAACCTGTGCGCAGTTGTTTGCACTGCCTGCTGAACCCACATTGCCGTTGTTGACCGAGTTGATCGTCACAGGAGTGCCGCTGGTATTGGGGATGACTGCCAAGTTGATTGCATTGTTACTATACGCACCGTTGATGCCAGGTCCGCTCAGAAAAAAGCCAAAGGCATCGTTGACGGACCCGCAGACGTATTCATTGTACTCATCACTGCCGAAACTGTAATTGAAACTGATGGAGTCTCCGGTGGGTATGAAATCGAATTCCAGCACGGCTGCGTCGTTGGTGTTAAACGTTGACAACTGGTCTAAATCGGGGTCGTTAACCTCAAAATTGCCGCCGCCGGTGGTGGAGCTCCCCGAGTCGTTAGGTCCGATGACATTCGAACAACTCCCGGTAGCCATCATCATACCGTCCGGGATCAAGATGTTGGAGTTGTTGGCATCGAACGAGCCTATTTGGTCGAGATCGCCGGAATAGGTGACGTTGAATATTTCTACCCCTTCTCCCAAAAGAATCGTCTCCACAACTTCCTGAGCTGTAAGGGACTCATCAACAATAATCTGAGCGCGCAACTCCGCGGAGAGCGAAACGATGAGCGTGACGAGGAAAGAGAGGCCAATCAGATGCTGCTTCATGGTAATCGGATACTTGACTTGAGTAAACATACGGCGCTATAGGTAGCAGTTACGCTTTTGAAATGGATTTACCTAACATGCGGCGTTGCATTTCGCGCTGTAACTTTGCCCCGGTGAAAACGCTCATTTCCATCGAAGGGTTGCGCAAAACGTACCACATCGGCACCCAGCAGGTTCACGCCTTGGATGGCCTCGACCTTGGCATCGATGTCAATGAGTATGTCGCGCTCATGGGCCCCTCTGGAAGCGGGAAATCCACGCTCATGAACGTTTTGGGATGCCTGGATTCACCGACCGCCGGTTCCTATCACCTCAATGGCCAGAACGTTGCCAACCTCGATGAAGACGCCTTAGCGGACATCCGCAACCGCGAAATCGGATTTGTTTTCCAGACCTTCAACTTGTTGCCGCGATACAGCGCCTTGGAGAATGTTGCGCTGCCGCTGATCTATGCCGGATTGTCGAAGCGCGAGCGCCTGGAGCGGGCTGAGGAAGTGCTGGAGATGGTGGGATTGCAGGACCGCATGGTGCACAGACCCAACGAACTGAGTGGGGGGCAGCGGCAACGGGTGGCCGTGGCGCGTGCCTTGGTGAACCGGCCGTCCATCATTTTGGCCGATGAGCCCACGGGAAATTTGGACACCGCCACATCGATGGAAATCATGAACCTCTTCGGTGAAATCCAAGCCGCCGGAAATACGGTCATCTTGGTGACACACGAAGAAGACATCGCCGTATGCGCCCACCGCATCGTCCGCTTGCGCGACGGAAAAGTGGAGTTTGGAAATGGCTGAATGCTGCAGTTCGTGCCGTTTCTTTGTATCTTAATTTCGCGAACAATTTTCGAGGATTATGCAACGGGAACGCATTGTGAATTTGCGCGATGAAGCGCAGGTAGGACGGGAAGTTTTGGTGCAGGGTTGGGTGCGGACATTTCGCAACGACCAATTTATTGCATTGAATGACGGCTCTTGCTTGGGCAATTTGCAGTTGGTCATCGACCGAGAAGCGACCGCTGATGAAGTCAAAAAGCGAATCACAACGGGCGCTGCAATCGCTGCCAAGGGGGTCATCGAAGCCTCCCAAGGACGCGGTCAAGTGACCGAATTGAAGGTGACGGATTTAGAGATCCTCGGCGATGCCGATCCCGAATCATTCCCCATTCAGATGAAGCGCCATACCATGGAGTTTCTTCGTGAGAAGGCCCACCTGCGCTTCCGAACCAGCACGTTCGGCGCGGTATTTCGCGTTCGCCATGCCCTTAATTTCGCCGTGCACAGATTCTTCACGGATGAAGGGTTCTTTCAAATGCACACGCCCATCATCACCGGCAGCGATGCCGAAGGGGCAGGCGAGATGTTCCAGGTGACCACGCTGGACCTGAACAATGTGCCCAAGGCGGAGGACGGCAGCGTTGATTTTGTTGAAGATTTCTTCGGAAAGACCGCAAACTTGACCGTGAGCGGCCAGTTGGAAGCGGAGCTGGGCGCCATGGCTTTGGGACAAGTCTACACCTTCGGTCCTACGTTCCGCGCGGAGAATTCGAACACGTCCCGCCACCTGGCGGAGTTTTGGATGATCGAGCCGGAGGTGGCCTTCGCCGACTTGGCGAGCAACATGAAGTTGGCTGAGGATTGCCTCAAATTCATCCTCCGTTATGTCTTGGCCAGCTGCGACGAAGACCTCGAATTCCTCGAGAACCGGGAGATTCAAGCCGAGAAACAGCTGCCGCAGGACCAACGCCACGATGCGCCGCTGCGCGCTCGGTTGCAGGCAGTCGTGGACACGCCATTCCAGCACGTAACCTACACTGAGGCCATTGACCTGCTTCAGCGTTCCAAGCCGTACAAAAAGAAAAGGTTCAAGTACCCAGTGGAATGGGGGGTAGACCTCCAAAGTGAGCACGAGCGATGGTTGGTGGAAAAGCACTTCAACGGACCGGTCATCATCACGGATTATCCCGCTTCCATCAAGGCCTTCTACATGCGCCAAAACGATGACGGGAAGACCGTCGCTGCCATGGATGTGCTGGTTCCGGGAATCGGCGAAATCATCGGCGGTAGCCAGCGGGAAGAGCGACTGGATCGCTTGCAGGCCAAGTGCGCCGAATTCAACATTCCCGAAGACCATGTGTGGTGGTACATAGATACCCGCCGTTTCGGTTCGGCTGTGCACAGCGGTTTTGGCATGGGTTTTGAAAGGTTGGTGATGTACGTGACGGGGATGACCAACATCCGCGATGTGATTCCATTCCCGCGCACCCCACAGAACGCAGAATTTTAAATCCGTCCTTTATGCTCAAGCAAAGCCTTCAACAGAAACTGCTCCAAAAGCTCTCGCCGCAGCAGATTCAGTTGATGAAGCTGTTGCAGCTGCCCACGACCGAATTGGAAGTGCGCATCAAGGAGGAGTTGGAGGCGAATCCGGCGTTGGAAGAAGGCGCCGAAAATGACTGGGACGAAGATGATTTGGCGCCGGTAGAGGAGCAGAGCGAAGCCCTCGACGACTTCGATTTTGACGATTACCTCGATGACGAGACGCCGGATTACCGGTTGAGTGCCCGAAACCAAGGGGCGGACGTTGAGGACAAGACCATTCCGTTTTCTGGCGGAACGACCTTTTTTGAACGGCTGCATGCGCAGCTTGGTTTGCTTGATGTCCCGGAGGAAGCCAGGGAATTGGCTGACCACATCATTGGCAACTTGGACGAGGCGGGGTACCTGCGCCGCGACCTTGAGAGCATCGTGAACGACCTCGCGTTCACCGAAGGCAAGGTGGTGGAACGGGCAGCGCTTGAAGAAGCCCTATCTGTGGTGCAAACGTTGGACCCGGCGGGCGTGGGCGCGCGGGATTTGAAAGAGTGTTTGCAACTGCAGTTGCGGCGCAAATTCGATTCTGAGGACCGGTCGACCGCCAAATTGTCCCGACGCATCTCGCAACGCATCGCCCTGGAAATTCTCGAGTTTCATTTCGAATCGTTTTCCAAAAAGCATTTCGAGCGCATCCAGAAAAAGCTCGACATCGATGAGGAGGCGTTGAAGGACGCGCTCGCTGAAATCACGCAGCTGAACCCCAAACCCGGCAACTCAGGTGCGGAGTCTTCTCGGGGCACGGCCATTCAGGTGGTCCCCGACTTTCTGTTGTCCGTCGAAGACAACGAATTGCGCTTGCAATTGAATCAACGCAATGCACCCGAGCTGCGGATCAGTCCGATGTACAAGGAGATGATGGAAACGTACGCGAGTGGAGCCAAAACCAACAGCCAGCAGAAGGATGCCCTCACGTTTGTGAAGCAAAAAATCGATTCGGCCAAGTGGTTTGTGGATGCCATCCGCCAACGGCAGTTGACGCTGACCCTCACCATGCAGGCCATTGTGGACCACCAGCACGACTACTTCCTTTCTGGCGACGAGACGGATTTGCGCCCCATGATCCTCAAGGACATCGCGGACGTGGTTCAAATGGATATCAGCACGGTTTCCCGTGTGGCCAACAGCAAGTACGTGCAGACCCCGTACGGCACCTTCTTGCTGAAGTCCTTTTTCAGTGAGAGCCTGACGACTGAAACGGGCGAGGAAGTGAGCTCCCGCGAGGTCAAGAAAATCCTCCAAGAAGCCATCGAAGGGGAAGACAAGCGCAAGCCCCTGAGCGACGAGAAGCTCGGGCAGGTCTTGAATGCCAAAGGCTACAACATCGCCCGACGCACGGTGGCGAAATACCGCGAGCAACTCGGCATTCCCGTGGCGCGCTTGCGTAAAGAACTCAGCTGATGTGGGCCAAGTGGATTTCCGGGGTGTTCCATCCGTTGGTGATGCCATTGGCTACGTTGGTCCTGGTGTTTGCTTTGGATCCCTACCTGCAGGCCCTACCGGAGGTGTTCATGTACATGGGGGTTGTGGTGCTCGTGAATACGCTGGCCCCGGCCGTGTCGATTTGGGTGCTGCACCGAAGGGGGTATTTGAGCGACTTGGACATCCGGAATCGAAAAGAGCGCGCGTTGCCGTTCATCATTGTGCTCGCCTACTTCATTATGACGTATGCGCTGCTTGTGCTGAGTCCAGCGCTGTACATCCCATTGGTGTACCTCGACATGTGGATGGGGCTCATGGCCTCGATTGGCCTCGCACTACTCATTACCCGGTGGTTCAAGATCAGCATGCACATGCTCGCCCAAGGTGGGGTGCTTGGCACCGTTATGGCGGTCCAGGCGATGCAGCTGGTGCCCGCGTGGACGTTGAACGGCGTGCTGGTGTTCATCGCGGGATGGGTTGGGTTTGCCCGAATTCATATGGGCGTGCACCGGCACATCGAAGTGTACACCGGGTACTTGCTCGGGTTTGCCGTGTGTTTTTGCGTTGTGGTGTTGGGCCTCGGGGGATGACCAGGAAGGGGCCTAAGCGCCCAGTGCCTGTTGCCAATTCCACGCGTCGCGCAGCGCTTCATCCAAACTGAATGCACACGACCAACCGAGTTCGCGACGGGCCTTGCTTGCATCGGCAAAAATGGCCGTGACGTCGCCGGCTCGACGCGGGCCCATCTGGTGAGGAACCGGCACGCCTGTCGCGCGCTCAAACGCCTGGATGACCTCGAGTACGCTGTTGCCTTGCCCTGTTCCGAGGTTGAAGGCTTCGCAGGCCGTTGATTGCTTGCCCAACCAGTCCAGGGCTGCGACGTGCGCTTTGGCCAAGTCCATCACGTGGATGTAGTCCCGGATGCACGTGCCGTCCGGCGTGGGGTAATCATCTCCGAAAACCGTTAACGGATCCCGCAGTTTGGCAACGGCTTGGGTGAGGTAGGGTACGAGGTTGTTGGGATGACCCAGCGGAAGTTCGCCGATGCGACTGGAGGGGTGTGCCCCGATGGGGTTGAAATAGCGCAGCAGCGCCGCTTTGAGTGGATAGCCGCTCGCCGCAAAATCGGTGATGATGCGTTCGCACGCTTGCTTGGTGTAACCGTAAGGTGATTCGGCGCTTTGCATCGGTGCGCTTTCGTCCACAGGAATGGACTCCGGTTGGCCGTAGACCGTGCAGCTGCTCGAAAAGACCACCTCGGTCGTGCCGTGCCGTTCGGCTGCTTCGAGGATGTTCACCGTGCTGGCGATGTTGTTCACATAGTACTTGAGCGGCAGCTGCGTGCTCTCACCAACGGCTTTGAAGGCGGCAAAATGGATGATGCCGTCAATGGCCCCACCTTTTGCAATCCGTTCAAACGACCCAAGCAATGCAGACCGGTCGGCACAATCCACCTCCTCTACCTCGGGCTCAAATCCCAAAATGGCGTGCAATCCAACGAGGACTTCTTTCGTGGAGTTGGAGAAATTATCCATCACGATCGGGGTGTACCCGGCATTGACCAACTCAACCACCGTGTGTGAGCCGATGTACCCGGCGCCTCCCGTTACGATTACACGCTTTGTCATATGAGGTAAAAATAGGGACTTAGCGGAACCTTTTGGCAGGGGTTTGCGTAAGCAGCAGCATGTCCATTCCCATGAACGAACGACTCTTGCATCAAATGCAAGGCAACAGCCAACTGGCACAGTACATCATGTGCCGATTTCAGGAACATTATCCGATGTTGTTGCAGTCATTTTCGCAAGCATGGACCCGAGGCGACGCGGCTGCTTTGCACGCAATTGGAGCGCGATTGGCCTCACACCTTCGGGTGGTAGGTTTGGACGACAACGTTGCGGTTTTACAGCATTTGCTGAAGGAGAAGGGCGCCGGGTCGGTGCTGCAGGATACGGAGGCGTGGCGTCAGCTCCAGTTCGAATCGCTCTGCCCACAGCGTTAACACGGCCTTTCATTTTGTTTATCCCATGGACGTTATTTTTGTTTCATGGGGACAGCTTGGACGGCGCGAGACGAGGAAGCATTTTCAAAGAGGGGTTGGTCCCTTCAAGAGGCGGAGTCTCAATCGGAAAAATTACAATCTGCAGGTCACGCTGTTGCCGTTGATCGCCCGTGTACGGAGGGAGATGGCATCCATGTTTTGACCTCTGAGAATCGTGAGGTGGCGCGGGCTTCGGGCGTTGAGGTGTTGCAAACAGCGAATCAGTGTTCTCGGTTCGTTCCGGCTTCAGGGGCCGCCTCACGGATGTTCGCTGCATTGCAGAGGACTTTGAATCCTACCTTGGAGGAATCCCTTCAGCAGCAAGCCCAAGCGTTTCCGTTTTGGAGCACCTGCCAGCGCGAGGCCTTGGAAGCATTGGCACCCGCAGAACGCGCGGTTCAGGCCCGCTCTTGGATGCTGAATGCTGAAACGGGCTGGAGCCATTTGCCCAAGGGACTCATCCCATTTCATTGGTATGCGCAGGAGGGTGTCAGTCGGTCTTCCTTCGAGGAGCACGCTGCTGAATGGAGTGCCTTGGCTGGAAGTGCGCCGCTGCACTTTACGGTGCCTGAACGTTACCAAGCACACATTGAATCCATTTGGGACGGCAGCGACCACATTACCACGTCGGTGCAGTCGCCATCTACGGACACCTTGGCTTGGGATGTAGAAGCTGATGCGCATGCCCGGCATGCAGACGGTTCGCTGCTTTTTCGTCCCGGTGGACACGGGGCCCTGTTGAAGAATTTGACGGGCGTCGAGACGCCATTCATTCTGATTCGAAACATCGACAATGTGGTGCCCCATCGGCTCATGGCCGACCGGAATGAGGAACAGCGCGTATTACTTGGTCGGTGTGCCGAGCTGGCGCGTCAGCGGGATGCCTTGCTGGGCAGGTCGGACCGAGGGACGGAGCAATGGGTGGAGGATGCCATCGCTTGGTTGCGGCCGTTTGATGCCCATGCTGGCGATGCCGCGGATGCGGATGCGCTTGTTGCTTTAATCGATCGCCCTGTTCGGGTGGCCGGAATGGTCTTGAATGAAGGTGCGCCGGGCGGTAGTCCTTTTTGGATTCGCCAGGCAAACGGCCGGACAGTGCCCAGCATCGTTGAGAGTGCCGAGTTGCCCGCAGGCGGATTGACAGGGGGAACCCATTTCAATCCCGTGGATCTCGCTTGCAACGTGCAGCGCGCCGATGGTTCCCAATACGATGTCCTTCAATTTGCCGACCAAGGCCGGTACTTTACGGGGCAGAAAGATTGGAACGGACGTTCGATTCGGATTTTGGAACGACCGGGCCTGTGGAATGGAGGAATGGACGAATGGTTGACGCAATTCATCGAGGTGCCTGCGATGACGTTTGCACCGGTGAAGACCGTTTTTGACTTGTTGGACCCCATCCGGCGCGGTTGAAGCGAAATCCTGGGCATGAAAAAGGCCGCCCGAAGGCGGCCCTTTTTGAACACAAAACGAAGACTAATTGATTAGTGCTTCATCAACGTTTGGTTATATACTCGGTTGTCGTTGATGATGCGAAGAACGTATGCACCGGGGCGTACGTTGTACGTAGGAATCAAGTCCACGTCCTGACCCTGCAAAGGATTCATGCGGGTTTCCCGGTTCAGGACATTGCCTGACAAGTCGGTTAACATGATGACTGTTTCACCCTTGAACGGGCGCTTGAATGTTACGGTAACTTCGTCGTGGAATGGGTTTGGATAAACGTTGAAGTTGCTGTGGAATTCAGTTGCACGATCCTCGATGATGTTGTCACCGTAAGGGTTGCGAGCATCCCAAGCAGACTCAGGACGTTCAATCACACGGCGCATACCGATAGCGGTAGTGATGTTGCCGTCGAGCTTCCAGCCGTTCAAGTGCAAGTCATTTTCAGACGCTTGCCCGTATTGGCCTTCGAGTACGATGTTTGTATTCAACGCACGGAGTTTCAAGCTGTAGACGGATCCGGCCTTCACATCAGCAGGAAGCTTGATGGTGAGAACGCCTTCGAATCCAGCGGACACCTTGTTCTTCACACCGAAAATTTCCTCGCCGCGAGAATCTTGAATAACAGCGCTAATCTTACCTTGATTGCTGGACTGCTTGATGCTGACGTACACCTTCTCAACCATGCCGTTTTCGCAGGCGGTGAAGGACTGGGTAACAATGTCACCTTCGTTCAACAAGAGCACCTGATTGCCACGTGCTTCTTTAACGAGGCAGTCGTGATCCAAGTTGTCAAAAGGTCCCGCTGTTGTAGCGAAGTTAGAAGTCTGCGCTTGGGCAGAAACAGCACCGATCAAGAGAGCAGCAGCTGTGAGGATGTAAAACTTTTGAAGTTTCATGATATAGAGGTTTTTGAATTTCGAGAATAGAGTTTCGAGTTCCTCTTACGTCATGAATAAAGAAAAGGTTACAGCTCACGGGCTGAATTAACATTAAAGTACTGAATTATAGTGCTTTAAATATTCAAATCAAGGGTGTAATCCGGGTTGATGAAATCCGCTGACCGGTCGTTTGAGCAGACGATTAAGGTCGTTTTTCCTCGGACGGCTTGAACGGTTTCCCGGTACCAGGCAACACCGGAAGCATCGAGGTTGGCACACGGTTCGTCCAATACGATCAATCCGGCTTGAGATGCCAAGGCCAGCGCCAATTTCACCCGCTGTTGCATCCCCGAACTCAAATCTCGGTAGGCGCTATGCATTTGGCTGTCAAGCCCTGCACGTTGGATGAGGTCTTGCGCTGCTGACGGAGAAGACCAAGGGAGAAATTGGCCCTGAAATGCGATGAGTTCTTCGATGGTCAACTGGGGGTGCAACGCAGTTGCTGGGCTGATGCGTTGGCTGCGTGTGCAGAGAGCCTCGGCTTCCAGCTGTTGTGCTCCGCAGGACCAGGTCACGCTTCCTGTAGCAGGGGTCAACTCCCCTGACAGGATTCGCCCCAGCGTGGATTTGCCGCTTCCATTGGTTCCTCGGATGAGGCATTCGCTGCCCGCCTGTAATTGCAGCGATACGGGCTCAAAAACCGCGCGTGATTTGAAGGTGTGGGAGACCTCTTGCAGGTTCACTGCAATCCCCAAGTCAACTGAATCCGCGGCTGCAGTCATTAGAACGGCCCGCGGATGATGCCCTTGTCGGAGGCTTGGATGAAAGCGAGGATGGTGTCTCTTTCGCTGGATTGTGGCAACTCGGTTTCTGCCACACGCAACGCTTGGGAGAGGTTCGTGTTCTGTACGTAAAGCGTGCGGTAAATGTCCTCGATGTTGATGACTTGGTCGTTATTGAAGCCACGCCTCCGCAATCCGATGCTATTGACCCCGATAAAAGACAAGGGCTCACGCGCTGCTTTGATGAATGGCGGAACGTTCTTTCGGACCAACGAACCGCCAGCAATAAAGGCGTGTTGGCCGATGGTGACAAATTGCTGCACTCCGACCATGCCCTCGACGATGGCCCAATCTTCGATGGTAACGTGCCCGGCGATGTTGCCCGAGTTGGCAATGATGACGTGGTCGCCGATGAGCACATCGTGCGCGAGGTGGCAATAGGCCATCAACAAGCAATCCGAACCCACCTTCGTGACCATGCGGTCCTCGGTGCCGCGGTTGATGGTTACGCACTCCCGTATGACGGTTCGATCCCCAATCTCGACAGTAGATGCTTCGCCCGCGAATTTCAAATCTTGTGGCACGGCGCCGACGACGGCACCGGAAAACACCTTGCACGCATCGCCCAGTTTGGTTTGGCTGTGGATGACCGCGTGTGGACCAATCCAGCAGTTTGCGCCAATGATTACGTTGCCTTCAATGAAAGCAAACGGTTCAATCACCGTCCCTGCACCGATGGTGGCATCGGGTGAGACGTAGGCCTGAGGAGAGATGTGTGCGGCAGGTGTGCTCATCGGTCTTTGACGATCTGTGCGAGCATTTCTGCTTCTGAGACGAGGTTGCCTTGAACGTATCCCCGTCCCCGCATGTTGACCAGTCCTCGTCGAATGGGAGAAATAAGTTCGAGATGAAATACGATGGTGTCGCCTGGGATGACTTTTTGCTTGAATTTGACGTTGTCAATTTTCATGAAATATGTCGTGTAATTCTCGGGCTCGTCAACGGTTTGCAGCGCAAAAATGCCTCCGACTTGCGCCATGGCTTCCACTTGCAAAACACCGGGCATTACTGGATTGTCTGGGAAGTGTCCTTGGAAAAAGGGCTCGTTTACGGTGACGTTTTTGCACCCCACGATGCTGGTGTCGTCCACTTCGAAAATTTTGTCGACCAGAAGGAAGGGGTACCTGTGCGGCAGCATTCCTGCGATCTGGTTGATGTCGAAGAGGGAGGGACGGTTGGTGTCCAAGTTGGGTTTTCCGAGTTCTTCTTTCATCTTTTTCTTCAATATTTTGGCAAACGACACGTTGCCAGCGTGTCCTGGACGGGCAGCTAGGATGTGGGCTTGAATAAATTTTCCAGTGAGGGCCAAGTCGCCCATGATGTCCAAAAGCTTGTGGCGAGCGGGTTCGTTTTGATAACGCAAAGGCGAGGTATTCAATACCCCGGGCACATCCGCTTGTGCGTGCAGCCTTTGCTTGCCCAGCAAATCTGCAATTTCCTGCAACTCCGTTTCTGCATATGGGCGCTCAATCAGGACGACTGCGTTGTTCAGGTCGCCGCCTTTTATCAAGTTCGATTGGGCCAGCGCCTTCACCTCCTTCAGGAACACAAACGTTCGGCATTTCGCGATGTCTTCTTTGAAATCCTGCAGTTTGTGCATGCTCGCGTGCTGTGTGCCGAGCACGGGGCTGCGGTAATCCACCATCACGGTGAGCCGGAATTCGTCGTTCGGCTCTGGAACGGCGAGCATCTCAACTTCTTTTTCCTTGTCCTCGAACGCGATGTTCCTCCGCAATTTGAAACAGACCCGCGGCGCCTCTTGTTCCGTGTAGCCTGCGCCTTCAAAGGCATCGACAAAAGCCTGAGCACTACCGTCCATGATCGGGATTTCGGGGCCGGTCAGTTGAATCAGCGCATTGTCTACCTCACAACCGTACAATGCTGCTAAGATGTGTTCGGTGGTGTGCACTTGCACACCGTTTTGCTCCAACGTTGTTCCGCGTTGCGTTCCGACTACGAGGTCCGCATCGGCATTGATGATGGGTTGTTCCGGAAGGTCAATCCGTTGGAACTTGTAGCCGTGGTTGTCCGGAGCCGGCAGAACCGTCATGACCGTGGTTTCCCCTGTATGAAGGCCGATTCCAGAGAATTCAACGGGCGCACTTAGGGTGCGTTGCAATACGGTTTTAGCCATTCGCCTCAGCTCAGTTTTTGTTCCAGTGCGTCAATGCGGTCCAAAACTAAGGCGCGAATCAATTTCCGCAACGCGATTTGCTGAGATTGGTAAGCCTTGATTGGCTGTGCAGGTGTCCCCTGCCAAACGCTATTTGGCTCGGTAATGCTCCTGGAAATGCCCGATTGAGCGGCGATTTTGACACCGTCTGCGACGGAGATGTGACCGGCAAATCCGACTTGCCCACCCACCATGCAGTTTGCTCCGATGGTTGTGCTTCCGGCAATGCCAGTCTGTGCGGCAATGACCGTGTTGGCGCCAATTTTCACGTTGTGGGCAATCTGAATCTGGTTGTCCAATTTGACGCCGTCCTCAATCACGGTGGAACCGAGGGTGGCACGGTCGATGGTCGTAGCTGCTCCAATTTCGCATCCGTTTCCGATGGTAACGTTTCCCGTCTGGGGCACCTTGTCGTATTGGCCCGTGCTATTCGGCGCAAAGCCAAATCCATCTGAGCCAATCACGGCCCCGGCTTGGACGATGCAATCGCGGCCGATGGTGCAATCGTCAAGGATGGCGACCTGCCGGTGAACGGTGGTTCCCGAGCCGATGTGGACGCCACGTCCAATGCTTGCATGGCTGTGGATTTGGCAACCGGCTTCAATTTTCGCGCCGGCCTCCACAACGGCGAAAGGCCCGATGTAGCAAGATTCGTCCACTTCTGCCGTGGGGTCGACGTGTGCGTTCGGAGCAATGCCTGCGGGATGGACTTGGGAAGCGGCGGCCCATTGCAAGACCCCGGCAAATGCCGTGTAGGGGTCACGGACGCGAATGATGGCCAAGTGCTGCGGCAGATCCTGCGTCGGGGTAAAGTCTTCTGCCACTATGGCTGCACTGGCTCCTGTGGTATAGATGAAGCCTTCATATTCTTTGTTCGCCAAAAACGTCAGGCTGCCTTTCCCGGCGTCTTCAATTTTTGCCACGCGATTCAGGGTCAAATCGGTTGGTCCCTCAATCGTCCCACCGATTCGGTCGGCCAAAGCTTTGGCGGTTAGTTCCATGGTGTAAAATTAAGGCAAGTGACTGTGTTTGTAATTGCTCAGAAGCCGCCATGTGCGCTGCTCCAACTGGTCCCGAACGCCGAACGAGACAGGAGTTGGTTCCATTCCGCCTGTCCAATGTCCGTGAGCCTCACTTCTTGAACGCCATTTGCATCGTTTTTCTTGTCCTTTTCCATGAACACCCACAGGGCATCCAAGTCTGCTGCATGCACGGCAAGCTGGACATACCCAGGAACGGCGCGGGTCAGCCAACGCTTGATGCAATGTGCAGCGTCCACAAGCTCGCGTTGGATGCCGGGATCTGCTGTTTGATCCGCACTCCAGTGGAGGGAAACCATCATGCCCAGACCGACTGCGATTCCGTGCGGAAGGTTTTCACTTCGGGATGCCGCGGCGCTCTCGAGCGCATGGCCGACCGTGTGCCCAAAATTCAACGTTTTTCGGAGTCCGGATTCGAACTCGTCTGCCTCGACCAGTCGTTTTTTGATGTCCGCAGCGTCGCGTATGAGGGTATGCACGGTCTTTGTTGGCGGGATGGTTTCGAATTGCTTCATGGAATGCCACAGCGCCGGATCCGCAATGATTGCGTGCTTTGCCATTTCCATCCAACCATTGAGAACATCGACGGCCTCCAAGCTCTCGAAGACGCGAAAATCCGATACCACGAAATCGGGTTGGGTTATGGTTCCAACATAGTTCTTGAACCCCATAAAATTGACTCCATTTTTGCCGCCAATCCCCGCGTCCACGGCAGCGAGAAGCGTTGTGGGCAGTGACCATTTCTGTACGCCGCGTTGGTAGATGGAAGCGGCAAAAAGCCCGGCATCCAGAACGGTTCCGCCACCGATTACGGCAACACTTTGTTGGCGATTGGCGTTGTTTTGTGTGAGCCAGGCCAGGATGTTTTCCACCTCGGTCAACGTCTTGCTCAACTCCCCAGCTTTCAGCCAGTACACCCGCCCTTGGGCATGTACCTCCTCAATCCATGGAATGTTGTTGTTATTCTGAAAAAAATCATCGACGATGTACCAATCCGGCGGCGCTTGATCAGCGGTATGCCAGGCATCCTCAAAGGCTCCCTTTGTGGATCCTGCGGGAATGGAAATGTATGTGGGTTGCGGGTGCATGAAAGCCCAGAGTGGACTGCGAAATTAATCGGTAGCGGGGGAAACAAAAAAGCCAGCATGATGCCGGCTTTTCTGTGGTACTACCGGGATTCGAACCTGGGACACACGGATTTTCAATCCGTTGCTCTACCAACTGAGCTATAGTACCGTCGTGGGCCGGCAAAGATAGACGATTTCTTTTAACCACAGCAACCTGCGGCTAAAATATTCGCAGCACAGGAGGAGCCAAAAGGAGGGTAAAATGCACAGATTAACGTTGCGTGAAATTTTCGCTTGAACTCACTTGTTATGCGATTAATGTTGAGAAAATTCAGATGAACGCCCTTTTGTGATTTGCAATTTGGTGCCTCTTCCGTTACATTCGCTTCGTGCGCGTCGCGTGTGCACGCGTGCGCCCTGTTGTTTGAACCAAATCAAATCGCCACCTCATGCGAAAGCTGTTATGCCTTCTCGCTGCCTGCAGCGCAGCGTTTGTCGTTAGCTCACAAACCCCGGTAGAAATCCCCGGACCCAACGTCCCTCCTGGATATGAAATTTCCATTGAACCGTACATCGAACACGATGGCGTCGTAGGTGGAGTCGATTTCACGGGGCAAACGACGTACCGTTTGTACCTGGAGATGCAGAATGAATCCGACTTCTTGTCGTGCATTTCTGGAGAGGCGGATAACCCGATGATGATTTACTCCACGTCGACCCCCGCTTGGTACAATGACGACGTGCTTGGCGAGGAAGTGGGGGCTTGGGTGAATCCTACGGTTCTGCCGTTTTTCCCCGAGTTGAATTATGACAGTTGGTTAACAATCGGTGGTGCGACAGCAGACGATGAGGTGGAAGTCAATTTTGCAGCCGGTGAAATCAACCTGTTGGATGAATTTGGTTCTGGCGAAAATGTATTGATTGACGATGTGATTGGCACAGCGCTGTTCACGTTGCTGCCATGTGATCCGGCCGATCTCGCTTCGTGTGATTTTACCCACGCGGCATTTGCGGGTGAGGATTTGCGGGTATTGATTGGTCAAATCACTACCGCAGGAGATTTGACGGGCCAGCTGCAGGTCCAGGTATTCGTTGAGGGCGATGCTGACCAAGAATTCCGGGGCATTATTCCCTTCACGCCCTACGCCCCCGAACTTTTGGTGGATGGATGTATCGATCCTACAGCCTGCAACTACGATGGGGAAGCCACAGCAGATGACGGATCTTGTGTCTACTGCGGAGCGGAATGCGCGGGGGGCTCAGATTACAGCATGACGGTCGAATTGCATGCGGAGGATGTCGTCGCGGGCCAGACGACGTACCGTTTCTACCAGAACATGATCAATCCGGACGACTTCTTGAGTTCGGTGTACGGCAACGAGGACGTGCCATTCGTTTTTGAAACGACCACGGGCTTCTACAACAGCCAGTTCGGTGGTTCGGTCGCGAGCGCAATCAACCCTGCGTTCTTGTCGTTCTTCCCCGACCTCGCTGCTGACAGTTGGGTGACGATTGGCATCGAGAGCCAGAACGTAGGCGACGAGGTAGCGATCAGCACGGTGGAAAGCACGGACCAACCTTGGGTTTCAGCCTTTGCCTTTGGCCAAGCGCTTTCCGGCCAAAACGTCTACATGAACGATGCGACCGGTGGCGCTTGGTACGTTTTGAACAACACCCCGAACGGGCTGCCCGATGCGGACGGCCGTGTGCTGTTCATGCAGGTCACCACGGCGGGTGAGATTTCCGGAACCGTCAACCTCCAAATTTTCGAGAATGGCGTTGGATCGGAGTCCATCTATAATACGTATGACTTTGCTGGAACGGGTGACTTCTCCGTTGGAGGCGGCACCACATCCAATGCCTGCGGTTGTACAGACCCCGACGCCGACAACTACGACGATGCGGCGGAATACGACGACGGCAGCTGTGAATACGCAGTACCAGGATGTACTGACGCGACGGCTTGTAACTACAATAACGACGCTACTGAGGACGATGGCTCCTGCACGTACGCTGAGACCGGTTACGACTGCGAAGGCAACTGCTTGAATGACGCCGATGGCGACGGTGTATGCGACGAGTTTGAAGTGGCGGGCTGCACGGACGCAACAGCTTGTAACTACAACGCTGACGCAACCGACGACGACGGCTCATGCCTCCAGCTCGACGAGTGCGGCGTATGCGGCGGTGACGGCATCGCCGACGGCGCCTGCGACTGTGATGGCAAC
>PKEB01000002.1 GCA_002863125.1 Flavobacteriales bacterium
GCGGCAAGTCGAGCTCGTCGCACCGGTCTTCTACCAGGGGAGCGCAGATTAAACCGCGTCCATGCGTGGCCATGAAGTTGACGACTTCGGGGGTGGCATGACGAGCAGCCACAAGGAAATCACCCTCGTTTTCGCGGTCCTCATCGTCCACGACAATAATGACCTCTCCATTGCGAACGGCCTCAATGGCTTCTGGGATGGTGTCCAGCATTTGCATGGTGCAAAAGTAGGGTGTTCCTCGCCGAATAACTGCCCTAACTTTGTCCCATGATTTTACCGATAGTCGCCTACGGAGATCCAGTGCTAAAAGCTGAGGCTGAGGACATCGAGAAAGGCCATGCTGGATTGGATGTACTGGTGCAAAATATGTGGGAAACGATGTATGAAGCGGACGGGGTGGGACTGGCGGCACCCCAAGTCGGCTTATCGATTCGTTTGTTTGTCTGCGACGGCTCTCCCTTTGCCGAAGGCGAAAAAGGAGATCCCGGATGCCAGGATTTCAAGCGCGTCATGATCAACCCGGTCCTGTTTGATGAATCTGAGGACACCGGTGAAATGGAGGAAGGGTGCCTCTCCATCCCGGGCATTCGCGAAGGTGTGGAGCGACCCAATTCAATCTCAGTTGAGTACTACAATGAGAAGTGGGAATTGGTGGAAGAGCGGTTGACGGGTTTGGCGGCTCGAATTGTGCAACACGAAAACGACCACCTCGATGGGGTGTTGATCACCGACCACCTCACGCCGATGAAGCGCCGTTTGCTCCACGGCAAATTGCGGGACATCGGATTGGGCAAGGTGCCCTCGGACTACCGCATGAAGCTTCCAAAACGCAAGCGATGAAGGCGGGATTTTTGGCTGCAGGCGTTGCTGTGCTGTTGCTCTTGGGCTGCGGCATGCCGAAGAAGAAAGGGGCGTGTGCGCAGTTGCGCTCGGAGGTAGCGCAAATGGAGCAATCCCTGTTGGCGGGGGGTGAGGTGGTGGATGCCGAGCTGCGGGCGCAGATGATGCAAACGTATGCGCGGTTCGCGAACACCTGTCACGACCATGAATTCACGCCCGAGGCGTTGTTTCGCCGAGCGGATTTACTCCGTTCTGCCGGCAAGTTTCAAGAGGCCATGACCCAGCTGCGTGACATCCACGACCATTATGCCAACTACGACAAGCGTTCCGTGTGCGCTTTCCTCGTTGGTTTCATTGCGGAGGTGGAATTGAACGACCGCGAGCAGGCCAAGAAAACCTACCAGCAGGTCATCGAAGTTCACCCGGATTCTGAGGCAGCAAAATGGGCGCGTCAGTCCCTGCAGAATCTGGAGGCGACTGCCCGTGACTGAGCCGGGAACATTCGCTCGCATTTGGGCGTGTTATGTCGAGGGCGAGGCTTAGTTTTGTGCCCCAAATTGCTAACCATGAGTCAAAAATTTCGCCCAGGCGTACTGTGGGGTAAAGAGGTGCGCGAAGTGTTCGAAGATGCACAAGCCAACGGCTACGCACTTCCTGCCGTTAATGTCATTGGAACGAATTCCATCAACGCTGTTTTGGAAACAGCGCGTGACCTGAATTCGCCGGTCATCATCCAATTCTCGAATGGAGGTGCTGCGTTCAATGCTGGCAAGGGCCTGAAGTTGGACGATCAACAAAATGCGGTGCTCGGATCCATTGCCGGCGCCCACCACGTGCACACAATGGCCCAAGCCTACGGTGTGCCGGTCATCTTGCACACCGATCACTGCGCACGCAAACTGCTCCCTTGGATCGATGGGTTGCTCGACGCAAGTGAGGCACATTTCAAGGCCACAGGCCAGCCGTTGTTCAGCTCGCACATGATTGACTTGAGCGAAGAACCGATCGAGGCGAACATCGCCACGTGCAAGCCCTACCTCGAGCGGATGCACGGATTGGGCATGTTCCTCGAAATTGAATTGGGTGTCACCGGTGGGGAAGAAGACGGCGTGGACAATACGGACATCGACAGCAGCAAGCTGTACACCCAGCCAGAAGAAGTGGCATACGCTTACGAAGAGCTTCGAGCCATCAGCGATCAGTTCACGGTCGCCGCTGCTTTCGGAAACGTTCACGGTGTTTACAAGCCGGGCAACGTCGCCCTCACGCCGAAGATCCTGGACAACAGCCAGAAGTTTATTGAGGAGAAATTTGGTACCTGTTCCAACCCGGTTGACTTTGTGTTCCACGGTGGAAGTGGCTCAACAGTGGAGGAAATCCGTGAGGCCATTTCTTATGGGGCGATCAAGATGAACATCGACACGGACATGCAGTGGGCTTTTTTGAGCGGTATCCGGGATTACGTGACGGACAACATCGATTACCTGAAGACCCAAATTGGGAACCCGGAAGGACCCGATGTGCCAAACAAGAAGAAGTATGACCCGCGCGTGTGGTTGCGCCAAGGCGAAGGGTACTTCGTGGAGCGCTTGAAGCAGGCTTTTGAAGATTTGAACTGCGTCAACCGCAACGCCTGAGCTGCATGTTGAAGCCCTTTTACCTTCGCCAATCTGCAGCGCACAAGCGCCTTTTGGAATTGGCTGCGAGCGTCGGTGCGCTGCACTTGCGTGATTTATTTGCCGGGGACCCCGATCGACTGCACCGCATGTCCGCGAGTCTGGAGGGGCTGTACCTGGATTGGTCTAAGCACCGGGTGACCGAGGAGGTCATGGACGCCTTGTTTGCGCTGGCCGAAGAGGCTGGATGGGCAAAAGGGGTGCAAGACTTGTTTGCGGGTGAACGCATCAACCAGACGGAAGACCGAGCGGTGCTGCACATGGCACTGCGTGGAGACGCAGGCGACGGGTTCACTGTGGATGGAAAGGATGTGATGGATGAGGTATTGGCCACGCGCCGTGCGATGGGAGCCTATGCCGACGCGGTTCGATCCAATGGGCGCATCACGGATGTGGTCAACATCGGGATTGGCGGTTCTGATTTAGGGCCATTGATGGTAACAAAAGCCCTTCGGAATCAGTCCGAAGGCGGTCCAAACGTGCATTTTGTCAGCAACGTCGACGGTGCGCATTTGGAGTCAGTATTGGACAGTTTGAATCCCGAAACGACCTTATTCATTGTTGTGAGTAAGACGTTTACAACACAGGAAACCATGGCCAATGCGGATGCCGCAAAAGCCTGGATTGAAGCTGCTTCGTTGCCCGTTTCAGATCATTTCGCTGCGGTGTCGACCAACGTTCCGGCAGCTGTTGCTTTCGGTGTGAAAGAGGCCCATGTTTTCGGGTTTCGGGATTGGGTAGGCGGCCGCTACAGCCTCTGGGGTCCGGTGGGATTGAGCATTGCGTGTTCAGTTGGCAGTGCCGCATTTGGAGAATTGTTGGCAGGCGCACGCGATATGGATCGCCACGTTGCCGAAGCGCCGGCGCGAGAAAACGTACCGTTGATCAGTGCGCTCTTGGGGGTCTGGTACCGGGAATACCTGGGATTCCCTACCCACGTTGTCCTGCCTTATGCCCAAGATTTAGACCGCTTCCCAGCCTACTTGCAGCAGGCAGATATGGAAAGCAACGGTAAATACGTCGGTCGGGATGGGCTTCCTGTTGAACACGCGACAGGTCCGGTAGTCTGGGGAGAGGCCGGAACCAACGGCCAACACGCGTTTTACCAGTTGCTTCATCAAGGCACGGACATTCACCCTGCGGACATCATCGCTGTGGATGCACCGCTATCCGCTTATACCGATCACCACACCAAGTTGTTGGCCAACGCCATTGCACAGGCGGAGGCATTGATGTGCGGGCGGAATGAAGCCGATGTGCGCGCAGAAATGGAGGCTGCCGGTCGAACAGCGGCGGAAATTGAGGCCGTTGCGCCTCACCGGGTTTTTCGGGGCAATCGTCCCAGTACCTTCATCCTGTTGGATGCGTTGAACGCGCGCAGCGTCGGTCAGTTGATTGCGTTGTATGAGCACCGCATTTTCATCCAAGGCTTGCTTTGGAACGTGTGCAGTTACGACCAATGGGGGGTGGAATTGGGCAAGGTGCTGGCCAAAAACATCCTTTCCGAATGGTCAGAGGTAAGCACCGGCTCCGAACACGACGCCAGCACGCAGTTCCTCATTGAGCGTCTGAAGCGCTAAATTTTTGGTCCGTCTGAGCGCAAGTGAACGCACGCGTGAGGGTAATTTCTGCATTTCGAGGACTCCGATGTTGCGCAATCTTGGGGGAAATTGTAGTTTGCAGATTCATAACGACTAACTGTAACACCAAATCCATGCGCAATTTATTCTTGGCCCTCCTCGGGGGAATGCTCTCTGTGCCCGCATTGGCCGACGTCGTCGGCATTGAAGCTGAAGTGCATGCAACTTCAGAGAACGGAACGACCTACCGTGTTTATGTCAATTTCGATGCAGTCGACGACGAATTGATCGCCATCTATGGAACTGTTGGCGAGGCGCAAAATGCACCATTGAGTGTTTTGACAACGACGACGTTCTACCAGGAGCCGACGGCTTCGGTCAATTATGCGCAGGATTTAAATCCCGCCTTTTTCGGCTTTTTCCCCAATCTCGCTTACGACAGCTGGTTCACCATCGGATCAGAAGACAACTCGGGTACAGGCGGATTGAGTGCTGTGGGCATGGAGCCATACCTCGACGGATTCAATACGGCTAATGGATTCACGGTGGATACCTTCACGGGGGCCTCTTGGTTTGTTATTCCCGGTGTGTCGGCCGATGCCATTGCGGGGGACGATAACCGCGTGTTGGTCGCGCAATTGACAACTGACGGCATCATCACGGTTGTGCTGAATGCACAGTATGACGATGCCTCGGGCAACACATCGACAGCCATTGGGCTGACTGCGACGTTTCCCGAGTTGGCGGCGGGATGCACCGATGCAACGGCTTGCAACTACGACGGCGACGCAGAAGCGGATGACGGAAGTTGTTTCTTCCCTGGTGATGCGTGTGATGATGGGGACAGTTTGACCATCAACGATGTATACAATGCCGACTGTGCGTGCACCGGCGAAGCGGTAGTTGAGGGCTGCACCGATGCCAGTGCGTGCAACTACGCGACTGCAGCGAACACCGACGATGGCTCGTGCTTTTTTGTAGGTGATGCCTGCGATGACGGCGACGCCAGTACCGGTGGTGACGTGATCGGTGATGACTGCCAATGTGCGGGTTTTGACATCGTCTTCGGCTGCACCGATTCATCGGCGTGCAACTACGACTCAGCTGCCGAGCAATCGGATGGTTCGTGTGTGTATCCAGGCGATGCCTGCGATGACGGCTTCAGCAACACCATTGACGATGTGTACCAAAGTGACTGCTCGTGCAGCGGCACCTTGGTTCCAACCGGTCCAGCCGGGATCGAGGTAGAGGAATACGCCACATCCGAATACGGAACAACGTACCGAGTGTACGCGACGTTCGACGCGCCAACCAATGAACTCATTGCCGTTTACGGAACCGTGAGTGAAGCACAAAACGCACCGTTGAGTGTACTTTCAACGACCGGTTTCTATAACACGGGATTGGGTTCAAATTTTGGAGAATTCATCAACCCAGCGTTCTTCTCGGCCTTCCCTGAGGTGGAGTATGACAGCTGGTTCACCATCGGCACGGAGAATACCAATGGGGACGGTGGAGTCGCTTCAGTTGGGTTGGAACCCTACTTGGAAGAGTTTAACTCTGGCAACGGATTCACGGTCGATACGTTCTTGGGCGCGTCTTGGTTTGTGGTTCCGGGTTCAAACACCGACGCCATTGCGGGGGATGACAATAAGGTCCTTGTCGCGCAATTGACTACGGATGGTGTGGCTACGTTGGTCATGAATTTCCAGTACGATGACCTCGAAGGCAACAGCTACAATACCGATGGTTTGACCGTGACGTTCCCTGAAGTACCCTCCGGGTGCACGGATGCGACGGCATGCAACTACGATGCGGAGGCCGAAGTCAACGACGGCTCGTGCGCATACCCTGGGGATGCCTGTGACGATGGAGATGCGATGACCATCAACGATGCCTACACAGATACTTGTGGATGTGCTGGAGATGCAGTGGTTGAAGGGTGTACAGATGCTGCAGCGTGTAACTACGATGAGGCGGCTAACGTGGACGATGGTTCATGCGCCCAGTTGGATGAATGCGGCGTATGCGGTGGCAATGGTATTCCCGATGGCGCCTGCGGATGCGATGGCAATGGACCGGATGAATACTATGATTGCGATGGCAATTGCTTGAACGATACAGATGACGATGGCATTTGCGATGAATTGGAGATAGCCGGTTGTCAGGACGGTGCTGCGTGCAATTACGATGCGGACGCAACTGATAACGATAACTCGTGCACTTACCCCGATGAGCTCTACAATTGCGACGGCACATGTGTCAATGACGTCAATCAGAACGGCCTATGCGACGAACTGGAAGTGTTTGGCTGCACATCGGAAACAGCGGACAATTATGATCCCGACGCCTTGACTGACAACGGCACATGCGTCTGGTTGGATGGATTGGTCGAATCACTCTCATACGAGGTGTATGCGGAAGATGGCATTTCGGGCATGACGACGTACCGGTTGTACGCCAATTTCGCTTCGGACGATGTGGAGGTAACGGCAGTTTACGGTACAGAAGAATCTCCATGGCAACTGGTACCTTCCACGTCTTTCTACCAGGATGAGGTCGGTACGGCGTTCGCGAGTGGAATCAACCCGGCGTTCTTTGCGGTGGTGCCATCGCTCGAATATGATTCTTGGTTGGCCATTGGTGCCGCACCGGGTGAGGATGATCAATCCAACTCGGTAGGGATGGATGCATTTACCCCGGCCTTTGAGGCGGGTGGGGCATTGGACGTGAATACCTTCCTTGGGGGGTCACTTTTCCTCATTCCTGGCGCATCAACACAAGCTGTTCCGGTGGACGGAAAAGTCCTGTTGGCGCAGGTGACAACGGATGGACTGACCGATGCCTTGGTCAACATTCAATTGCGTGATGCCAATGATGAAACGTTCGAGGTTGCGGGGCTGTCATTGACCTTCCCACAGGTGGAGGTTACCGGCGCGGGTTGCACTGACCCAGCAGCCAATAACTACGACCCGGGGGCGTTGCTGGATGATGGTACATGTGAATACCCCGAGCCGAGCTACACGGGGCTCACCTACGAATTGCTTGCAGAGGACCTGCCTGAGGCGGGCATGCGGACGTTCCGTGTATATGCGAATTTCAGCAATCCGAATGACCAGCTTACGGCGGTTTTTGCGCAAGACGGCAACCCGATGAGCATTGCTTCGTCTACCAGCTTTTACCAAAACGCAATCGGCGGAGCCTTTGCCAGTGAGATCAATCCGTTTGCCGACATGGTCGATCCGGATGTGGTGTACGACAGCTGGTTTACCATTGGGGGAGAAAACAGTGATTTGAACCTGTCCACGGTAGGAACTGATGTGGCCGCTGCTGCATTTGAAACGGGGGACGCATTTGAGGTCAACAACTCCTTGGGTGCAAGCTGGTTTGTGTTGCCTGACACGGAACCATTGGCATTCCCTGATGACAACGGTCAAGTTTTGATTGCCCAGTTGACCACGACCGGACAAGTCAACCTCCTGGTGAATTTGCAATACCGAGCACAGAACGGTGAGAATCCGCAGGTGTTGAATGAGTCCTTGGTCTTCCCTGATATCGCTCTCGGATGCACCGATGAAATGGCGTGCAACTACGATGCCGAAGCGGAGGCAGATGATGGAACATGCAACTACCCAGCTGATTATTACGATTGCGATGGTGCCTGCTTGAACGACACCGATAGCGACGGAGTATGCGATGAATTGGAAGTTCCCGGTTGTACAGACTCCGATGCGGACAATTACAACGCTGATGCGACGGACGACGACGGTTCCTGCGAGTTCGAAGGGTGTACGTTCCCTACGGCCTGTAACTACGACCCCACGGCGAATACGGATGATGGGTCGTGTACATTCCCTGAGACGTTCTACGATTGCGACGGTAACTGCCTGCAAGACGACGATGGCGATGGAATCTGCAACCAATTGGAAGTGCCAGGTTGCACGGACACCGAAGCCCAGAACTATGACGCGACAGCAACGGATGATGACGGTTCGTGCGAATACCCCGGTTGTACCAACCCGGATGCAGAGAACTACGATCCCGATGCGAACGTCGACGATGGATCCTGCATCGCGGGAGGCTGTATCTACTCGAATGCTACCAACTACGATTCAGCGGCTTCTTATGATGACGGTTCTTGCGTTTTCGAGGGCTGTACCGATGAGGCAGCTAGCAACTACGCCCCACTGGCCTTGGACGATGATGGTTCGTGCGTTTACGATGTATTGGGATGTACCTACGCAGAAGCATCCAACTACAATGCTGAGGCGACAGTCGACGACGGCAGTTGTGAATTGGTAGCTGAAGACGATTGCCCGTTCGACGTGGATGGAAACGGTTTGGTTGGTTCAGGTGACTTGCTGGAATTCCTGGCGGCCTATAGCTACCCCTGCCCGGAATAGGTCCTGAACAGCGAACTGAACTCGAAAAGCACTGGGCGTACCGTCCGGTGCTTTTTGTTTATAAGTGGTATGGTGTTCATTTGACACGAAGTCCTAAATTCGGAACGAAAAACTACCCCTATGCCACAGGAACAAAAACGACTTTCGTTTTGGCAAATCTGGAACATGAGCTTCGGATTCCTTGGAATCCAGTTTGGATTTGCCTTGCAAGGCGGCAACATGTCGCGCATTTTTCAAACGTTGGGGGCGAGTCCGGAAGAACTGCCTGGTCTGTGGATTGCAGCACCCTTGACGGGCTTATTGGTGCAGCCAATCATAGGGTATTGGAGCGACCGTACGTGGAGCCCGAAGTGGGGGAGACGGCGGCCGTATTTCATGATTGGGGCCGTCCTGAGTTCGGCTGCGTTGTTCATCATGCCGCACAGTTCGGCGTTGTGGATGGCCGCGGGATTGCTGTGGGTGCTGGACGCATCCATCAACATCAGCATGGAGCCTTTCCGCGCGCTCGTTGCGGATAAGTTGCCTGAAGACCAGCGCAATTTTGGTTTCGTATTGCAGACGTTGATTATTGGCATAGGCACCTGGGTGGCGAGCAACCTTCCTTGGATTGTTACGCAACTGGGTGCGAAAAACGAAGCTCCCGCCGGCGAGATTCCGGATTCTGTGTTCTACTCGTTCGCTGTAGGCGCGGCGGTGTTCTTGATTACCATCATCGTCACGGTGTGGACTACGGACGAAGAACCACCGGAAGATCTGGCTGCATTCGAAAAGGCGAAAGCACTGTCTGCAGGCTTTTTGGCCGGCGCCAAGGAAATCCTCGGTTCGATTGCGGGAATGCCGAAGGTGATGCTGCAGCTTGGGGTGGTGCAATTCTTCAGCTGGTTTGCGTTTTTTACGATGTGGTCGTTCGCGACGCCGGCATTGACAGAACACGTCTTTGCTTCGCCCAATCCGGAAGCCGGCGCTGTCAACTTTGAAGTGGCCAATGCGGCATTCAATGAGGCCGCCAATGCCGTGTCTAGCGCCATGGGGGTCTACGGATTGAGTTCGATGGCGTTCGCGCTACTGCTCGCCTTCTACACCAGTCGATATTCCATCAACCGCCGCTTAGTGCATGGAGTTTCCCTCGCCATTGGTGGACTTGGTTTTGCGTGGATGTTGCAACTGAATCCCGATTGTGCTGTACAATTGAAATGGTGTTTTGCGTGTATCGGTGTAGCGTGGGGTTCCATTCTCTCCATGCCATACGCCATGCTCTCAAGTTCGGTGCCTAAAGATCAAATGGGTATTTACATGGGCATTTTCAACATGTTCATTGTCATCCCTCAGATCCTCGCAGCGCTTGGCGGAATCAATTGGGTGAACAGTGTTCTTTTCGACGGAAACATCGCCTTCACCATGATGATTGCAGGGCTCAGCTTGGGGGCTGGTGCCCTTTCATTGGTGCTCGTTGATCGCTCCGTGCACTGATGCCAATATGTTGTATTTCAGACACCTTTTCGGCTTTAAACTAAAATTCCTTGTTGTTTTTAGATTATTTAAGTGTTATCTTCCAGCGTTAAATTGCCCATTCTCAATGGTAGAATAATGGCGTTCATAGAAAAAACAAAAAATTCTAACCTTATGCGATTCTTAAGTTTTCTTGCGTGTGTCCTTCTCGGATTTGGTGCGCAAGCCCAAAATCTCGCTGGCACACAATGGCAATTGTACCCAGGTGCCGGAGCCATGGGTGTTGGGCCCAATCAGGGCGACACTGGATGGTGGTCAAGCAGCGAAGGAGATGTCGAAACACGGGCATGCTTGTTCGACGACATCTACGCATTCAATGCGGATGGTTCATTTCAAAATATCCTCCAAGACGCCACTTGGCTCGAAGGCTGGCAGGGCGTAGCCGAAGGCTGCGGGACGCCTGTCGCTCCCCACGATGGCACGGCCACGGCGACATGGTCTGAAGACGGTTCAAGTGTGACGCTTGATGGCACAGGGGCCTTCCTGGGCCTCGCAAAAGTGCACAACAACGGCGAGCTCTCTGATCCCGCCGATGCTCCCGCTTCTATCACGTATGAGATTACGTCGTTATCCGAAGATGCGATGACGTTGGATATCAACTACAGCTTCGGATGGTGGCGCTTCCAGTTCGTTCCTGCCGGAACCGAGCTCGAAACATTCGACTTAACATTTGAAGTAAACACAGCAAATATTGAAGTCGGTCCCAACGGCATGTACGCTGGTGGCGGCGCTTTGGGCGATGCCCAAGCAGTTGCTATGTCTGATGATGATGCCGATGGCATTTGGAGTGCAACGATTTCCGTTAATGAGGGTTTTTCAGGTAATTATGTTTTCCTGAACAGCCCTAATGATGGTGGTGACTGGGATGCAAAAGAAGACTTGGCTGGATTGCCATGCGCAGACGGACCTTTCAATGACCGCCTACTGGCACCAGTAACAGAAAACACAACAATTAGTACGTGTTTTGGGCAATGCTCAACAGACGGTTCATGTGAACAGCCTGCGGCAACAGTAGACGTCTCGTTCAGCGTTGACATGAACGATTACCCTTCAGGCTTTGGGTTCGTGAACCTGAGCGGAAGTTTAAATGGCTGGTGTGGAGACTGCAATCAAATGTCGGATGATGATGGTGATGGAGTTTATGAAATAACCGTCTCCCTATCAGGAGAGTCCACCTATGAGTATAAATTTACACTTGATAACTGGGCAGTTCAGGAAACCTTCATCGAAGGTGACGCATGTACTTCGACTATCGATGGATTCACCAACAGGTCCTTAGTTGTCGGATCAGACAACGTTAATCTTAATGTAGTTTGCTTCAATTCCTGTGATGCTTGCACTGGAGCAGATCCAATCAGTGTAACATTCCAAGTGGATATGTCTGAGGAAGGCGCAAATCCAGCAGGAGTATTTATTGCCGGCAGCTTCCAGGGTTGGGATGCTGGTGCGAGCCAAATGTCTGATGACGACGGAGATCTTATTTACACTTACACGCAAACAGGGATCCCTCCAAACTCAAATATTCAGTGGAAGTATTTGAATGGGGCAGATTTCTCTTTCGAAGAAACTGTTCCTCCTTCTTGCAATACAGGCACGAACCGATTCTACGATTTAGGAGAGGAAGATGTAGTCTTAGATGTGGTTTGTTTCAGCTCCTGCGTAGCTTGTGATGTAGAAGTACCGCAACACGATGTGACATTTAATGTCAATACGGCTAATATTGAAGTTGGACCGAATGGAATGTACCTCGGTGGTGGTGATTTCTTCGGAGATGCTATGGGCCATGCAATGGCTGACGATGACGGAGATGGTATTTACACGGTAACGGTTGCAGTTCCTTCTGGCTATTCAGGTAACTATATTTTCTTAAATAGCCCGAATGATGGTGGCGATTGGGGGGCGAAAGAAGACCTAGCTGGCCAAGAATGTGCTGATGGCACTTGGAATGACCGTTTACTCCCTGCAGTTACAGAAGACACTACTCTGAGCACTTGCTTTGGCGAGTGTTCTGAGGATGGATCATGCCCTGCTCCTCCTGCAGTATTCCATGACGTAACATTCAACTGCAACACGGCGAACATCACGGTAGGACCGAACGGCATGTTCCTTGGCGGAGGTGATTACTTCGGCGATGCTATGGGACACGCAATGTCTGATGACGACGGCGACGGAATCTACACCGTCACGGTTGCTGTTCCTGATGGATACAGCGGAAACTACATTTACCTGAACAGCCCGAACGACGGTGGCGATTGGAATGCCAAAGAGGACCTCGCCGGCCAAGAATGCGCTGACGGTACATGGAATGACCGTTTGTTGCCAACTGTTACGGAGGCAACAACTGTAAGCGCTTGTTGGGAGCAGTGCGGAACAGACGGAACATGTGCTGCACCGCCAGCGATGGTTGACGTTCAGTTCGCAATAGATATGAACACGACCGGATTCCCGAACGCTGACTACGATAATATCGTAATCAACGGCAGCTGGAACGGCTGGGGCGGCTGGGGTGTTACCCTCGCTGATGCTGACGGCGACGGCATCTTCACGGGCACACTGAACATCGAAGACGGTGCGAGCTTTGAATTCGTCATTGCCGCTACGGGTCCAGCCGATGGTTGGTCTGGATGGGGTACTGTTTTCAACGCTCCAGAAGCGTGTGCGGTTGCTCCGAACAACTACGGCGCAACAGCCGCAGAAGGATTGGTTGTTGCATACTGCGCTGGAAGCTGCGAGGCAACATGCCCAATCCCAGGTTGCACAGATCCATTCTACGCAGAATTCGATTTGGCAGCTACTGCTGATGACGGCTCTTGCGCGACGCCAGTGGCATTTGGTTGCATCTACGAAGCAGCTGAAAACTACAACGCTGAGGCAAACACAGACGACGGTTCTTGTGTATTTGAGTTGAATGCCTGCCCAGGCGATTTGGACGGCGATGGATTGGTGGCAACACCTGACTTGTTGCAGTTCTTGTCTGTCTTCGGCACCGACTGCGAATAAGCGCGATAACAACGAACAATTTCATGGAAAGCCGGTTCCCATACAGGGGCCGGCTTTTCTATTCTTAAGCGCCGCTTCTTCTCTCTATCTTTGTTCTGTGGAAAAACTCGCTGAAGCCCGATTACCTGTTCCCAATGCACAATTTACCATGATTGCATTTGGAGAAGAGGGTGATTTGCATCCGCACATTGCTCTTGTGTCGTCGTCAGCCGATGGCGCGGCAGTTCCGCTGGTGCGTGTGCACAGCGAGTGCATGACTGGCGATGTTTTCGGATCAACGCGCTGTGATTGCGGGCAGCAATTGGACTTGTCCCTGGACCAGATTGGAGCCGAAGGGGGCTGCTTGATTTACCTGCGCCAAGAAGGCCGCGGCATCGGGCTGGTCGAAAAACTGAAGGCGTACAACCTCCAAGATGAGGGGATGGATACCATCGAAGCGAATGAAGCCCTCGGGCATCAAGCGGATGCTCGCTCGTTCGATGTGGCAGCAGAGATTTTGCGAACACTGGGCATGCTTGAGGTGCGGTTGCTGACCAACAATCCACAAAAAGTGAAAGAGCTCGAAGAAAACGGGATCCGCGTCGAAAAACGCGAGCCCGTGGTGATCGCTCCCGTTAAGGAAAACGAAGCCTATCTCGCCGTTAAAAAAGCGGTGATGGGGCACTGGCTGTAATTCGTCAGGCCTACATGGAGATGGCGTGCATGAGCTCCATGCACACGATGGCTCCCACCGTGCCGACGGCATAACCCAAAACAGCAAGCAGGACACCCACTGGGGCCAAGGCAGGAGAGAACGCGCTCGCTACAATCGGTGCACTGGCCGCACCGCCCACGTTGGCTTGTGAGCCCACCGCGACAAAGAAGAAGGGGGCTCTGATCATTTTGGCGACGCTCAAGAGGACCACGATGTGTGTCAGCATCCAAATGAGCCCGATCAAAATAACCGACCAGTAAACGTCCCAGTTGTGATACAGTTCCACCACGTCCATCTTCATGCCGATGGTCGCAACGAGAATGTACAGGAACACACTCCCCAGTTTGCTTGCCCCGGCGCCCTCGTAATTGCGGAGCCCGGTGAAGCTCAAGCCAATACCCACAGCAGTCGCTGTCACGACAATCCAGAAGAATCCCTGCTCCAAGCTGCTTAAGTATTGAACGAAGCTGTCGGGGTTGCGCTCGAGGATGCCACCGAACCACCCCTTAAATGTCGGTCCGAGCACATCTGCTGATACGTGTGCCAAAGCGACGGAACCAAAGGCCACACCGCCGATGATCATTAAGTCGGTAAACGACGGCACTCGGGCAATGCCCAATTGGAAGGCTTCGACTTTCTTTTTGAGTTCATCGACTGCCGAAGCATCTGCTTTCAGTCGGCGGTCGAGCGCTGCGCTCATGCCCGCTCCGACCAGCAAAAAGGGCATCCACAGGTTCGCTACAAACACATCCACTATGAGCATGGCGGAGAACTGGTCGTCGGTGGTCATGGAAATTTCCTTCAACGCCGCCTGATTGGCACCTCCACCAATCCAGCTACCGGCCACCGTCGACAGCCCGCGCCAAAAGGCGTCTGGCGCATCGCCGCCCAGAACTGCAGGTTCTATGAAGCTCACCGCCCAAAGGGCCAGCGGCCCCCCGATGATGATGCCGATGGTCGCCGCAAAAAACATGATGATGGCCTTCGGCCCCAGGTTCCAAATGCCCTTGAGGTCGATGCTCAAGCAGAGCAGCACCAAGCTGGCCGGCAAGAGGTAGCGGGACGCCACGAAGTACAAATTGGACGCCTCGCCGTCCACCAGTCCAAAGCTGTTGTACATCGCTGGCAAGAAGTAGCAGACGAGCAGCGTTGGGATGATGGTGTAAAACCGCTTAAACTGAGGAAGGGTGCTGCTGTAAAAGACCAAGGCCAGTGTCGTCACCAGCAAGCCGAGCACCACGGCGTCGTTCGTAATCAATGCGTCCATGGGGCGCAAACTAATGAATTTCTGCGCCGGCTAGGCATGAAAAAACCCCGGCGGAACCGAGGTTTTTCATCATGCAGTGAAGCTTGATTACTGGAAGGAGATCAATTCTACTTCGAAGATCAACGCCGAATACGGTGGGATGAGGCCGTTCGGGTTGGGGTTCGCGCCGTACGCCAATTCTTGTGGGATGTAGAACTTGGTCTTTCCACCGGGCTTCATGAGTTGCAGCCCTTCGGTCCATCCTTTGATGACGTTGCCCAAGGGGAAGGAGATGGGTTCGCCGCGCTTGTAAGACGAATCGAATTCGGTGCCGTCGATGAGCGTTCCGCGGTAGTGCACGGTCACGGTTGATGCTGCAGTTGGGTTTTCGCCTTCTCCGACGGTGAGGTGGGTGTACTGCAACCCGGATGCGGTTACGTTGACCTCTTTGTTCTCCGCGTTTTCCGCCAAGAAGGCCTCACTTTCCGCCTTGGCTGCTGCTCCGGCGGCTTCTTTCTTGGCTTGGAAGAATTCACCCACCATGGCGTTGGCCTGTTCAGGGGTCATACTGGCTGAAGCGGCCATTTGCTCGGCGAGGCCTTTGGCCATGTCGTCGGTTGAAATTTCATTGAGGCCTTGGTCTTGCAAGTTCTTCGCAAACAAAATGCCCAGGGCATAGCTGATGGATTCCATAGAGGGAGTGGTTTGGGCTCGGCCAGGAGCGGCGAGCAAGGTGATGAGAGAAAAGAGCGTTGCCGCTTTTATGATGTGTTTCATGGTTAAATTATTTCGATGTTGAGGCGTCGCGGGTAAACACCCAATCGTCCGCCGATGAGAGGTTGGGATCGTAAGCATATCCCATTCCTGTGAATTGTTTCAAGTCTTCCGGGTTCGTCCATTGGTTTTGGACGATGTGCCGCGCCATGGTGCCCCGGGCTTCCTTCGCATAGGCCATTTTGGCTTTGTATTCCGTGCCAACCAATTCTTTGAAGGCGGGGGTGATGACCCGCCCTGCGTAGGTTTTGGCGATGGCCGCCTTGCTGTACTCGTTACTCGCCAAGTTGATGATGAGGCCATTGGCGTCGGCTTCAATGCTCCGTTGGATGCGATCGCCCCAGAACGCATACAGATTGAGGGTTTTGGAGGCGATGGCCCACTTCAACCCCATTTCAAGGCGGTAGGGCTGCATCAGGTCAAGGGGCTTCAGCACGCCATACAGCCCTGACAGAATCCGCAGGTGCCGTTGGGCAAACGCGCGGTCGGCATCATTCCACGTGCGGGCTTGAAGCCCCGTGTAAACGGCTCCCTTGAAGCAGTGGGCAGCAGGCCGGGCATTGGCTTCTGAAAAAGGGGTGCTCCAGCTGCTTGCCCATTCGACCGTCTGTGCAGCGATGCTGGGATTGACGCTCATCAGTCCTTCCACTTTTTTCGCACTCAACCGCTTCAGCTTCGCCATGAGCTTTTCCGATGCTTCGAGAAATGCTGGAAGCGTGTTGTCCTTGACCGGAGGTGCATCTTCAAAAGAGAGCGTTTTGGAAGGGGATAGGAGGATGAGCATAAGCGACCACAAAGCTAGCATTCAAGGCCAGTGAATCCAATTCGCGTATATTCGAAATCCAAACGTTAACCCCATCGCGATGCGTCATTTCATTCCTGTATTTCTCTTGTTGTTCGCTTCCCTTTTCGTGTTCTCACTTCCCGGCGCACAGTCGCAATGTGAAGCAGGCGAAGTGGCCATTGAATTCGTAATCGATACGGATCCATGGGGCTACGAATTGTACTGGGAACTCACACCTACCGGAGAGGCATGCGGAGGCGAAAATTTCATCGCTAGCGGAGGTAATTCGGCTAATGTAGGCTGCGATGGAGCCGGCACTGGCGGCAACGGTGGCACCACTTACGGCAACAATGCCATCTACACCGAAGGACCGTTTTGTATCGCGGATGTTGAGTTGGTTGACTTGATTCATGTGGACAGCTACGGCGACGGCGGCAATCGGTTTGACCTCTACATGGACGGCATTTTATCCGGAATTTTCAACGGCACGGGATACGGCAACGTGTGGACATTCACGGCAGGGGAGAGTTTGTTCATCGATTATGATGTGCCCTGTGCTGCAGCGGAGATTGAGGTTGATGGAGAATCGGTTGTAGTGACCTCAGGAGGCGGAACCGTGCAAGCCGAGGAGTTGAGCCCAGGCCCAGCACCGAGTGGTTCGTGCAGCTTACCTGGTTCGTGGTGTGGCTCGGATGGGTACGCTTCGAGTTCCGTTTGGTTGACGTTCACACCCGAGACGACAGATCCCGTGACCATCACGACATGTTCCGATTCTTCGACGTTCGATACGCAGTTGGCGTTGTACCGGGCGACCGATTGCGGTGATTTCTCGACCTACGAATTGATCGGGTCCAACGACGATTGGTGTGCGGGTTACCGCTCGACGATGTATACGAGCTGCTTGGAAGTGGGTGAAACTTATTACATCCAAGTTGATGGATGGGCAGGCCAAACCGGCGATGCCGATGTGTCGGTCTTCACATCCGAGTCATCCGATTCGTCTGCAGATGCGCAGGTGCGCAACGTGGCGTGCCCGATGGATAAGGACACGGCTCCGGACGGCTTCATTCTGGCCTATGTGAACGAAGGCGGATCGGACTTTGATTGCACTTGGTCGGGGCCAAACGGGTACACTTCAACTGATTCGTGGATATTTGACTTGGCCCCTGGGGTATATACGGCGAACATCACCACGACCTGCGGTACGCAATTCACCATTGAGCGCACCGTTGCTGCTCCTGAAGCCTGGAGCGTGAGTACGACGGTGACCGAAGCGAGTTGTGAAGAGGCCTCGGACGGGGTCATTGAAATTGAGGTGGGAGGCGCATCGGATCCGTATACCTTCGCGTGGACCGGTCCCAATGAATTCACATCTGAACAGCAAAACCTCGATAGCCTGTCGCCAGGGACCTACCAGTTGAACCTCACCGATGCCAACGGCTGTTCGTATCCCGTGACTGCATTTGTTCCGGAGGTGGAGCCCAGTGATTTCACCATTGGCAACGACACCATCATCTGCGAGGATGAGCCGCTGCTCATATACGGTCCGCTCGGCTACGACTACGAATGGCAGGACGGTTCCAACAACCAGTTCTTTTACGTTTCGCCCGGTGACTTTTCGCCCGGGACGTACAGCATCGTCCTCAGCGGAACGACCGACTCCGGTTGCGAATTCGCTGATGCTATGATCTTGACGGTACACGATTGCTCGGTTGGCGTCGGTGAAGTGGGGCTGGGCGATGCCGTGTTGTACCCCAACCCGGCTGTCGAAAATGTCTTCTTCGAAGTGGATCCGGGGTCTAGTGGCTGGACCGTTCGCGCCTTTGATTTGGCCGGGCGGGAAGTAGCCTCAACCCAATGGATGGGCAGTTCCACAGCTGTGTTCGATGTGGCCAGCTGGAAAAACGGTCAATACGTGCTGCAATTCGAAGACGCAGAACGCGTCATCGTGCGCCAACTATCGGTTCAGCACGGATTGCGTTAATGCCGAGCACGTGGCGTCGATCTGTCCTTGATTGAGGTCGCGGTGGACGACCATGCGCACCTTTTGGGGGCCGAAGGCGAAGCAATGGATGCCATCCCGGGCGGCAGCTTCCACAAATTCTGCTGCTGTCAATCCTGCGGCGATTTCGAAAATGACAATGTTGGTCTCGACGGGATCTACGGCGGAGACCCGGCTCAGTCCTGTGAGCACGTCTCCGATTTGCTTGGCCCTGCTGTGGTCTTCGTGCAGTCGGGGCAATTCGTGATCCAAGGCGTGGTTGCAGGCCGCTGTCAAAACACCGATTTGGCGCATCCCTCCGCCGAAAACCTTGCGCGAACGGTGCGCTTCGGCGATGAAGGCCTTCGAGCCAATCAACACCGAACCAACCGGCGCGCCGAGGCCTTTGGAGAAGCACACTGAAATGGAATCGAACAATTGCCCATAGGTCTTCCAGTCCACCACCGCCGGCAGGGCATTCCCCGCGCGCGCGACCATGGCGTTCCAGCACCGCGCACCGTCGAGGTGCAAGGGCAGCCCCGCCGCATCGCAGCCTTCGCGAATGGCCTGAATGTCATCTACGTTCCACACGGCTCCTCCGCCGCGGTTGCAGGTGTCCTCGATGCACACGAGGGAGGTGCGGGCGTAGTGGCTGTCTGCTGGATTGATTTCTGCTGCGGCGTCTTTCCATGTGAATCGGCCGTGGTCGCCGTGGAGCAGGCGAACGGACGCTCCTGAGTTGCGGGCAATTCCGCCGCCTTCGTAGTTGTAGATGTGCGCCATTCGGTCGCAAATGACCTCGGCTCCAGGCCGCACGTGCACGTTGATGGCGATTTGGTTGGTCATGGTGCCGGAAGGGCAGAACAGGGACGCTTCATGACCAAACATCTCCGCACACCGTTGCTGAAAAGCCTCAGTGGTGGGGTCTTCGGCGAATACATCGTCACCAGTTTGTGCGGCGTGCATCGCATCCAACATGGCCGGGGTAGGGCGGGTCAAAGTGTCCGACCGGAAATCAGCGTTCAGCTCCATGAACACAAAGCTAATCCCGGCCTTCTTATCTTCAACCCCGCAACACGAAATCGAACCCCATGATCAACCGATTCACTCCCCTTTTCTTGCTCGCCACATTTGTCCTTTCCCATGCTTCCATCGAGGCGAAGGAGGGCATGTGGATACCGACTTTGCTGCAAGCAGTGGAAGGGGACATGCAGGCGATGGGCCTGCACTTGACCGCAGATGACATTTACAGCATCAACGAAGGCAGTTTGAAGGATGCCATTGTGCATTTCAATGGAGGCTGCACGGCGGAGATGATCAGCGGGGAGGGCTTGCTGCTGACCAATCACCACTGCGGTTATGGCGAGATTGCCTACCACAGTACGGTTGAAAATGATTACCTAACAGATGGCTTTTGGGCGATGACGCGCGCGGAGGAGTTGGCCAACCCGGACTTGGTCGCCACCTTTATTGACCGGATCGAGGACGTCACGGAGCTTGTGCGCAATGCGGAAGATCCCCAAGCGGCAAAAGCGGACTTGGTGGCCCAAGCCACGGACGGCACCGGCCTCGACGCCGAGGTGGTGGCGTTTGATTTTGGCAACAGCTTTTACTTAATCACCACGAAGACCTACCGCGATGTGCGGCTCGTAGGCGCGCCTCCTTCGGCGGTGGGAAAATTCGGCGGGGACACCGACAACTGGGTATGGCCGCGCCACACGGGGGATTTCAGCATGTTTCGCATCTATGCGGACGCGAACAATGAGCCGGCGGATTACAGCGAATCCAACGTTCCCTTTCAGCCGAAACACCACTTTCCCGTCGACCTCGGTGGGGTCAAGGAGGGGGATTTCACTATGGTTTTTGGATTCCCCGGCCGCACGGAGCAATACCTGACCAGCGATGCAGTGACGTACGTGGTTGAGCACTTGAACCCAGCGCGCATCGAGATGCGTGACGCATCATTGGCTGTGGTCAATGCAGCGCGCTCCAGTTCACCGGCCTTGCGCATTGCATACGCGGACAAGCAGAGTTCCATCGCCAACGCTTGGAAGAAGTGGATTGGGCAAAACACCGGCTTGAATGAATTGGACGCCGTGGGCAAAAAGCTCGAACTCGAAGCGGAGTTCATGGCCCGGGCCGCCGCAGCGGATAATTTGCCGTGGATGCAGTTGATCAGTAACATGCAATCGGCCAATGCAGAACGCAATCCCTACATGTTGGCCCGAAGCCTGTTCATTGAGTGGGTGTATTATGGTCCTGATGCTTTGAACTATGCGTGGTCATTTGCCCCGCTGGTAGAACGCTGGGAAGCCACGGAGGCCGCTGGTGAAACCGATGCCGTGATTGCGCAGTTGCAGGCCCGCACCAAAGACCATTTTCGGCAGTATGACGCGACCGTTGATCGGGACATCATGGCGGCCCTTGTGGCCCCGTATTTTGACCACATCGATGGGGCATTCGTTCCGGAAGCCCTGCAGGCGGCGGAATCCGACCCCGACAACTGGGCAGCGCGCACCTATGCGAAGTCCGTATTCGACGACCGCGATGCGGTTGAGGCGTTATTGGCCAAAGGCAGCGCCAAAGCGTTTGCCAAACTTTCGAAGGACCCCTTGTATGCCCTCATCAAATCTATGCGCAACGCGTATTTCGATCGTGTCGCAGCTGGATATGGTGCCGCTTCAGCGGAACTTGATTCGCTGACCGGGATGTACACCAACGGCTTGCGCACTTTGTTCCCGGAGCGCGCTTTTTTTCCGGATGCGAACAGCACCTTGCGTCTGACCTACGGAAAAGTGGAAGGGTCATCGCCTTACGATGGTATGACCTACCTGCCGTTTACAACGGCGAAAGGCATTTTGCAGAAATACATCCCTGGCGATGCCGACTTCGACTTGCCGGCGGATTTGGTTGCGGCACTTGAGGAAGGAGATTGGGGGGCGTATGCCAATGAAGAAGGCGAGCTTCCCGTATGCTTCACGGGTTCCAACCATACCACCGGAGGAAACTCGGGTTCACCAGCCATCGATGGGGACGGTCACCTTGTGGGCATCAATTTCGACCGGTCCTGGGAATCGACCATGAGCGATATTCTATTCGACGGCTCACGCTGCCGCAACATCATGGTCGACATTCGGTATGTCCTCTGGATCACCGATGTGTATGCAGGTGCCGGCCACCTCGTCGAAGAGATGGACGTGGTTCGCTGAAGACTGCGTGCGGATTGGACTACGCCAAGAAGGCGATGATGGTAATCACCAATCCAAACAGAATCAGCGCAAAAACGACGGGTCCGCCGATTTCATTTTGTTCCGGTTCTGCGTGGTGTCCGTGGTCGTGAGAAGGGTCGTGTGCCATGGAGCAAAAATAACGGATTCTTCCGCATTTATTGTTGCGGGCTGGTGCAACCCATTATGCGTTGGTGGTGTTTGGGTCTACAGGATTGATTATCTTCGGAGTTTGACCACCAAATTGAAACCCATGCTGGCATTTTCGACCCGTTTTTACGCGCTTTCGTGCGCGCTGATTTCTTGCCTGTGCCTGGCCATAGCTCCGGCTTGGAGCCAATGCGCTGACGACGAAACCACCATCGAGGTGGTCATCGAACCGGACGGCTACCCGAACGAAATTTCTTGGGAACTTTCTTACCAAGGCAACGTCATCGCCTCGGGGGGCGCTGAAGGAGACGTCATTTGTTTTGATGCCACCATCGAACAGCCCTGCTTGCAATTCAGCATGTTCGATTCGTATGGCGACGGCATCTTCGCGCCCGGCGGCTATACCCTCTACCAAGACGGCACGGAAATCGCATCCGGAGGTGATTACGGGTACGGAGAGACGGTGAACTTTGATTGCGCGCCCGGGTCGACATGCAACGATGCGTTCGAGCTTGACGAATCGGATTACGGTACCATTGAGCAAACCCAAGGCAATGCGTGGTATGTTTTCACGCCGCCTGCCAACGGTATGTACGAATTCAATACGTGCGGATCTGGCTGCGACACCAAGCTCTGGATTTACGATTACTGCAACATGGGCAGCTTCGACAACACCAACGAGGGCTCGATTTATTATGACGATGAAGAAGGCGGGTGCGGTGATGAAGCTAATCTGACGGTGCTGTTGGAAGGCGGTGCGCCCGTTTGGATCCGAATGGGGTTGGGTTCGCCTGATTACGCATCACTTGTTGATCTTCAATCTGAGTGGGCGTACCATGACCAAGGCGAGGACTTGGGTTCTGAATGGACCGCAGCGGATTACGATGATACCGATTGGGATTCCGGAAATGCGGAACTGGGATACGGTGATGGAGATGAAGCAACAACGGTATCATACGGCGATAACGCATCGGACAAACACATTACGACCTACTTCCGTCACGCCTTTGAATACACCGGAGAATCGGGTTCAGGAATGGAGGGCTTGTTGCGCTTGCGCCGCGATGACGGCGCTGTGGTCTACCTAAACGGGGTGGAAATCATGCGAAGCAACATGCCTGACGGATTCGTGAATTCCGAAACCACAGCATTGAGCGAAATCGTCGGCGGGAACGAATCACAGTTGTACGAATACCCAGTCGTGCTCAACATGAACAACGGGTTGAACGTGCTAGCGGTTGAAGTTCACCAGATCAATTCGACCAGTTCGGACATCAGTTTCGATGCCGAGTTGTTGCTGGCCGATCCCGATGGCACGTGTGCCGAGGGTTTTGATTGGGTGTTCAATTTTGCTGGTCCTGCAACCGGGTGCACGGATGAAGAAGCTTGCAACTACAACCCACTCGCCGAGGTGGATAGCGGCGATTGTATTTATGCCGGAGATCCAGATTGCACGGGTCCAGATTTGATTGTTAGCGCAGAAGCCATCGTCAACAGCCTGTCAACCCAAGTGATGCAGGTGAGCGAGACGGACTGCTACATCGACGAGGGCTGCTTGAATGGCTACGGCGACCGGGAGTTGGTTCGCTTCACGACCCACATCCTCAACATCGGCACACTTGATTACTACATCGGTGTGCCCAGCCAGGCGGACAATAACCAGTTTGAATGGGGCGATTGCCACAGCCACTGGCACCACAAGGGCTACGCCAAGTATGACCTCTTCACGCTCGAAGGTCAGTACATTCCGATTGGGTTCAAAAACGGATTCTGTGTCATGGATCTCGAGTGCAGCGGCGGCGGTACCGGCCAGTATGGCTGCGGAAACATGGGCATTTCAGCGGGCTGCGGTGATATTTACGGTTCTGGCTTGAGCTGCCAATGGATTGATGTGACCGATGTTGAGGACGGCACCTATTACTTGATCGTTCGGGCGAACTACGATTTCATCCCGGATGCCCTCGGTCGAGCCGAGAACTCGTATGACAACAACCACGCAGCCGTCTGCATCAACCTCGATCGTTCGACCGGTGAATTGGAAGTGGATGTCATCGGTGACTGTGAGCCGTTCAGTGATTGCGAAGGCACGGAGTTCGGTACGGCCGAGACCGATTGCAACGGCGATTGCAACGGGACGGCCTTGATGGGCGACCTCGATAACAACGGCGCACAAGAGTACGCCGACGCCGTGGCGTACGTAGAGCACATCCTTGGCGACGACATCGAAGCGCTGCCCTGTACGGACGTCGATCAAGACGACGAAATCACGGTGACAGACGCAGCCCACTTGGCGCTATGTCAACTTTTCAATGAGCTCCACCAGCATCCCGATAGCTCGGGAATCCATGACAAGTGCGAGTTCCCTGTGAACCACATAGTCAATCCTTTCGATACGGTGCATTTCACCATAGGCGCCGTCAACTGGGGCCAGCAGTACATGGACATTTACGTGCACAACCCGAACAATCGAATCGTCGGATACCAGTTCTCCATGAGCGGCATGGCGATTTCTTCTGCGGTGAGCCTCGCGGACCCCACCGAGTATTCCATAACGCCTTCCTTCACGCCTGGTGGAGTGGAGGTCATCGGCCTGTCATACGAGGACATGAGTTTCCCAAAGCACTATGAGTTTGTGCCGCTGGTGCGTCTTTACTGGGCTTCCATTGAAGACGAGGTGTGCATTGATTTCGTCACCGACGTCGTCAACGAGGCCTACCACAATACGCTGAATGTCATTGAGGAAGGGTGCGTAACCGCGAGTGGTGTTGCTGAAACCGTGGACGCTGAAGCGCCCATGCTTTACCCCAATCCGATGACGGACTACGCCACGTTGCGTTTTGCCAATCCCACCGGGCAACCCATGCAGTTGACCATCACCGATCCAACCGGTCGTGTGGTTCACACCGCAAACCCCACAGGCACCACTTATACCATTGACCGCGGCGCGCTGCGAAGTGGAACCTACCTTTACACCCTATCTGGACCTGCAACGCCAGTATTTACCGGTCAATTGAACATTCAATGATGCGTAAGCACCTCTTGAACATCCCTTTCCTTGCCACCCTTGCGTGCTTGGCTGTCTCAGCAGCCTCAGCGCAAGTCATCATCAATGAGTTTTCGGCCAGCAACTACACGCTGGGCGTCAACGGTGATAACGAAGATTACATCGAATTTTATAACGAAGGCCCTGCGGAGGTTGACCTCGACGGCCACTGGTTATCCGACAATCCGGACAACCCGCAGATGTTTGAAATACCGGCGGGCACAACCGTGCCGGCGGGTGGCTACCTGCTGATAATTTGCTCCAACGAGGGGGAAGTCCCCGAGAATCTCTATGTCGGAGGCAGCTTGAACACGAATTTCAAGGTGACGCAGACGATGGGGGAATCGGTCGTGTTCTCAGATCCTGCGGGTAACATCCTGGAATCGTACACCTTTTACGAAGACTGGACGCCGACACAGGCGGACCACAGCTGGTCCCGTGATGCGGATGGTTCAGCCGGTCAGTGGCGTGTCTGCACGAATCCCACGCCGGGCAATCCCAACGGCGGAAACCTCTACATCGAGTACGCACCTACCCCGCAGTTCCAAGAAGAATCCGGTTACTATGCGGGCGGTACCAATGTGGCCATTACAGCTCCTGTTGGCTACGACATCCGATACACGACGGACGGATACGCACCGACCCCGGGCAGCCCCTTGTACACGGGACCCATCGCGGTCAATGAAACGACGGTCATCCGTGCGCGGTGTTTTGACCCGACTGGCGCCTACGCGGATTCGCACATCAACACCAACACCTATTTCACTGGCAATGACAACCACAGCATCATCGTGGTTTCGGTGTCAGGCGACGAACAGGAGGACGGCCAATGGCCCGGTGGCTGGGGTGGGGGAGCGGACGAGCCGTGCCACGTTGAGTTTTTCCATCCCGACGGTACTTACTGGTGCGAGGGTTCAGGCGACTCCAACGAGCACGGCAATGACTCGAATGCCTACCCACAAAAGGGATTTGACTACATCACACGCGATCAAATGGGCCACAGCTACGGCTTGCTGGAGCCGCTCTTCCACGTGAAGGAGCGCGACGTATACCAGCGTTTGATCTTCAAAGCTGCGGCGAACGACAATTACCCAAGCTCCGGTGGTGGACACATCCGGGATGCCTACGTGCAGACGCTCAGCCATTTGGCGGATCTGCACGTCGACGAACGAACCAACGAAAGCTGCATCGTCTACCTCAATGGCGAATACTGGGGCGTTTACGAGTACCGTGAAAAGGTGGATGACCTTGATTTTACCACGGAGTACTACGATCAACCGCGTCACTTTGTGGACTTCATCAAAACGTGGGGCGGTACGTGGGTAGAGTACGGAGACGATGCCGATTGGATGCCGCTTGTGAACTTTGTGACCGGTCAAGACATGACCGATCCGGATAACTACGATTACGTCACAAGCGTCTACAACGTGATGAGCCTCATCGACTATTACCTGCTGAATTCTTTCACGGTATGCGCTGATTGGTTGAATTGGAATACCGCTTGGTGGCGTGGTCGCCATCCCGATGGCAGCGGTAAGAAGTGGCGCTACGCGTTGTGGGACATGGACAACACGTTTGGCCATGGTGCAAACTACACCGGTGTACCGTCCCAAGGTGCGGACGCCGATCCCTGCAATCCCGAGTCACTCGGTAACGTGGGCGGGCAAGGTCACATCCCGATTTTCAATTCCTTAATGGAAAATGAAGATTTCTGGGCCACCTACATCAACCGCTGGGCGGACTTGAGCAACACGCACTTCAGCTGTGACAACATGCACGCTGTGCTGGATAGCATGATCAACGTCATCGAGCCCGAGATGGATCGTCACATCGATCGTTGGGGCGGGAGCTACGACGGCTGGATGGCCAACGTGGACGAAATCCACGACTTCATCGAGGAGCGGTGCGCGGAAATGCTCATCAACGGCCTCGAGGATTGCTATGAAGTGGAATCTGTAACGCTGACCCTCATCATCGACGGAATGGGCGAGGTGCAGGTGAATTCGGTGGATATTGGCCCCTTCGACGTGCCGATGGATGCGACTTACTTTGCTGGTGTTCCGATGGAGCTCACAGCTGAAGAGTCGATGGGCGAGGTCTTCTTGTTTTGGCAGGTACTGGACGGGGACATCACCCTGAACGACCCCACCAATCCGTACCTCGGTTTCACTTTGAACGGCGATGCGACCTTGGTTGCTTACTTCGCTGCGAATGCCGATCCCCAGGAGACGACGTTCGTGGTGGATCCTCCCGGTGCGGGAGAAATTTATGTGGACGGTACGGCCTTGTTGAATTACCCGGCAACCGAATTGCTCGACTACGGCGCACACGACGTCCAAGCCGTCGGTCTGGATCAATGGCACGTCTTCACGGGCTGGTCCTCAACCGGTCCCCAAGTGGCGCCGTCCATGGCCAATGCCGCTGGAAGCATCTCCGTCACCGAACCCGCTACGTACACGGCTCACTTCAATGTGATTGAACACAGCGACCTGAAGGTCCGGGTGGAGCCACCGAACAAAGGTGTTGTCCGCATCGAAGGCGGTGCGGTCATTGTCACGGACGAATGGGAAGGTGGCCTTGAAATCGCGGGCTTGCTGAACGCGGATGCAGCACCGGTGGAACATTGGGCTTTCGACCGATGGGAAATTGCCAATGCCGCACCGAATCCCAGCGCAACATCCGCGAACATCACCTTTCCCAAGCAAGACGAAGAAGAACTCGTGGCTTACTTCGTGCCGATTGATTTCGCCGTATATGTCCCAACGGCATTCAGCCCGAACAACGATGGATTGAACGACGCGTTCATGCCAGTTGGCACCTCGTTTGTCGCTGAAACGTACCACTTGATTGTCATCAACCGATGGGGAGAAAAGGTGTTTGAATCGTTCGACCCGAAGGAGCCTTGGATTGGCCAGCACCAAGGCGGCGATCACTTCGTCCGCGATGGCCAGTACATGTACCGATTGGAAGTTCAGTCGGTGCACGAGATGGTGCCGCGGAGCTATACAGGCAGCGTAACGGTCGTTCGCTAAACGGCATGACCGTTTCCCTTTGGTCTGGTCCCCGCAACTGCAGCACAGCCTTGATGTACAGCTTTGCGCAGCGGCCGGACTTTGGGGTCGTTGATGAGCCCTTATTCGCGCATTTCTTGCAGCAAACCGGGGCGGAACGACCATCCCGTGCCGAGGTGCTTTCTGTTATGCCCACCGTGCGTGCGGATATCCTGCCTACCCTCAAGCGCGACAACGCGCACGTTTTTCTGAAACACATGGCCAATCATACCGAGGGCTGGCCGGAGCCGCGCGATTTCGGAACACACAAGCACGTGCTGCTTACCCGCCATCCGCGAAAGGTGTTGAAGTCGTACCGGGCCCACATCGATTCGCCCACGGCACTGGATTTGTGCTACCACCACCAACATCGCTGGCTTGAGCGCTGCGAGGCGGAAGGTTGGCCGGTGGTCGTATTGGATTCCGATCGCCTCGTAGCGGCGCCAGAACAGTCCTTGAGGGCGCTCATGGATTGGCTGGGCGTGGACTTTGATCCGTGCATGCTCAAGTGGCCAGCTGGTTCGCGTCAGGAAGACGGACCATGGGCCAAATACTGGTACCACCGCGTGCATGCCTCCACCGGATGGGAGAAGGTCCCGGCGACTGACTTGGATTCCTTACCGCCTGTCGATGAGCGGTTCTTACCTTTAGTTGCAGAAACCGAGCCGCTCTTCGAATTGCTGCGCGCTCGTGCATTGAACTGATCCCATGGCAAAATTCAACCAACCTGACCCACGCAACGCGGAGACCCTTGTTTGGGTCAACGGACTCGTGCCCCGCGCGGAGGCCAAAGTGAGTGTGCTCGACAGTGTGGTGCAAGGCGGTGATGCCGTGTGGGAGGGCCTGCGCATCCTCAACGGGCGAGCGTTGCAACTCAATGAGCACATCAGCCGCTTGCTGGACTCAGCCCATGCACTCGCCTTTGCCGCCATTCCGACCCGATCGGAAGTGGAGGATGCCATTTTTGCCACCCTCAAAGCCAATGGCATGTCGGACGGTGTGCATTGCCGGATCACTCTGACGCGTGGCATGAAAAGCACGAGCGGCATGGACCCGCGACTCAACGTTTTTGGAACCACGTTGATTGTGTTGCCCGAATACAAAGGCATGGTCTACGGCGACGAAGGCATACGGCTGGTGACCTCAGCCATTCGCCGCAACAACCCCGCATTCCTCGATTCCAAGATCCACCACAACAACTTGCTCAACAACATCCTCGCGAAGATCGAGGCCAACGTCGCGGGGGTGGACGATGCCTTGATGCTCGATGGCGAAGGCTTCATTGCTGAGACCAACGCGACCAATGTGTTTGCCATCCGCGAAGGCACCCTTGTGACGCCGACTGCGGTAGCCTGCCTGCCCGGATTGACGCGGCAATTGGTGTTGGAACTGGCGCACGGAGCGAATATTCCCGTGGAAGAACGCCGCGTGAGCCTGACGGAATTTTACACCGCGGATGAGGTCTTCACGACTGGAACGATGGGCGGCTTGGCGCACGTGGTGGAAATCGATGGACGGCGCATCGGCGCGTCAACGGGCATGGGTCCGGTCACCGAGCGACTGCAGGACATCTACCGCACCCAAAGCTGGGAACAGGCGGTGCCGCTGCGTTAAGGCGATGATCTTTGCTCCCAGCGCCGTTTGAGCACGGTGTTGACGGTCACAGACAGGATGACCAACCCGATGCCGGCCAAGGCCCATTGATTGAGGTGCTCGTCGAACAGCAGCAAGCCGAAAATGAATGCAAGAACGGCTCCGAAGTACTTGAATGGCATGATGACGTTGGCCTCGCCTTGGTGAAGGGCAAACGTCATGGCCACCTGCGCTACCATGCTCAGCAGGCCCACAGCCAATGCGAGCAGCCATTCGTTGCCAACTGGCGGAACCCAAGTAAACGCCGTCCACCCTCCGGTCACCGGCACGGCGACGAGGTGAAACCAGATGACCACCCCAACCGGGTGATCCGTTTCGCGGCACTTCATTGTGGCCAGGTAGGCCACCGCGGCAGCCATGGCGCTGCTCACGCCCAGCCCGAAATAGAGCCAGTTGATCCGTGGATCGAATCCCTTGACCATGAGCACTCCGGCAAACGCGGTGGCGAAGAACAGCCACTGCACTGGCCGCATCGAGCGCTGGCCATCAAAGTACCGGGCGAGCAATACGGTGAAGATGGGGGACAGGTACTGGATGACCGTGGCACTCGCAATGGGGATGAACCGCAGCGTGTGAAAGAAGGTGGCGAGTCCAATCGTGCCGAAAATGCCGCGGATGAGGAGCCATTTGCGGTTGACCCCGAACAGGGAATATCCGTTCCACCACAGCCAGCCGCCTGTGAGAACCAAGGAGATGACCGAGCGTAAGAATACCAGTTCCTGCGTTGGCAAATGCGCCAATGCCTTGACGCACAAATTGGCAGCGGTGTACAAGATGGTCGCCAGGACCATCCACGCTATGCCCGATGTGGCTCGTCCGGTTGCCGCCATTACATGTTGCGGCGGTAGGCACCGCCCACTTCAAACAGCGCATCGCTCAACTGACCTAGGGTGCAGTGCTTGGCACTTACCAGCAGCGATTCGAACACGTTGTTCCCTTCGATGGCGGCGGACTTCACAGCATCGATGGCATGCGTTGAAGCTTCAGCGTGGCTGTCGTGGATGCGTGCGACCTGTTCCAGCTGGGATTCCTTTTCTGCAGCCTCGGCCCGAATGACCTCACCGGGGGTGAGCGTGGGTGAACCGTTCTTGGCGAGGAAGGTATTGACCCCGATGATGGGGAATTCGCCTGTGTGCTTTAGGGTCTCATAATGCAAACTCTCCTCCTGGATGCGCGAGCGCTGGTACATGGTTTCCATCGCTCCGATGACGCCGCCGCGTTCGGTGATGCGGTCAAATTCAACCATCACGGCTTCTTCAACGAGATCGGTCAAGGCTTCGATGATGTAGGACCCTTGAAGTGGGTTCTCGTTCTTCGTCAGGCCGAGCTCTTTGTTGATGATGAGCTGGATGGCCATGGCGCGGCGCACACTGTGTTCCGTGGGCGTTGTGATGGCCTCGTCGTACGCATTGGTGTGCAATGAATTGCAGTTGTCGTAGATGGCGTACAGCGCTTGCAATGTGGTGCGGATGTCGTTGAAATCGATTTCCTGCGCGTGCAGCGAACGGCCCGACGTCTGGATGTGGTACTTGAGCATTTGGGCGCGTGCGGATGCCCCATACTTCTCGCGCATGGCTTTGGCCCAGATGCGCCGGGCCACGCGGCCGATGACTGCATACTCTGGATCGATGCCGTTGGAGAAGAAAAAGCTCAGATTGGGCCCGAATTCGTTCAAATCCATGCCTCGGCTCAAGTAGTACTCGACGTAGGTAAAACCGTTCGCAAGGGTAAAGGCCAATTGCGTAATCGGATTGGCCCCTGCTTCGGCGATGTGGTACCCACTGATTGAGACGCTGTAGAAATTGCGGATGGAGCGGTCAATGAACGAGGCCTGCACATCACCCATCAGTCGCAAGGCAAACTCCGTGGAGAATATGCACGTGTTCTGGGCTTGGTCCTCTTTTAAAATATCGGCCTGAACCGTGCCGCGCACTTGGCTCATCGCCTCTGCTTGCAACCGGCTGTGCACCTTGACAGGCAATACCTCATCGCCGGTGCATCCCAGCAGCAACAGGCCCAAACCGTTGTGCCCTTCAGGCAGGTCGCCAAGGTAGGTCGGGCGTTTCAACCCCTTGTCTTCCCATTTGGCTTTCAGGACGCGTTCGACCTCGCTTTCGAGGCCTTCGGCACGGATGTACTTCTCGCAGTGTTGATCCACTGCGGCGTTCAGGAAGAACGCAAGTAAAATGGGAGCAGGGCCGTTGATGGTCATCGACACACTGGTCGTCGGGTCGCAGAGGTCGAATCCGCTGTAGAGTTTCTTGGTATCGTCAAGACAGCAGACGCTCACACCGCTGTTACCCACCTTGCCGTAGATGTCCGGACGTCGATCGGGATCGCGTCCATAGAGCGTAACGCTGTCAAAGGCAGTGGACAGCCGTTTAGCCGGCATTCCCTGTGATACATAGTGGAATCGCTTGTTGGTTCGCTCCGGTCCGCCTTCTCCAGCAAACATGCGCGCCGGATCCTCACCCTGGCGCTTGAATGGATAAATGCCCGCCGTGTAGGGGAAACTGCCAGGCAAGTTTTCCTGCAAAGACCACCGCGTCAAATCGCTCCAACCGCTCAGCCGAGGCACGGCGATTTTCGGGATGTCGAGGTGGGAAAGGCTTTTGCCCGTGGTTTGAACGTTGATGTCCTCGCCGCGCACTTGATAGGTAAATACTTCGGATTCGTACCGATCGCGCAATTCGGGCCACTGTTCTAACCACTCCAAGACCTTTGGATCCATGTCCAATTGCAACGCGTGTGCCTTGGCTTCAATGGATCCCGCCGCTTCGTCCACCAATGCTTGCGCTGTCTGCAACGCTTGCAGTTGGCCCGCCGTGGCAGCTTGCTTTTCGGTCCAGTCGTTGTAGTGCCGGATCTGCTCGGCAATCTCGCTGAGGTAACGGGTGCGTTTGGGCGGGATGACGAATTGCTTTTCACTTGAAGCGTCTCCTTTAGCAGCGGGCACGTTCAATTCCACCTCCGTTCGCTCGGTCAGCAAGTTCATGACCATGCTAAAGAGCTGATTCGTTCCCGGGTCGTTGAATTGGGAAGCGATGGTCCCAACGATGGGCAGGTCTTCGTCTTGGGCGTCCCAGAGGTCGTGGTTGCGCTTGAATTGCTTTCGCACGTCGCGGATGGCATCGAGGCCGCCTCGCTTGTCAAACTTGTTGATGGCCACAATGTCGGCAAAGTCGAGCATGTCGATTTTTTCCAACTGGGTAGCGGCGCCGAATTCCGGCGTCATGATGTACAGGGCCACGTCGCTGTGGTCCATGATTTCAGTATCGCTTTGGCCGATGCCACTGGTCTCGAGGACGATGAGGTCAAATCCTGAAACGCGCAACACGTCCAGTCCCTCTGCCACGTGCTTGGACAGGGCGAGGTTGGATTGACGCGTGGCCAGTGAGCGCATGTACACCCGTTCGTTGTTGATGGCGTTCATGCGGATGCGGTCCCCGAGGAGGGCGCCGCCGGTTTTGCGCTTCGACGGGTCGACGCTGATCAGGCCGATGCGCTTCTCCGGGAAAGCGGCGAGGAAGCGGCGAACCAATTCGTCGACCATGGAGGATTTGCCGGCACCACCGGTTCCGGTGACGCCTAAAACCGGCACCTCGGGGATGTCACTATGGGCCGCTCGGAAGGCTTGTTGAAAGCCGTCCGGATCGAGCTCAGCGGCTGTGATGCACCGCGCAATGGCCCGCGGCGAAGCACTGGACAAGGCACTGAATTCCTCGCTCAACGTGTCTGCAACTTCAATGGTGGTGAAGTCGCACCGCTGGATGAGGTCATTGATCATACCCTGCAGTCCCATGGCGCGCCCGTCGTCCGGGTGGTAGATGCGTTCGATGCCGTAGGCGTGGAGTTCTTCGATTTCCTCCGGAAGGATGGTTCCGCCACCGCCTCCGAAAATGCGGATGTGGCCCGCACCGCGCTCATCCAGGAGGTCTTTCATGTACTTGAAATACTCGATGTGGCCGCCTTGGTAGGAAGTCATGGCAATGGCTTGAGCGTCTTCCTGGATGGCACAATTGACCACTTCATCTACACTGCGGTCGTGGCCGAGGTGAATGACCTCGCAACCGGAACGTTGCATGATGCGGCGCATGATGTTGATGGCGGCATCGTGACCATCGAATAGGCTGGCAGCCGTGACGATGCGAACGTTGTGCTGGGGGGTGTAGACGGTTTCTTTTTTCATTGAAGTCAACCTGAGGTACCGCAAAGGTAGCAGGTTGAGGACCGTTGCGTGCATGCGCTATTTTCGCGGCATGGAAAACGACGAAGGCATTCGGATCAACAAGTACTTCACGCAGGTGGGGTATTGCTCGCGTCGTGCTGCGGACAAACTTATCGATGCGGGCGCGGTCAAGATCAATGGCCAGGTGCCGGAGAAGGGAACCAAGGTGATGCCGGGCGATGTTGTAACCGTTCGTGGCAAAGTTGTGTCAACGGATGCAGAGAAGGAGCATGTGTACCTCGCCGTTCACAAGCCTGTGGGCATCGTTTGTACCACGGACCAGCGCCGCGAGAAGGACAACATTGTGGATTTTGTCAATTACCCAACGCGGGTGTTTCCCGTTGGTCGGTTGGATAAGATGAGCGAAGGGCTCATTCTGATGACGGATGACGGCGAAATCGTCAACCACATCCTGCGGGAGCGCCACGGCCACGAAAAGGAATACATCGTCACCGTCAACCGCCCGTACGACGACGCCTTCCTACGCTCGATGTCGCGAGGAGTTCACATCTTGGACACGACCACGCGTCCCTGTAAGGTGGAGCGCTTGTCGCCGACGGTTTTCAAAATCATTTTGGTGCAGGGCTTGAACCGTCAAATCCGCCGCATGTGCGAGGCATTGGGCCACCGCGTAGTGCGCCTTAAGCGCGTCCGTATCATGCAATTGGAGCTTGATGTTCCGCCCGGAAAGTGGCGTCACCTCACGGAGGCCGAGGTGAAACGGCTGTGGGGGAGAGGCAAATGATGCCCATGTAGCGGAATTCCGCTATTTTGCGCTTTCAATTGAACAAGCAACGTTTTGCCAATGCGGCTTGTTTTGCTTGCAGACCCTGAAATACCATTCATGAAAGAACTCGTGAATTCTCACCCCTCAATTTTCCGCGGCTGGGCTGCCTCTTGCCTCCGCGTGTTCTCCATTGCGTTTACTGTAGCTTTGGTCACCGGCAGCGCCTCCGCCCAAATGACTGGTGTCACGTGGGAGGTGGACACTGCGTTTTACGAACCCACCACCTTCGATGCCGCTGGCGAGCCGCTGTACGCGGACTTGGAAGGATATGTGACGTACAAGCTCTTTGCGGAGTTTACCAACGCAACGGATGAGCTCAGTGCGATCTACTCCGATGCCGTCGTACTCGGGACCGAACCGTTTTACATCAACGCGCCTTGTGGCTGCTTCAATCCGGACTTGGGTGATGTGTTACTTGGAGGCACACAAAACCTGGCGTTGCTTGATCTTTTTCCCGAGGTGGCTTACGATACATACTGGACCCTCGGCTTTGCGGCAGGAGAGCAATACACTGGCAGTAATACGGCTTATGAATCGACCACAATGTGTGCGGAAGAAGAAGACGGTGGACTCATCTTTACTGTTGTTCCCGAAGCGGCAGGAGACGACTTGCGCATCCAATTTGCGCAGGTGACGACGTGCGGATTGTTTGAATTCCATGCGTGCTTCCAGGTTTTTGTCGAAGGCGTGCAGGCACCCTACCAGGAATGGTGCATGGATGGGGACGGCAATGGCCCCGAACTGGTGGAAAACCCCTGCGAGACCTATGCGGAAACCAATGCCGCCATCGATATCACCAGTAGCATCGACTGCTTTGGTGACCTTGCGAGTGTCGATGTCAATGCCTACGGTGTTTCACCCATCACCTATGAATTGTTCGATGCATCGGACTCGACCTTGGTCACGACGCAGGTCGATGACAACGAATTTTTCGGCCTCTCAGAGGGAGATTATTTCGTGGCCATCGTCGATGGCAACACGTGCCGTGACTCATCTGACGTTTTTGGGTTTGTCGAGCCGCCTGAATTGAGCGCGGCCTGGTCATTGCTGGAAGACAACATATGCCCAGGTGACTTGTCGAGCGTGGTTGAAATCGATTTTTCTGGAGGGGTACCGAACTACAACATCGTGGCGTTTTCCGCAACCAACACGGGAACGGGGCTTTTGCCCGACCCGAACTACCAATGGGTAGGGTTGGATTGCGTAGATGGAAACGGTGAGTGGGATTTTGAAATTTCGGATGCCAACGGTTGTTCGTTGGACACCTCAATAATCATTTCATGCATTGACCCGATCGTACTGCAAGCCACGGCTGAGGACATCACTTGTTTCTCATACGGTGACGGCCTCATTACAGGGTCGATGAGTGGTGGAACGGGTACGTTGACGTTGACCGGAGATCCAGACTTGGGTGCCAATATCTCGGGTGAAGGTTCTGTGGACTTTGCAGTTACAGAGCTTGAAGCTGCAGCGTACTTCTTGCTGGTAACGGATGCCAACGGATGCCAGGATTCGACAGAGGTAACCATCATCGAACCGGATGCCGTAACGATGCAGATCATCGCAAACGACCTACTCTGTGCAGAATCCTGTGACGGTGAGGTGAACATTGCGGCGTTCGGGGGTTCGGGTGTTTTCAACTATTCAGTGACCGATGCAGATGGCAATGAGTACGATGATGAAGGCCTGTGTGTAGGTTCATACTTGGCCAATGCCGAGGATGAAAACGGCTGCTTCGTGGATTCAGCCTTCCAGGTGATGGCGCCGGATAGCATTTTATTCGATATCGTTATTGAGGACGTGACGTGCAACGGAGAGACCAACGGATCGATTTGTGTGGAAAACGTAACCGGTGGTACCGGCGCTCTGAGTTTCCAAGTGGACCCTCCCGGGGCGGCCTTCCAATTCGACCCGTGTTTTGACGTGGCCTCAGGCACTTACGTGGTGACCGCGATGGATGAGGTCGGATGCGAAGTGAGTTCGGATCCGCAGTTGGTCATTGAGCCGGATGCCATTCAGTTGATTCTGTCTGCAACCGAAATTACCTGTACGTCCTATGCGGACGGCATGCTGACGGTGGAGGGCATCGGCGGGACAGGTGCTTTGACTTTGGTGGAACCCGAAGACGGAGTGCTGCCCTACACATTGGAGGATTTGCCGCCAGGTCCCATAGGTCTTACGGTTCAGGATGAGAACGGATGCATCAGTACAGAAGCAGCTGAAATCATTGAGCCGGATTCGCTTCAAGTTGAATGGCTACTGTTGGAAGACGTGGGATGCGGCGGCGATTGCGATGGGACGGCCATCGTGGATTTCAGCGGTGGTACAGGCAGCGTGATGATGACGCTCAACGGCAGTGAAGAATTTAACTTTGCAGCACTTTGTGCGGGTGCATACACCGCCACGGTGGTGGATGGCAACGGATGCATGGATTCGACCTTTTTCGAAATCATGGAGCCGGACCCCATCGAGGTGCTGATCGATGTGACCGATGTGACCTGTACCGGGATGAATGATGGAGAGGTGAACATTTTCCCAATCGGTGGAACTGGCGACATCACGTGGGAGGTCCTCGAAGAAGGCCTCGACTTGTTGAATCTAAATGAAGGCGTGTACACCATTACGGCGATTGACTCCATAGGCTGCGTCGAGGACACGGCGTTCACCGTTGCGGCTGAGATCGACACGGACATGCTCATCAGCATGCTCAGCTCACCGGTCACCTGCTGGAATGAGCAAGACGGCACTGCGACGGCGTCGGTTGTTGGCGGATTCCAGCCGATTGAGTACCTGTGGAGCGACGAAGATGCCCAGACTACGGCCACGGCGACAGGCCTGTACGAAGACACCTACTCGGTCGTCGTCACTGATAGCCTGGGATGCACCCTGACCCGGGTAGTGACGGTGGAACCGACCATTGGCTGTTTCTTCATCGCCGAAGCCATTACGCCGAATGGCGATGGATACAACGACGAATGGATCGTCGGTGGATTGGAGTATTTCCCCGCCGCAGACGTACGGGTGTTCAACCGCTGGGGCCAGCAGGTATTCTATTCGCAGGGGTATCAAATACGTTGGGACGGTCGCTACAATAACGCGCCATTGCCTATGGCCGACTACTATTACGTCATTGAATTTGCCGGTGACAAGGATCCGATTACAGGAACCGTAACCTTGAAATACTAAAGCCCACATGAAGCATTTCATTCTCACCTTGTTCTCTGTGGCCTTGGGCCTTGCTTTGGTGGCTCCTGAGGCGAAAGCACAGCAGTTGTTTCGCCGTTCGCAGTTTATGACCAATCCATTTCTTAGCAACCCGGCTATTGCCGGAACGTTGCCCGAGACACCCATTACCATGCAGTACCGCAACCAGTGGACTGGGTTCGATGGAGCGCCTGAAACGATGACGCTGAGTGGCCACACAGCCCTGCCCAATCGAATCGGCGTAGGCGGAATCGTCTACTCAGATGATACGGGCGGCGCCATTAAGCGGACGGGCATTGAGTTGGGTGGGTCGTACACGATTGATTTGAACAACTACGATGCGGTGTCATTTGGTTTGAGCTTGATGGCCAACCAGTGGTCTTTCGATAATGACCTCGACGTCTGGGACGTGGAAGATCCCGCTTTGAACTATGGAATGGAGCAATCGGTTTCCGTCGACGCACATTTCGGTTTGATGGTCTTCGGTGAAGCATATGCGTTTGGATTCGCGATTCCGCACTTGATTCAATCTTCAACGGGCCTCGAAAACTCGCCCATCCAAGGGGGGCTTGACAACAAGCAGGTCCGTCATTTCCGCTTCATGGGTCACTACCGGTACGAAGTATCCAATGATTTCATCATCGAACCTTCAGCATTGGTGCGCGTCACGGAACGCACGCCGGCACAGCTCGATGTATACCTCCGAGGTTGGTACGCCGACATGGCATGGGTCAGCGTAGGATTCCGCACGAATGATGCTGTTGTCATGGGTGTGGGAGGGCAATACGGTTCCTTTGGTTTGTCCTACGTGTACGACATCACGAGCACGGCTGCGAGCTACCTCAGTCCGCACTCCCACGAAATTTGCTTAACCTATTTTGTACCGCGTTCTACGGGATTCCGTTCGAATTCGATGAATTCTCGTCGTATATTAGAACGTAAACGAATTGTGAAATAAGGAGCAATCCCAACGACAGACGCATGAAACAAATGAAGTTGAGCGCTTTGACGATGATGTTGGCCCCCGCATTGGTTTGGGGTCAGTTTTCCCACATCGAAGTGGATGAGGTGGATAACGGAGGAGTTGTCCGTGGAAAAACGTACCGTGTTTATGCGGTCATGGAAAGCGAAGGCGATGTGATCGACGCCATTTTTGGAGAGGCCGGTAAGCCATTGGAAATTTCATGTGAAAGTGGATTTTACCAGCATCCAAAGGGCGGTGGCATGGCCGCGGAAGTGCAGCGTTACGATGTTGAAAACGACGCGACCCTTGCGTACGATTCATGGGTGACTATCGGTTTGGAGGACAACTACATGAACTCATTGACGGCGTTTCCACCAGAGACCACGTTTTTTGACGCGTTTGAGAATGGAGGGACGTTGACTACGGACAATGGTGCGTGGTTTGTTTTGCCGGACAAGCGTCAAGCCTTGGCTCCAGCAGACAAGCGCATTTTGATTGCTCAGTTCACCACCACAGGCACCGTCAACGGCCTCATCAACATCCACGGCCGTACCAAGGCTATTTTCGATGCTGAGGGCAACGTGGAGAGCGGTGCAAAGCTGATTCAGGCAGAAGGCGTTACCTTCACCTGCGGACGTTAATCCTCGACTCTAGGAAAGTCATGAATGAACTGCGCGGAATCGCGCGGGACAAACGCGAGCGCCGCACTGTTAATGCAGTAGCGCAGCCCAGTCGGCTCAGGACCGTCGCCAAATACGTGTCCTAAATGCCCATCACAGGCGCTGCACAGGAGCTCGGTACGCGGGTACCCCAATTTGTAATCGGTGCGCGTGGTGATGGCCTTTTCGGCCAAGACTTCAAAGAAACTCGGCCACCCGCTGCCGCTGTCGTACTTGTCGCGGCTGTCGAATAACGCCTGTCCGCACCCGGCACAGTAATACACCCCATCCTCGTGGTGATCCCAAAAAGCGCCCGTGAACGGGGGTTCCGTTCCGCATTGCCGGAGGATCCGGAATTGCTCGTCCGTGAGCTTCTCGCTCCAATCGATGGCAGGCTTGATCTCAGGTTGTTGTGCAGTGCTGCAGCCGGTAGGGAGGATAAGCACGGCTGCAGGGATCCAATGGCGAAGCGTCATGTCATTTTGGGTTTGAGGTGTTTGCCGGTAAGCGAGTCCGTACAGGCTGCGATGGTTTCCGGCGCGCCCTGGTACACCACGGTTCCACCTGCGTCCCCGCCGCCGGGCCCCATGTCAATAATGTAGTCGGCTTGCGCGATGACATCGAGTTGGTGTTCGATGACCAGCACCGTGTGGCCCATTTCAAGAAGGGCATTGAGCGATACCATGAGTTTTTGGACATCGTAGGCGTGCAAGCCGGTGGTCGGTTCGTCAAATACGAATAAGGTGTGTTCTTGGCGGTCTCCGCGTCCGAGGAAGGTGGCCAGCTTGATGCGCTGGGCTTCTCCGCCGCTCAAGGTGTTGCTGCTTTGTCCGAGGGTCACATAGCCCAGCCCGACATCAAGGAGGGGCTGTAGCTTGGCGAGGAGGCGCTTTTGCACGGTGCTGGGCTTTTTCTCTTCGGCCGCTGGGGCGAAGAATTCAATGGCATCGGCCACCGTCATGTCGAGGACGTCGGCAATGTGCCGGCCGTTCCATTTGACATCGAGGATCTCGTCTTGGAATCGGCGGCCTTTGCACACGTCGCACCGCAATTTCAAATCGGCCATGAACTGCATGCCGATGGTCACTTGGCCTTCGCCCTCGCACGTCTCGCAGCGGCCGCCAGCGACGTTGAAGCTGAAGTGAGAAGGTTTGTAGCCGCGCGCCTTGGCGATGCCTGTGCCGCTGAACAACTGCCGAATCTCGTCGTACGCCTTGACGTACGTAACCGGGTTGCTGCGGGAAGACTTGCCAATGGGATTTTGGTCGACGAATTCCAACGCGCCAATCTTGTGCACGCTGCCCGACAACGCCCCGAGGGCCGATTGTCCGCCGCCGAGCCCTTCCAGTTCGGCCCGGAGCAAGGGGAGGAAGACCTGATTGACCAGGGTGCTTTTGCCCGATCCGCTTACGCCAGTGATGGCAGTCAACGCGTGCAGGGGGATGCGGATGTCCACGCCCTTGAGGTTGTTTTTGTAGGCGCCCGTCAGTTCCAGCCAGTCGGGGCCGAGTTGGCGCGGGAGCTTTTCCGCGTTGTCCAGATGGCCATTGAGGTAGGCGGCGGTCAACGACGGGTGGTCGGTGTCCAGACTTTCCCACGTGGGTGCATCGCCGGCAAATACCACTTCGCCGCCCAAGCTCCCCGCACGCGGTCCAAGGTCCACGAGGTGGTCAGCGGCCCGCATGATGTTTTCGTCGTGTTCAACGACGACAACGGTGTTGCCGAGATCGCGGAGTTGCTTGAGGATGCCAATGAGGCGCTCGGTGTCCTCTGGGTGGAGGCCGATGCTCGGTTCGTCAAGGACGTAGGTGCTCCCGACCAGGCTGCTGCCGAGGCAGGTGCTTAAGGAGATACGCTGCGATTCACCGCCGCTGAGGGTTTTGCTCGAGCGGTCCAAGGTCAGGTAGCCGACCCCGACTTCGCACAGGTAGCGCAACCGCGTTTCCGCCTCCTGGAGGAGTCGCTCGCCGATTTCGGCTTCGGTCGGGTTGAGTTGGAGGCCTTGGGTCCATGCCAAGGCGTCACTGGAGGACATGCGCAGCACTTCAGGCAAGGTGCGGCCGCCGACGAATACATTCTGTGCGCCTTCACCCAAGCGCGTGCCGTGGCACGTGGGGCACGTGGTGCGGCCACGGTACCGGCTCAGCATGACGCGGAATTGAATTTTATAGCTCTTCTCCTCGAGGTAGGCGAAAAACGCGTTCAGCCCCTTGAATCCTTTGCCGCCCTCCCAGACCAGGGTTTGCTGGGCTTCAGTCAGTTCTCGCCAGGCGCTGTGAATGGGGATGTCGTTGTCCCGAGCGGCGAGGCAGAGGCGCTGCTTCCATTTGCCCATGCGCTCCCCGCGCCAGCAGGCGATGGCGTCGTCGTAGATGCTGAGTTTGGGATCGGGCACCACGCGCTCCGGATCGATGCCGATGACGTGCCCAAAGCCCTCGCACCGGTTGCAGGCGCCAATGGGGCTGTTGAAGGTGAAGAGTTCGGGGCTGGGTTCGGGGAACGTCATGCCGTCCCGTTCGAAGCGGTCGGAGAAAGCCCAAGCTTCTTGGTCGCCGTCCGCAAACCGGATTTCGCACGCGCCGTCCCCTTCAAAAAAGGCCGTTTCGACGGAATCGAACACGCGGGAATTGAAATCGCCTTCATTGTCAGCTGCGGGCGTGACCAAACGGTCCACGACGAGCCACCACGCATCGGCATCCGAAGCGATGGCGTCGGCGATGGCATGGGCTTGGCCTGAGGCGTCCATGACCCGGCTGAATCCTTGCTGCTGCAAAATCTCCAACTGCTGGGCCCAGGTGCGGTCGGCTTTCTTGTGGATGGGGGCGACGACGAGGAACCGGATGCCGGCCTCGAGCGCTCGCAATCGGTCCAATACGTCTTCCGGGCGGTCCTTCTTGACCGGTTCGCCGCTGACGGGTGAGATGGTGGTGCCGATGCGTGCGTACAGCAGGCGCAAGTGGTCGTGGATCTCGGTCCGGGTGGCCACCGTGGAGCGCGGACCCCCTGAGGACGTGCGCTGTTCAATGGCGATGGCAGGGGAGATGCCGTCGATGGAATCCACGTCGGGCTTGTCGAGTCGTCCAAGGAACTGGCGGGCGTAGCTGCTCAAGCTCTCGACGTAGCGGCGCTGTCCTTCGGCGTAAAGCGTATCGAAGGCGAGTGAGCTCTTGCCCGACCCGGAAAGCCCGGTGATGACGGTCCATTTCCGCTTGGGGATGGTGACATCGATGTTCTTGAGGTTGTGCTCGCGAGCACCTTTGATCCGGATCTCCATTCGCTTTTGTTAACACCCCAAATCGCCCGTGGGTTTCGAAGCGACGAAATTATGACGTATATTAGTAGGAGTTATTCGAAAAAAGCACGCGATAGAAACATTTTACGCTTCAAAGTAAGGCCCCGACGATTTCCCATGACTCGGGTTGTGTATCACCCTTAACTGCGTAAAATGATGCGAGCATCACTTTCAGACCAACAGTTGATTTCCTTGTACCTTTCCGGGGACGAGGCTGCGTTCGAAACCCTTTTGAACCGCCATCAACAACAAGTTTATTCCAAAATCTTCTTCATCGTCCGCGACAGCGACCTTGCGAACGACCTGTTTCAGGACACCTTCATCAAGGTGGTGAACACGCTCAAGAGCGGGAGGTACAACGAGGAAGGGAAGTTTTTGCCTTGGGTGATGCGCATCGCGCACAACTTGAGCATCGACCACTTCCGCCGCGGCAAGAAAATGCGCATGCTGCGCGCTACCGAAGAATTCGACGTGTTCGATACGATGTGTTCTGACGAGCCGCACATGGAAGACCGCATGATCCAGGAGCAAATCCATCAGGACGTGCGCGACCTCCTCGAAACCCTGCCCGAAGAGCAGCGGTTGGTGGTCAAAATGCGCATCGAACGCGACATGAGTTTCCAGGAAATTGCTGACGAAACGGGCGTTTCCATCAACACGGCACTCGGCCGCATGCGCTACGCGCTAATCAATCTGCGCAAGGCCATGGACGAGCGCGGCGTGCAGCTGACGCTGAATTAATTTTCGAGCGCGTACAATAGAAGCCGATGCGTCGCGTTTATGGGGTACGAAACCTCAAAAACAAGTGCCCATGGCCCATTGTACCCTTGACGATTTGACGTCGGATTGGTTTGAAGCTTCTGTCGAGTCCAACTTGAAAATGCCCCGCGCCACGAGTGTGCGCAACATCCTCCAGTATTCAGCTGGATTGAGCGCGCAGTCAACCAAGCGCTTCGGCACCTTCACCGGACTCATGAACTGAGCCCCTGACGTACAAACGAAGAAAAGACCGCCCCGAGCGGTCTTTTTTTTTGTGCCCAGTTAGGCGGGCTCGATGATTTCAAACCGAATCTTCCCCTGCTCGCGCTCGTGGAGGGCGTGCTGCACGATGGCGTCCGCTGTGGCGGAGCCGTTTTTCTGTTCGACCAGTTCTGGGATCTCGTCAAACCGGCTGACGGTCGCGTCCGTGAAGCACCAGCCTTTGACGTGTTCGTTTTCCATCAACACGATGGCCCGCTCTTCATCGGAACGCCCGCGGTCCAGGATGGCCCAGGTCTCGCGCGTCTGAGCGGCGGCGACGAGGGCATTCATGGCTTCGTTGTGTGCATCGCGTTGGTCGTCCTCAATCGTTTGGCCACGGCCGTCGCTTCCCAGACCGAGCAATTCGGGATGCAACCCATGCTGGACGGCTTGGGCGTGGAGCCAAGCGCGAGCGTCGTCTTCCCGGCGGAACCAGCGAATGGCGTGCTTGACATGGCGCTGCCGCTGGAGGTGCAGCCGTATGAACCCGCGTTGGTCTGCGTAGCTCACGATTGCAGTGCGGATGGGGATGGACTTCTGCGCCCGATTGTGGATGGGCCAATGCGTGCGAATCAGCTCGTCTTCAATGAGGCGGGCCATGAGCACGGAGCCGGTGCTTTCGGCTTCGATGCGGTGGATGTCGCGCAAAAACGCTTGGCGCCGAGCAGACTTCATGGAGCCATTGAAGTGGGTGCGCACCCGGTGGCGCACGTTGTGGGACATGCCGATGTAGACGGGCGTGCCCTTTTGGTTCAGAAACCGGTAGACGCCGGGTGCGGTGGGCAGCGCCTCAAAATCGCTGGCGGGAACGTGTTGCGGCAGCCAGGATTCACGCTCCCCGCGCTTGAGCATGCCCGCCACCACGTCAGCGGCGCGCTCCGTGGCCATCATCCGGTGGAAGAGCTCCAATGTGGCCGCGCAGTCGCCCATGGCCCGGTGCCTGGCGTCGTTGCCGATGCCGAGGTCTTCGCAGATGCGTCCTAGGCTGTAGCTGGCGTGACCGGGAAGGAGCTTACGCGCCATGCGCACAGTGCACAGTTTGGGACTGCGCCAGACGCGCCCCATGGTCTCGTAGTGGCCACGGATGAACGCATAATCGAACCCCACGTTGTGCGCCACGAAGACGCAGCCGCTCAAGAATTCTTCCAGCTCGTCTGCAATGGCTTCGAACGTCGGTGCTGCCTCGACCATGTCGTTGGTGATTCCAGTGAGTTGCGTGATGTGCAACGGAATGGGCAAACCGGGGTCGACGAGCGTTTCCCACCGTTCGAGTTCTGCGGTGCCGTCGGTAATGATCGCGGCAACCTCGGTGATGCCGTGGCCTTTGGCATGGGAGCCGGTGGTTTCGATGTCAACGATGGCGTAGCGCGTCATGGTGCAAAGTTCGGGATTCACAGCTTTGTTCTCGGGAGCTACCTTTGCAGCATGCGAAGCGCGCTGTTCTTGGGGTGGTTGGTGATTTGGGCTGTGGGCTGCGGTGAAACCTCGCCTGCGCCGGCAGAAGCGGTGCCGGCGGAACCCGTGGCTGCTGCAGTTGATCAAGCTGCGGTCGCCGCCAAGGCCAAAATTCTCGCCTACTCGTCCTTGACCGATGCGAATTGCGAAGCGTTCCTGACCGAATGGCACGCGGAGCATAACGGGAGTCGGATGGAGGTTGAGACCAAATACGGTACAATGACCCTCGAGTTGTTCGACGACGTTCCGTTGCATGCGGCCAACTTTCGCTATAAGGTGGAACGTGGGTATTACCGGCCCAGTGAATTTGTACGGGTGGTGCCGGAGTTTGTAGTGCAGGGCGGTAATTCAGAAGACATTCGGGCGCAGGAAATGCGCTGGCTTATCGGAAAGCACACGCTGCCCAGTGAGTTCGACGATCGTTACCGGCACGTGCGCGGGGCTGTAGCGATGGGGCGCACCTACAAAGGCAATCCCGACAAGCGCTCCGCTGCGTACGATTTTTACATCGTCGTGGGCCGCAAGGTGACCGCCGTGGAATTGCAGCAGATCGAACGGGAGAAGGGGTTCACGTACACCGAGGCCCAAAAACAACGTTACTACGCAGAAGGCGGCACACCGCATTTAGACAACGAGCACACGGTGTTTGGTCGGCTGGTGGATGGTTGGGAGGTACTGGACCGGTTGTCACAGGTGCCCACCGATGACAGCGATTGGCCGTTGCAACGGCTGGAAATGCGGGTTTCGGCCGTAAATTAGAAGGAATGAAAAGTGCGTGGATTCTCGGTGTGTTGTTGGCCATGGGAGCTTGTGTTCCGGTGGCTTGGAGCCAAGATTGGGACGATTGGGACGACTATGATTCGTACGTGCCTGGGCGCAAAGGCATCGAGTTCGCCTTGAACTTTGGCGTTTACCAGGGGCATCACAAGGCAGCCAATGAGTTTTACAGCGGCATTTCGGGTGAGATTTATGAATTGTCCGATCCTACGGCCAATTTGATGACAATCGAGGACCGTTTGGGCGTGAACAATGTCAACAGTTTGATTTGGAGCCAAGTGATGAACAGCATTGGCCTCGAAGCTGGAGAGTTTGAGTACATTGAATATCCGATTTACAGCGAAGCTTTGCGTCTGTACGGCATGCGCTACACGCCGGGTACGATTATAGGGTTGCAAACCTTGCTTTTTTTCAATCCTGAAAGCGCTTTTGTGCTCCACATTGATGCGATTAATGGCCTCAAATCCGAAGGGGCATGGAATATGGTGACCAATGAGATTGTACAGGGAGCTGGCTCGGAAAACCGCCGCACGTTTGGAATTTTCTCCGAAGAAAACCGTTTTCAGTTGTCGCTCGGATACCGGACGGCTGCATATATCGTCGACGAGGCGAGTTGGACGTTTGAAGTGGGGGGTAACATGCTCGCTACCCAGCTCAAGCAGAACTACGTGCGCATACAGAACCAGAACTACCAACTTTTGACAGCACCTGCAGGCAACGGCCAATTCACCAATCCCACGTCCAGTCTTACATCAACGGGCTTTGGGTTCTACGGGGCCCTTGGCGTGGAGTTGTTTTTTGAGAAAGGGGGCAACCTGATGCTCTCTGCGCGCGTCAGCCGGGACCGGGTGGTGATGGGCACCTACCAAGATAACCTGGTCCAAGGCGCGCTGTATCTCACTTGGGTAATCCCGCCTCAGCTCGGCGACTTTGTTCGTGCGAGTTTCTGACGCAAAGAGTTATCTTACCTTGTAGGGAGAAACCAATAACTAAGGTAGAATGAATTTAATGATCCCATTGTGCGCACTTGCGTTGGCTTTTGCTGTGAGTGCAAACGCCCAAGGCCCAGAAGTGGAAATTGATTTGACAGCTACGGAGGTGGTCAGCCAAGGCCGCACTGGCACGTGCTGGAGCTTCAGCACGACGAGTTTTCTCGAGTCGGAGGCGTTTCGCATCACGGGCGAATTGCACGACTTCAGCGAGATGGCCAGCGTGCGGGTGATTTACCCCGAAAAAGTTGCCCGTTACGTACGCTACCACGGCAAGCACCAGATGGGACCGGGCGGGCTCTCGCACGACGTGACACACTCTGCAGCCAAATACGGCATCGTGCCGCAATCGGTGTACGGCGGTGGCCAAGCAGCGGGCGCATACGACCACGGAGCTTTGGACGGCATGATGGAGACCATGGCGAAGGCCTTGGTGGAACAGTCGGGTGGGGTGGCACCAGCGGGTATGGAGGCCGTGGAGGCGACGCTGGACGCATACCTAGGTGCGTTGCCGGAAGCGTTTGAGTACAACGGCGCCCAGTACACCCCGGCGTCGTTCCGGGATGCGGTGGGCATCGATCCCGCTGCGTATGCGACCCTGACCAGTTTCACGCACCATCCGTTTGGGACGTCGTTTGTGTTGGAAGTGCCGGACAACCACGCGCATGGAGCGTTTTACAATGTTGAGCTGGACGATTTGGAAGAAGCGGTGCACCACGCCCTCGAAAACGGCTACACGGTCGCTTGGGACGCGGATGTGAGCAACAAAGGCTTTTCGTTCCGCGACGGCTGGGCCATCATGCCCGAGGCTGCTGCGAGCAAGGAGGAGTGGAAGACGTTGGATGCGATGCCGCTTGAGCCTGCCGTGGACCAAGCCATGCGCCAATCGGCTTTTGATTCACAGGAAAACACCGATGACCACCTCATGCACATCGTCGGTCTTGCTGCTGACGCCCAAGGCCGGGAGTACTTCATCATCAAGAACTCGTGGGGCCAGGGCAATGACTACGGCGGCAAACAATACGTTTCCATGGCCTACTTTCGCCACCACACCATCGGCATCATGCTGCACGAGGAAGGGTTGACCAAGGAAATGCGCAAGGCCATGGGGCGTTGATTGCAGGCAGATAAAGAGAATTGTTGCGAACCGTTTGGCGGTTCAACACGAGTTGGTATCTTTGCCCCCCGTTTCGGCGGAGAAAATGGCTCTGTAGCTCAACTGGATAGAGCATCGCACTACGGATGCGAAGGTTTGGGGTTCGAATCCCTACAGGGTCACGAAGAAGCCTGTAAGTCATTGACTTGCAGGCTTTTTTGATTCTGGCACTACTCAAACTATCTTAGGAAAATAGCGAAGGTTGGGGAGGTCAATGCTGCCGTAACGTCTCCAAGAAATGCAGCCCAACAGGCTCCACCATGCTTTGATTCTTGGGTGAGCGTTCGGGATGCCACTGGACACCGACGTAGAAAGGGAACTGCACAGTGTCCGCCCGACGAATTCCCTCGATCAGGCCATCTCGGGCATAAGCCCACGCCTCGAGCCCTTTCCCCAATTGATTAATACCCTGGTGGTGATGGGATATCACCTGGGATTTTGATTCGAATTCAATCCCAATGAGATCTGCGTTTGACCCAGCGATAACGGCGTGCAGGGTATCCCGAGAACTTCCTTCCGTGCCCGCGCGGTGGGCATCGGTGCCCAATACGTCCGGGAGGTGAGCGTGCAAGGTGCCCCCGTTGTGCACGTTCATGAATTGTAGCCCTCGGCAAATACCCAAACAAGGAAGCCGAAGGGAGTCCACTGCATGCAAGAGTGCGCTTTCGATGCGGTCTCGTTCGATGTCAATGGTGCCACACCTTGTTGTGTCTGCGGCTTGGCCGTATCGGGCGGGGTGGATGTCTGCGCCGCCTGTCATTAGCACCCCGTGGGCAGCTTCAAGGGCTTCGTTCAATTCTACAAACGTCAATTCCGAAGCATTGTGCCAGTGGATGACATCAGGCGATGCTAAAGGCTCGAGGTAGTCTTCGTAGGTACGGCTCTCGAATAACCGAGAGGCTACGATGTGAAGGGTGTCTGGTGCTGAAGAGGGAGCAGTATGAGGTGTTGGAGAAGAGCAGCTTGTAAGCAAGAAGGCAACGGCGGCAAGAGCGTAGAATCGAACCATGGTGGAAATTTCGTAAATTATTCATGTGAACCCAAAGCAACCATATGACGCATTGGTCCTGGAAGGAGGGAGCTTGCGGTGCGCATTCACTGCGGGGGTGTTGGATGTCTTTGCGACCGTCGGTTTCAACCCATTTCAATCATTCTACGCCGTATCCGCTGGATCGATGGCATTGACTTCGTATTTGTCGGGTCAACGTAAGCATTTCATAAACGTAGCTTCACAGCTGGTGGAAGATGGCGAATTCATCCGGTTCACTTCCGCTTTTTCAGAGGAAGGACTCATGAATCTGGCGCATTTGGCGCACGTTGTTCGATCATCGGATCCCATTGATTGGGCTGCGGCGTACACGGCCATCGAAAGCAAATGTGTCTTCATTGTGGCAGCAGATTGCGAGACAGGGGAGCCACATTATTTGCAACCCGAAAAGGGCAATTGGATGCGCCTCGTTTTGGCTTCGTGTACTCTGCCACTCGTAACCCGTGGCCGAATTCAGGTGGGTGGTCGCTGGGTGTTCGATGGGGGGTATGCGGACGCCATTCCTTTGAACCGCGCGGTTGAAGACGGACACCAACGCATCCTTGTTGTGCGCACGCGGCCATCCGGCACCAAGATTGAGCAAGGCACGCTCGATTGGTTGGCGTCGTATTGGTTTCGGAACAACGAAGCCATAGCCAAATTGTTTGAGTCCAGCCACGAGCAGTACAACAGCGTGGTGGACCAGTTGCGTGCCGAAGGCAACGGTACAGCTACCTGGTCTGAAATTGCCCCTTACACGCCGCTCCTATCCGATGGATACAGTGTGACGGCTAGCGATGTACGCGCGGATTACCGCCACGGAATGGAGGCGGGATTGGATTGGCTGGCTCGAAACCCCATCGACTAGGATATTTATATAATACTATGTAAAGTACGTTTTTATAGCGTTTAAAGCTTAATTTTCGTATTTTAGAGCGAATCGACGAAACTTTATCATGCGTCTCTTTACAGAACCTTTAAGCGTAGGCGTCAAGTGCTACATCCGCATTTCACTGCTTTCCAGTTTATTTTTCTTATCTCCTGGACTGCAAGCTGGGGTATTTGAAGTGGCATCCGTTCCTGTAGTCTTGAATGACCAATACAAATTCACGCAATCCAGCGTTACGCCTGTTGTAATTGACCCTTTTTTCGATTATACAGATTACCAATTGCATCAGGTTTTTGTCCACACGGTGAATGAGACGGATTACATCAAACGCATTTTTGGCGACGCTGATTACCCAGCAGGAGTCCATGCGCCAAATGGTATTTACAACAATTATTTTTGCGCAGGTCCTACTTCAGGTGGTGTTCCGCCACCTAATTTCATGATTGGAACTTCCAATGCGTTCGAATTTGATTCTTGGGTAGGAATCGGTTTAACCTATTTTCCAGATTATGTGCTCGGAGAGGAAGATGTACTGATTGATGAAACAGCATCAAATCCCTGGTCAAACCATTTCACTTTGTCATTTGAGTCGAGCGGTAATTATGGGGCCTTGGACATTTTCATGGATGATGCGGAAAGCCAAGGCGGTTGGTACTTGGACAGCGATGATGCGACAAATGGTTACGCTGGTGATGACCACAAGGCCATTGTCATGCAGTTGATGACGACTGGCACGTTCACATGGACTCTGAATGCTGAGATTTGGATTGACGGTGACCCAGATAATGCGATTATCGTCAGCCAGACTTACAACGGAACATCGCTTGAATCGCCAGTGATATTGGGTTGTACAAGCCCTACAGCCTGTAATTTTGATTCGTTTGCTAATACGGACGACGGTACATGTGAGTTCCCTGAAGAATACTATGATTGCGACGGAGCGTGTTTGATTGACCTCGATGGCGACGGAGTATGCGATGAACTCGAAATTGTGGGATGTCAAGACGATGCAGCATGTAATTACATGGAGGCAGCGACGGACGCTGGTGAATGTGATTATCCTGAGGGCTGTGAGTCTTGTTCGGGTGCGACTGACGGCACTGGATATGCCATTGACAACGACCAAGACGATGATGGCATATGTGACGGAGTAGACCCTTGCATTGGTGCCTACGATGCCTTTGGGGTTTGTAACGGTGATGGTACAATTCAAGGGGCCTTGGACAACTCTCTTGCAGGAGATACAATATCCATTCCAGCAGGCGCTTACATTGAAGCGCTGGTCATAACCCATTCCATTTACCTCATCGCAGAAGGGGAGGTGCTTTTGGATGTGTCGGGTTCAACAACGGGTGTTTCCATAGAAGCGGGTGTTTCGAATGTGTTGATTGATGGATTGGACATCACTGGAAACAGTTTGACGGGTAGCGGAATAACCATTAATCCAGGTTGTGCTAATGTTGAGATTAGAGACAATTCAATCAGCCAAATCTTGCTGCCTGGAGGAGGGAATCAGTCACCATTGTCTTACGGCATTCTGTGCTGGGGCGATTCGAACCCAATAGCACCCCCTTCAGGTATTGTGATAGTGAATAACACCATCGAATCTGTTTTGGGTTCAGCCATTTCCCTTGGATCAAATTCAGAATCAGTCGAGATTCGTGATAATTCTTTCAATAACATTATTCCTGTTGATTATTTCGGTTCACCTCTTGCGATAGGTATACAAGCCGAACTTGCGAACAACTTGGAAATCTTTGGGAACAGCTACTCGAATTTGCTACAGTCAAATAGCTTGGTGAATTGCACCAATGTTTCAATTCAGCAGAATACTTACGAAAATTCTTCCTTGATGTTGCTCACGACATTTCCACATGATGCGGAATTTCTAGATGCTCCTTGGTGGTCTTCGGCCCTGTCATTGGGAGGAAGTGAGCTTTATGAAGTATTTGTGAATACGCCAATGGACCCAACGTATTTGTTAGGGCTCTCGCAGGGAATTAATGACTCGTCGTCCAATCCCGGGTGCACGAATCCTGCTGCGTGCAATTTCGATAGTGGCGCTCTTTCGGATGATGGATCTTGCATCATTCCGACGGGATGCGAATTATGCTCAGGTGAAACGGATGGTACCGGAACCATTCTTGACGTGGACAACGATGTAGATGCAGATGGCATCTGTGATCAAGATGATAACTGCACCGACACTTCAGCCTGTAATTACGATGACCCAATTAATTCGGCATGTCAGGTCAATGATGAATGCGGCGTGTGTGGCGGGACAGGTATCCCTGCTGATTATTGCGATTGCAATGGAAATCAGAACGATGCTTTGGGTATCTGTGGTGGCGCTTGCTTGGCTGATGTGGATGCGGACGGCATCTGCGATGACGCGGATAACTGCACCGA
>PKEB01000003.1 GCA_002863125.1 Flavobacteriales bacterium
ACCTTGGCCATCCTGAACACTCACCAACGAGCCAAAGACACCCGTAACAACACCGTTGGTCACCACCGTCGTGCCTGTGTAAGCATCCGTCAATTGCCCTTCCTGGATGGCAGCGATCGCTGTCGTCGTTACCTCCAAGCATGAACCGTCATCGAAATCAGCTGCTTCGTTGTAGTTCGGTGCTGCCGCGTTGGTGCAACCACCGGTACCGACCGTCACCGTTCCGACCATGCCCAAGGCAGCGTGTGTGCCAACTGAGCAGTCGTAAGAGTACACTCCGGGAATGGTGAAGGTGAAACTGCCAATGCATACGGCTTCGCCGCTGGAGCTAACAGGAGAGAAGAAGAAGTCTTCTGGGTTACCAAAGGACTCACCGGTCAACGTATTGGTGGTGCCGTTGGCGTTGTGTGATCCGCCTACGTTTTCCCATACTACTGTAGTACCAGGTTCGATGGCGAGGTCTTGCGGGCTGAAGTAGAATCCGCCAGCCGTGACGACCACCCCGTCGACGTTGCATGCATTGTCAAACGTGCACGAGCCATCATCTTCTGTGGCGTCGGCATTGTAGTTGGACGCGTTTTCGTTGGTGCAACCGGGCACTGCCGCTCCACAATTTCCGGTGAAATCGTGTGAACCGAGGTAGTCCCAAACGTTATTGTCAAGGACAATCCATTGCGAGTCATCGGCGTTCGTGCCAGCCGCTGTAGCCCAATCGTAGCCCACGCCCATGGTCACGTCGCTCTTGCGCACCAACGTGTGGTTTTGCGTTCCGTTGGATGTTCCTGCAACCTCCCAGCCTGAACCGGGATCGGCGTCCCAGTTTCCAATGACGTCCAGAATGGTGAATGAATCCTCGGTTCCTTCTACCAATGCATAGCCATCATCACCGTTGGAGAGGTACTGGTGCGTTTCATTCGCAAAAGCCAAAATTGCAGCATCTGCAGAGGGGTGAGCAATCACATAAACCCCACCTGCAGCAATGGTCGCTCCTTCATCGAAGGCATTCCAGAATTCGTATTCACCGGGTACGCTCGGAGCATTGCTTGTGCTCGGGTAAGCGTAGCCGCTGAGGTCGATGGCCTCGTTGGTAGGGTTGTAAATTTCGAGGTACTTGTTATTGCTGCTCCCTTCGGCATATTCCGAGAAAAACAGCCCGCACTGCGCGGATCCAGACAAATTCGCTCCGAAGAACAAAGCCGCCAGCAACAGGTTGAGTGAACGCATGTCGTGAGTTTTGGTTATAAATTCTTACGCAAACTACTGAAAACTCGACAAATCAACGCATTGTGTGGATAAAAACAACATTTCCTTAACTCAACGGTTCTGAGGCAGTTGCATTTGTAACCGCCACTATGCTTTTGTTGTTCAGGCAAACAGCGTCATCTGCTCGGGCAACTGGCGGAACGACGAACGGTGATGGGATGTTGTCCCGTGCTCCCGGATGGCCGAGCGGTGTTGCTTCGTCGGATAGCCCGCATTGGCATCCCACCCATACTGCGGGAAGGCTGCGTGCAGCTCCAGCATGTAGGCATCCCGGTGGGTTTTGGCCAAAACGCTCGCCGCGGCGATGGACGCAAACCGCGCATCGCCCTTGACGTAGCATCCGTATTCCGGGAGGCCTTCCGCCGTTCGAAACCGGTTGCCATCGATGAGCATGAAATCCGGCTGGACCGACAGTGCCCGCACCGACCACCGCATGGCCGCAAACGATGCATTCAAAATGTTGATGCGGTCAATCTCTTCCGGTGAAACGTGGGTCACAGCCCACGCCAGCGCATGGGCCTCAATCTCAATCCGCAGGGCCTGGCGCTTGGCTTTGGTCATTTTCTTGGAATCATTCAAGTGGCCCTCCTGCACCAGTTGCTGAGCGAATTCGGGCTGCAGCACCACTGCGGCCGCAGTGACAGGACCCGCCAAACAACCGCGGCCGGCTTCATCACAACCCGCTTCCATGCGGTCTCGTTCGATCCACGCTTCAAGCATGTGACGCAAGTACCGTTTGAATGGATGCCATCAATTGGTTGGCTGAGGTTTCCCAAGAAAAGTCTCTTGCTCGCGCCAAACCCGTCTCTACAGCTCGATTTTGCATCGCCTCATCGGCTTCCAATCGTTGCATGGCCTCGGCAATTTCAGCTGCATTCGCAGGGTCCACCAAGGCAGCAGCCGCGCCGCCACAGACTTCTGGCATCGCTGTCGTATTGCTCGCAATCACCGGAACTCCTGACGCAAACGCTTCGACAATCGGCACGCCGAACCCTTCAAACCACGGAACAAAAACCAGCCCCTCGGCACCGCGCATGACCTGCGCCAATTCGTCGCGGCCCAAACGACCGGCGTAGTGCACCCCATCCTGCGGCGTTTCACTTGCACTCCACATCCCAGCACCGACAATCAACAATTCGCGCGTGCCTCCATCTGCCCGGTACATTCCAAATGCCTCGAGCAAGCCGTTCAGGTTTTTGCGCGGATGCAGGCTGCCCACAAAGAGAAAGTAGGGGCGGTCGTCCGTGAATCGTCCTCCGGCAGCTCGCTCGGCGGTTGTTCCTTGTGCATAGATGGAATCCGGCGCATTGTACACCACATCGATGGAATCGGACGGCACGCCAAACTGCGCAACGATATCGCTCTTGGAGAATTCGCTGACCGTTACCAGCCGCTGAGCGATCCGTGCAAATTCTGGAAAGCGGCTTCGGTAATACCGCGCCTCCCGTGCGGGCATCCACTCGGGATGGTGCATGTAATTCAAGTCGTGGAATACGGCCAATTGTGGCACTGCCGTTCGGCGGCTGAGCATGCCATCGGTGGACACGAAGACGTCTGCTTTCCAGCGGCGAAGTGCCCGAGTCACGCTGTAATCGAACCACGCATCGTACAGAAAAGGACGGCGCGCGGGCGGGAGCAGGCGCATGGATGTGGCGTTGGGACCGTATTCAAATGCGGCATCCGGCGTTCGGTCAAAGAGCAGTAAAAACTCGTGTTCCGGGTGGTCCGCAATGATTCTGCGGTAGCACGCATCCGTGAACCACCCGATGCCTTCGAGGCGACCGGGAATGAGGAGCCGTGCGTTGAGCGCGATGCGAGCCATTCCTGCGAAGATAGCAGACAATTCTGCGGTGCATATGCCGTTATTTGCACTACCAAGCGATTTCGGCATTTTGAAGAAATTCCTCACCCACCTCTCCTGGCTCATGGTCTTGAACCTGACCATCAAGCCAGCGTATCTGTTGGTGGTTGACGCCAAAATCCAAGATGCCTTGGGGCCGGAGGCTTGGGGGAATTTCTTCCCGCTGCTGAGCCTGAGTATCCTGTTGAATATTTTGCTGGATGCCGGCTTGGCCAACCACACCACCCGGGCAATCGCGCAGAATCCCGAAGATTTGAACGGCCATTTCCAATCGGGATGGCGGGCCAAGGGAATGCTATTCCCGATCTACCTCCTTGCGCTGCTCGCGACCGGTTACTTGCTCGGCTACCGGGGCACCTCCCTGCAATGGCTGGGATGGGTGGGCATCAACCAGGCCTTGCTCAGTGCCGTACTCTACGTTCGCGCAGGGCTTCAAGGCGCAGGCGAACACCGAGCCGACGCATGGGTATCCATTGCCGACCGAGCCTTGCTGCTGGTGGGACTGGGCGCGTTGCTTTTTGCGCGTGATGCGTTTCAATTGGAATGGCTACTTGGTGGGACAACTGCAGCCCTCACCTGCAGCCTGCTGCTGGGTTCTCTGAGGATTCAAAAACTGCGCAAGGCGTTGCCCGTTCCGTTGACGGCTTCTCCTAACATCTGGGCCCATTTCAAAAGCAGCTGGCCCTATGCGTTGCTCTTCTTGCTGATGATGACGTACCACCGGGTCGATGCCATCATGCTCGAGCGAATGGCGCCGAACGGCGCGGTCCAAGCCGGGTGGTATGCCATGGGGTACCGGCTCTTCGAAGCAGCCAACATGATTGGCTTTCTGTTCGCTACCCTCCTGCTACCTTATTTCACCCGCATGTTGAGCGCTGGAGAAGACGTTCGTCCGCTGGCCGCTGGAGTCAGCCGTTTGCTCCTCGTCGGAGGAGGCAGCGTTGCTTGGGTTGCGGCCTTTTTCGCACCGGCGTTTCTCGGCCTATTCTATGCTTCGTTTCTGAATGAAGCTGCCCCGATCCTGCCGTGGCTGATGGCATCGTTTGCCGTGTTTGCCCAGGGCTACGTGTACAGCACGTTGCTCACAGCTCGGGGAGACCTGAAACTGCTGAATCGCTTAGCGGCCTTGGGCGCCGTCGCCAACGTAGCCGGCAACGCATGGTGGCTCAGCCAAGCTGACGGCTCAAACGCGGCCTTGGGGTGTGCCGTCGTCAGCGCTGGCACACAAGTCCTCGTCGTCGGCCTGCAAACGGCTTGTGCCATGCGGTTTCATCCCGGTCGAATCTGGTGGAAAGTCGGGCAGACCGCGCTCTTGCATTCCTTGGCGTGCGCCGCAATATGTGGGGCATTTCTGCGTTGGGCAAACACCTCCGGGTGGTCCGTGGTGTTGTGCCTCCTTTGTTGCATCGCCGCCGGCGCCTTTCCCGGCATCGCTCAAACCCAAACCCTCCGGCAACTGCTATCGGATAAGATGAATACCTTTGCCGACTCCTAAGTCGATTCCTACTTCATGAGCACTTCTGACTCCCAACTCAATTCCACGCACCTCCTCCGGTTCATTTTTGATCGCCTGAAGACATTCATCGCAATTGGAGTAGGTGCGGCGGTTCTGTCTTCCGCCGTCGCCTTGATGATGGAAGAACAGTTCAAATCCACCGTGATCATGTTCGCCACGCCGCAGCATTCAATCGGGGAACAATTTTATGAGGAAATCAAGCGCAACGACCTCCTCGAATACGGGGAGACAGAAGACGCCGAACGGCTGTTGCAAATCCTCAATTCAGACCGCATCCGCACGCGCATCATTCAGAAGTACGACCTCTGGCTGCACTACGACATCGACCAGAGCCAGCCGGGAGCGCAGGCCTTGCTCGGCAAGGAATACAACTCCAATGTCGATGCCCGCCTGACGCGTTATGGTTCCATCGAGGTCAGCGTGTTGGACCGCGATCCCAAGCGTGCCGCTGACATGGCCAACGACATTGCGTTTTTGGCCGACTCAGTGGCCAACCGGCTGCGCAACGACCGCGCAGGTGAGGCCTTGGGATATGCCAAGAGTTCCTTGGAACAGGTGCAGCAGGAAATCACCACGATGGAAGACGAGTTGGGGCAACTGTACGGCTTGGGGGTGTATGACTTTGCCACCCAAATCGAGGGCCTGAACGAGCAATACGCAACGGCGATTGCGAAGGGGTTACCCGGCAATGCCGAAAAGATCCGCAAGCAGATGGCGGAAATCTCCAACTACGCCAACCAATTCAACAAGCTCTCCAACCTCATCGAAGCCGCTTACGAACGGGAAGCCATCCTCAAGAAGCGCTTCGAATTGATGAAACTCGACGCGGAAACGCAAATGCCCTCCGCCTTTGTGGTGGACTACGCAGCGCCTGCCGACAAGAAGTCCAAGCCCATCCGCTGGCTCATCGTCGTCATGAGCGTCGCGAGCACCCTGGTGTTCGCCCTCCTCGTGCTGCTGGCGGCAGAGAACCTCAAAGACTCTTCCGCGGCCTAACCCGTGTCAGCCATCCGCACACATTGGCCCTTGCTATTGACCGCGGCTTTCACCGGTGCGGTCATGCTGGGCGTTTACCATGATTTTCCCTGGCTGGCGCTGTTGCCAGTGGCTGCCGCTGGCATTTGGCTGGCCTTCACGCGGTTGGACATTTTGCTCCTTTTTCTCGTAGCTGCCGTGCCGTTGAGCCTCAACCTCGAGGAGATGGAACTTGGCGGCCTCGGCGTGTACTTGCCCACCGAACCACTGCTGGCTGGGCTGCTGCTGTTGTTCATCTTGCGGGCCATGCGTGGCTTTCCAGTGGACCAACGCCTGCTCCGCCATCCGGTGACCTACTGGGTAAGCGGGTCCTTGGTGTGGATTCTCCTCACGGCCATTGTGAGCGAATACCCCGTGGTTTCGCTGAAATTCTTCACCGCCCGGCTGTGGTTTGTCGTTGGATTTTTCTTCTTCCTCGGCCACCTCTTCCTGCACGCTCCGGAGCGCCGGCACCAGTTCATTCTGGCCTACGCCTTTCCCCTGTGCATCGTCATCATTTACACGTTGATTCGCCATGCAGGTTTTGGCTTTGAAAAGGACGCCGGACACTGGGTGATGAAGCCGTTCTACAAGGACCACACATCGTACGGCGCGGCATTGGCCATGGTCATTCCACCGGTGCTCGCCTTGCTGACATGGCGGCGGTTCTCGGCGTTTGTGCGCGTGGTCCTGCTCGGGGTACTGGCCATCTTGGTCACGGGCATGGTCTTTTCGTACACACGAGCTGCGTGGGTCTCGCTCGCGGCGGTTGGTGCGTTGTTCGGCGTAATGAAGCTTGGTGTTCGATTGCGCACGTTGGTGAGTGCGGGGATCTTGGTTTTGGGGTTCCTGTGGGTGGCCCAAGATGCGCTGCTGATTCAGCTTCAACGCAACGAACAAGACTCGTCGGATGACCTCGCCGAACACGTGGAATCGATTTCCAATGTCTCGAGTGACGCGTCAAATTTGGAGCGCCTCAACCGGTGGAACGCTGCCCTTGCGCTGTTCCAAGAGCGCCCGGTCAGTGGCTGGGGGCCAGGGACCTATCAGTTTGTGTACGCGCCGTTCCAGCGTTCTGAAGACCGCACCATCATCAGCACCAACAACGCCGATGGCGGAAATGCGCACAGCGAATACCTCGGACCGCTTGCAGAGCAGGGCGTCCTCGGGATGGTTTTTGCCTTGGGATTGTTGGGCTTCTGCTTGCACCTTGGATTCCGGGTGCAAAACCAACTGCGCAATCGGGATCAACGCAACCTTGCCATGGGGGTCTTCCTCGGCCTGATGACGTATTTCGTGCACGGGGTGCTGAACAACTACTTGGACACCGACAAAGCCAGTGCGCTGTTCTGGGGGTTTTTCGCCTTGCTTATGGTGTGGAACCTCACCGGGGATGCAGATGCCGAAGAGCAGCCTGCGGCCATCACTTGAAGCGAACGACCATCAGGGCAGTGTCATCGAAGCTGGGCTCCGAACCTTTGAAGGTGCGGACGGCCTCAGTCAACGCTTGTTGCACCGCGTCAACCGGCATGCCGCGCCGTTCTCGAACCACCTCTTCCATCCGCTGCATACCAAAGGGCACATCGTCTGAATTTTCCTGCTCCACGAGCCCGTCGGTGTAGCACAAAAGGGTGGCTCCCGGCCGGATGTTCACGGTTCCTGCTTCGATGGATGGAATTTCCCGGAACATCCCCAGCCCGCAACATCCCAACTCGAGTTGCTGGGTCGTGCCATCTGCCGACATCAGCACCGGTGGGTTGTGGCCGCAATTGATGTACTGCAAGCTCTGGTCCCTGCGGTTGTAGACCGCGGCAAAGAGCGTGATGTATTTCTCGCCTTTGGCGTTGTCCATCACCCGTTTGTTCAACTGGGTCACCACTTTGGCTAAATCGCTGGGCTCGTATTGAAAAATGGCGCGGAGGTTCGCCTGAAAATTCGACATGAGAAACGCCGCCGCGATGCCCTTGCCGCTGACGTCTGCCATGCAAAACACCAACCGGTCCTCATCCACAGAAAACACATCGTAGTAGTCGCCGCCCACTTCCAAGTGAGGCTTGTAAAAAGCGGCAACGTCAACGTCCCGATCACGGGGCCAATCCGCTGGCACCAGCATGGATTGGAGGTCCGCGGCAAGCTCCAACTCACGGCGCGTTGCTTCTTGGCGCACCCGTTCCAACTCCAGTCGCTTGTTCTGAAGCGCCACAATCAATACGTTGGTCAACAATTCGATGAAGCGCAGGTGCTTCACAACGGGGCTCACCCCCGTTCCCTCCTCGGTATCTCCGGCCAGCAAGTATGCGATAGGCGCTCCGTTGTGCAATACGGGGATCACCACATCAAATTCCTCATTTCCCTGCGAAGAATGCAAACGAACCTGCCCGCCCTTGTCGAAGAAAGACGCTTCCAAGACGGACGGAATCTCTCCGGCCACACCATTGGTTAACAGGCACTTCCAACCGTCGTCGTTGGCGTACAACACCAACCGGTGAATGCCCAAATTCTCCGCCAGCGTGACCCGGTATTGTTCGAGCAATTCCGCCTCTGTGGCGCGCGCGTTGATGCCCTGCGTCACATCGAGCAACGCATTCAGCTTGTAATCTTGGACCTCGAGCCGCTGCTCAAGCCGTTCGACGCTGTGGGCCATGGGGTTACTTTTTGACGCGCTCGACGTATTCTTTGTTGCGGGTATCCACTTTGACGAAGTCACCGATGTCAATGAACAACGGCACACGAATTTCAACCCCTGTGTCGGTGGTGGCCGGCTTCAGGGTGTTGGTCGCCGTATCGCCTTTGATGCCCGGCTCGGTGTAGGTGATTTCGGCTTCGACATGGGTCGGCAAGTCACAGCTCAACACGCGCTCCTCGTCCGCATGAAATTGCAATTGGCAAATCAGCCCGTCCTTCAAAAATTCCGGCGCATTGATGACATGGCGCTCAATCGGAATTTGCTCAAACGACTCGAGGTTCATGAAGAAAAAACTCTGATCGTCGTTGTACAGGTATTGGTATTCGCGGGTCTCAATCCGGACGGGATCGATTTTCACCCCTGCATTGAAGGTGTGATCAACCACCTTTCCCGTTTGAAGGTTTTTGAGCTTTGTTCGCACAAACGCCGCTCCTTTGCCGGGCTTGACATGCAGAAATTCAATGATCTGCCACAGGCCGTTGTTGTGGTTCAACACGAGGCCGTTTTTGATGTCTGAAGTCGTTGCCATTCGTCGATAGTCTTTTGGCGAAGATAGCGTCACAAGTTCATGCGGATGGACAGGTTGATTTCAGTTTGTGCAGAGGTCAATGTCAACATATTGTCGCCGACTTCCAGTGCGGCCGGCCGATTGGAACGGACAACCGCGGCCAACCACGACCAACCATTTGGGTGGTTGAATTGCAGCAGGGAGGCCATTCGGTAGCCCGATCCGGAAAGCATCCGGTAGGAAGTCCCAATCGACGATGGCTCCGGGATGTAGGCCCGTCGCCCGGCATCAAGCGTCCAGGTTGTAACGCTTTGCTTGAACCTCCAGGCGCCGAATTGGTAGGCGAAAAACGCGCTCACCGCACCCGGTGCCCCTTCATCCGCAAATGGAATCAGCGTGAAGCGAAAAGCCAGCGGGTCCACCTTCCAGTGCCCGCGAAATTCCAACCGTTGGCTCGCCCGCGCATCGGGTCCACTTGTCTGTGCTGTGCGCCAGTGTACTTCTACTGCCACGCCCTCCGGCCATTCCCGTCTGCATTTAATCCACAAAGGATGCACGTCGCTTCGGTTGCCCCACTCGACGTGCCAGCGGACGAGCCAGTGGTCGCCCCTCCATTCTCCGCCCGCCGAAGCCTCCAGATCCAGTTCCATGGTGCCATCGGGTTTGAACACCTCGAACCGCAGCCGGGCTTCATTGGTGCGCTCGTGAAGCCACTGACAGGCACCACTCAGCCCCCATCCATGGTTCAGCCGACCGGCCTCCGCAATCCACTGGCGCATGCCCGACAACCCCTGCACATAAGCGGTGGCAGCAAACTTGCCGCCACCCGTTCGGGCAATGAGGCCGTGTTGGCCGTTGCCTCCAATCACCGCTGCCACGTCGCCGTCAACAGCATCGACACTCAAGGTAGACGCCACGCGACCCTCCCGGTGCACCACCATCCCGCTCCGTGTGTCGTGCGTTTTCGGACCCCACATCGGCGCAAATCCATACTGCACCGGTAGAGCGAAAGAAGGCACATCCAAGCCGGCAAACAGGACCCCTTCACCCACCAGCATCCGGTTGCCCCAGCCCAACCGATGTCCACCAAGGAGTGCACGCCATTGGCCGCCTCGGCCGACGGATGCTTGCACGTAGCCCGTCACAGCTGCCGCACCGTGATCCCAGCGCAAGCCCCATTTTCCCGGGTTTCTCAAGCGGACAGAGTGCACACCCATTGACCGAGCAAACCGCCCCTCTGCTGCAAGGCCGCGACCCGTGGCCTGGCGCTGGGCGCGGTCGACCAAGTGTTGCCACTCCACGTTCTGCATCAAGGCTTGAGCGGCCGCATGGGTAAGGCCTTGGATGGCCCACGCTTCTTCAAGCGCAATGGGCGCTCCTGTCCGGTCCAAATGGTCCAAGATGCACAGGCGCTCCTGTCCACTGAGCCACCCTGAGTTGACCTGTTCGGTCAATGCAGCGTCCAGCTCCTGCCACTGGCCGTGGAGCGTCGTGACGAAGCCATAAACCCCAAGCAACAACCAAAACATCCGCACCATGTCCACCTTCAACACGCATCCAGTCCCAGCACCAAGCTCATGCCCTGATGCCGAATCCCCCGAATGATGCCAACCGACCATCTGTGCGTCCCCCATTCCCGGCTGCCGAGAATCCCCAAAAATCCAGGCAGCATGCGCCAACAGACCCCCACATACGATTGAGCATCCAACCGAGTTAACCACTGCCACTCCAGTGCGGCTCCAGCTCCTGTCCATGTGCAGCGGGCGTGCAAGCGCCGTTCGTTGCGTTCAACAACCCCCTTCAACTGAATCACCAATTCCTCCCTTGCTTGAACGTGTGGCAACGGACCTTCTGGGGCGAATGCAATGCCCAGCGTTACCGTTTGGCCATCGTTCCCTTGGCCGCGAATGAGTGCGTGTAGATTGGGGCGCACGGTCCAGCGAACCCCGTTCGCTGGCAGCCACCTTCTGGCCATACACCCCATGCGGAGCTGGGCCGCTACCTGCGGGGTCAACTTGACTTGCGTCCCAGCGCAAACCGCCAAACGACTAAATGTCCCTATTTGGGTGAAGCCCCATGCGACCACACCGAACTCCGGCAAGAGCGTTTGCTGCTGCAGGGCAAACGTCTCCCCCGCGCTCCAGGAATGCACATTCAACGAAGCCGTTTGAATCCAAGGCACATCTTGCACCCAACCCGGCTGTTGTCCAATGCCAACTAACGGCATCACAACCGCCAACGCCACCCCACTCACCCCTCGCATCAATCCCCCCATCCGAGGCGGCAAGTTGGCATCCGAACACCGACGCAAGCCACGAAATGCAGGGACGGCTACTCGCGCTTCACTTCCGGCGCATTCACCCAGTTTAACCCCTCCAATAGGGGCGCATCAGCATCACCCGATTTCCACTGCCCTTCCGGGCGATCCAACAGGACAATGCGTTTGACCTCACCTTCATCAAAGTCCATCCGCATCTTGCTGCACAACGACTGGTTGAATTCAGCGCATGGCGCATCGGCCTCGCTATCGAAATAAACGCTTTGCGCATTGCCATTGACCCAAACGGCCTCCAAGGCATTCGAGGCGAAACGACCGGTAATTTCCCGGCCGGCGATTTGCTGGTAACACGCCCCGCTGTCAATGGGCATCATCAAACTCGCATGGCCCGCCGCACGCAGCGATTCGGGGCGATTTTCCACCACGGCCCATTCCAACGAATCGGACTGGAGCAACCAGCCTTCCATCCACATTTTAGGGCGGCGCAAGAGCTGAACGCGGTCTGCATCGGTATTCCAAATGAGTGTATCACAGGACGCTGAGGCATCGCCTTGGCTCAATTCAACCGCCGGCCAAACGGTGGTCAACCCGCCCAGGACGGAGATTGTATCGGCCACCAGCTTCAACGTGTCCTCCTCCCCGGCGTCAACCCAACACGCCCGCCGCTCCGGTTTCCCGGCAACCCAAACGTCAAATTCTTCGCCCCGCTCCAACCGTTCAGCGTAATGCCCTGACAACGTCCACAATTCCAAGGTATCCGTAATGTCCACCTCCCCCACGGCAGTGGCAGGGAGCAAGGTGTCTGGCGGAAGGTGAACGCTATCGGCCTCGAGCCACACCTCGTCGTTGCGCAACTCAACCCCGGGAGCGCCGGCGCCCCCAAACCACCCCGACTCGGTCTCCACATCAAATTCGCCGCTGCTGCACCGCAGTTCAAAGCGCTCATCCGTCGTACGCAGGTGACTTGGACCGTGAAACGAAAATTCATCCACTTCTTCCCGCCAATGCAGGCTGTCGGAGTCCAAGGTGTAATCCGCGTTGTCCATGTGCACCGAACCTCCGAGCATCAGCAACGCCGTCTTGGCTTGGTATTGACCGTGTTGAAACTCAACCGACCGGCCGTCGTCTTGCAATCGCCCGCCCGAAGGCAACAGGGCCACTTCCCGCTTCAAATGGTAACGCAAAACCGTACACGTCAACTGCCCGACCTCTGCATCCAACTGCACGCGGCGGTCCGCATCGGATTTGGCCCGCACCCACTGGGTCTCCGGGTTCAGCTCCATTTCATCGGCCCGCAGGGTTTGAGGACCGTCCGTCAACTGCACATTGCCCATGGTCCGGAAGGTTCCATCGTCATACCGCCAGGCGCTATCGCACCGCAAACGGCTGTCCTCCATGCCCAAGAGCACCCCGCCAATCAACCGCTGCACATCGGGTTGCGAACGGTCCCGAAGGATGGCGTCCGCTTGCAGAATTTGGATGCGAATGGGTTCGCTTTCCTGGGCCGATGCGACCACGGCGACAGCTCCGGCAAGGCCTAACAAGAGTGCGCGCAACCGATTTTGAAAAGGGCATCCGAAATTCATCGCCTGCAAGTTCCATCGAAATATCCGTATTCCTACCTTTGCACCCCTTTCTGACTGGGCGGGTGTGGTGAAATTGGTAGACACGCTGGATTTAGGATCCAGTGCCGCGAGGCGTGTGGGTTCGAGTCCCTCCACCCGCACCATTCGGAAAGCATGAACCAAAAACGCTTGAACACAGGCCATCAGCAAACGCTAACGTCAATTCCCAAGCTTTCTTACATCGCCTATGCAAATCGATCGCAACCCCATCGACGAGCTCACTGCTCGACTGACCGTAACCGTTGAACCTGCGGACTACGAATCCCGCGTTGAGAAAATCCTCAACGACTACCGCAAGAACTCCACGTACCCTGGCTTCCGCAAAGGAAAGGCGCCCATGGCCCTCATCCGGAAGCAATACGCCGCACCGGTCCTCGCCGATGAAATGAACAAGATCATTTCTGAAGAATTGAGCGCCTACATCACCAAGGAAAAGATCGACATCCTCGGCAACCCCATCCCCGAAACCAGCACCGAAGCATCGGGAAATTGGGAAAAGCCTGAAAACTTCACCTTTGCCTACGAAATTGGCCTCGCTCCGGAAATCAACTTGAGCTTCGGACGCAGCGCCAAGTTCACCCGCCACGTCATCAAGGTGGACAAAAAGGCCATCGAAGCTGCCGTAACCGACCACACCCGTCGCCACGGAAGCATCAGCGAACAAGAAGTCGCTTCTGACACGGATTTGCTCATCGGCCATTTCACCCAGTTGAATGATGCCGGTGAACCCCTCGAAGGCGGCATCGAAAGCGATTCCAACATCGCACTCGAACACCTCGACGACAAAAAAACCCGCAAGGCCCTGACCGGCGCGAAGGTCGGCGACACCTTTGATGTCGACCCGCACAAGGTGTCGCATGGTCACGATGACCTCGGGAAGATGCTCGGCATCAGCCACGAACAGGTCCACGACTTGAAGGGGCAATTCCGTTTTGAAGTCAAAGAGATCAAGCGCCTCACCCCCGCGGAAAACGACCAAAGCCTTTGGGACAAAGTCCTCGGCAAAGACGTGGTCAGCACCGAGAAGGACTTCCGCGAAAAAGTGGCCGAGGAGTTGACGAATCAGTTCGACCGCGACGCGGAGCACATTTTCCGCCGCCGGTTCGTTGTGGACCTCATCGAGCACATGAAGATTCAGATGCCCGACGCCTTCTTGAAGCGTTGGGTCCAGATGAACAACGAAAATCCGCTCACGGAGGAGCAGCTGGAGAAGGAATACCCCAGCTACGCTGACTCGATGCGTTGGCAGTTGCTCCAACAAGCCGTTATGAAAGATGCGGACATGCGCGTGACGGGTGAAGAGTTGGAGGAGGAAGCCAAAAAAGTCATCGGGGCGCAGTACGCTCAATACGGCATGCCGCTCGAAGGCGAAATGCTCGACAACTTTGCCAAGAACGCACTCGCCAACGACGACGAGCGCCGCCGCATTGCGGACATCATCATCGAGCGCAAAGTGGTGGACAACTTGAAGCCACGGGTCACCATCAAGGACAAGAGCGTTTCGGTCGAGGACTTTGCGAAGGTGGCCGCAGAGGTTCGGTGAGAGCGCAGCGTTTGTAGAGGGTCGAGTTTATCAAGAACACCCGTTCACAAAAGATTGCTAATCGGCCGCAAATGCGCGCACCGAGAACGGAAAACGTCTGTACTTTTATAACATGACCGATCGCAACGAATTCCTCAAGTATGCCGTCAAAGACCGCGGCATGAGCAGCCAAACCGTGCGGGATTACATCTCCCATGCATACGGCCCTGAAAACCTAACACGCACCGTCATTGAAGAGCGTCAGATGCCCTTCCGAGAGGTGGATGTCTTTTCGCGTTTGATGGCCGACCGCATCATTTTCTTGGGCACGGGCATCGACGATTACATCGCCAACGTCATCCAAGCCCAGTTGCTCTTCTTGGAGTCCACCGACGCGAGCAAGGACATCCAGATTTACATCAACAGCCCCGGTGGCTCCGTGTATGCGGGCCTCGGCATCTACGACACCATGCAGTACATCCGTCCGGATGTCGCCACCATCTGCACCGGCATGGCTGCGTCCATGGGAGCCGTACTCCTTTGCGCAGGTGCTGCTGGAAAGCGAACGGGCTTGAAGCACAGCCGGGTCATGATCCACCAGCCCCTCGGTGGAGCGAGCGGTCAAGCTTCTGACATTGAAATCACCGCCCGTGAAATTCAAAAGCTGAAGAAGGAGCTCTACGCCATCATTTCCCACCACAGCGGCCAGACCGAAAAGAAGGTGTGGAACGACTCCGACCGCGATTACTGGATGATTGCATCCGAAGCCAAGGAGTACGGCATGATTGACGAGGTTCTCGAACGCAAATAAGCATCACCACGATGAGTGATACCCCCATCCACTGTTCATTCTGCGGGCGCAGCAAAGAAGACGTTGACGTCTTGATTGCCGGCGTTACGGGCCACATCTGTGACCATTGCATCGAGCAGGCCGATGGCATTTTGCGCGAGGAGAAAAAAGCCGCACCCGCTGGTGCAGCCTTCTCACTCAAGCTTCCGAAAGAAATCAAGGAGCACCTCGACTCCTACGTCATTGGCCAAGAGGAAGCCAAAAAGACCATCAGTGTTGCGGTCTACAACCACTACAAGCGCATCCTGAACCCCACGCACGACAGCGAAGTCGAAATCGACAAATCCAACGTGATTTTGCTCGGGGAAACAGGCACCGGCAAGACCTTGCTGGCGCGCACCATCGCCCGCATGCTCGACGTCCCATTCTGCATCGCTGATGCCACCGTATTGACGGAGGCGGGGTACGTGGGGGAAGACGTCGAAAGCGTGCTGTCACGGCTGCTCCAAGCGGCGGATTACAATGTGGAGCAAACCGAACGCGGCATCGTCTTCATCGACGAGGTGGATAAAATTGCCCGCAAGAGCGACAATCCTTCCATCACGCGCGACGTGAGCGGTGAGGGCGTTCAGCAGGCGCTTCTGAAGTTGCTCGAAGGGGCCGAAGTGAGCGTACCCCCACAAGGCGGCCGCAAGCACCCCGAGCAGAAGCTCATCTCCATCAACACCAAGAACATCCTGTTCATCTGCGGTGGAGCGTTCGCGGGCATTGAAAAAATCATCGAACGGCGCGTTAACCGCGCTTCCATCGGGTACCAGAACGACGAGGACCACATCGATGACGAAAACCTGCTCCAATACGCCGCTCCCGCTGACCTGAAGAGTTTTGGGTTGATTCCGGAACTCATCGGTCGATTCCCGGTGTTTACGCACCTGAACCCCTTGGACGCGTCGGCACTCCGGCAAATCTTAACTGAGCCCAAGAACGCATTGTGCAAGCAGTACATCGAGCTGTTCAAAATGGACGGCATTAATCTCAAGTTTGATGCCTCAGGGTTGGATTACATGGTAGAGAAAGCCGTCGAATTCAAGCTCGGCGCGCGCGGCCTTCGCAGCATCATGGAAGCCGTATTGAACGATGCCATGTTTGAGCTACCGGGAACCGAGGAGAAAGAACTGACGGTCACCCGCACATTCGCCGAAAAACACTTCACCGATAACAAGCAGTCCGGGTTGCGCGTGGCCTAAGCCCCATGGCCAAGAAAGCGACACCCCTTATGCAGCAGTACAATCGGGTCAAAGCCGATTACCCTGAAGCGCTGCTCCTTTTTCGGGTGGGCGATTTCTACGAAACCTTTGGAGACGACGCCGTCAAAGCGGCCGATGTCCTGGACATCGTATTGACAAAACGGGGGAACGGAAGTGCGAGCGAAGTAGAACTCGCTGGCTTTCCCCACCACTCGCTGGACACCTACCTGCCACGGTTGGTGCGAGCGGGGCACCGCGTAGCCGTGTGTGATCAACTCGAAGACCCGAAAAAAGCTGTTGGTATCGTCAAGCGCGGTGTCACGGAGTTGGTCACCCCGGGGGTCGCTTTTCACGACCAAGTACTCAATGCCCGGACCGACAACTACCTCGCAGCTGTGTACGGCGACAAGACCGGCTATGGCCTCGCCCTCCTCGACATTTCGACCGGAGACTTTGCCACGGCTGAAGGCGATGAAGCACTCATCGACCGGTTGCTTCGAGCACACCAGCCCGCGGAGGTGTTGGTGCTGAAAAACCAGGCCTCGGCATTTGCCGAACGATTTGGCAGCGACTGGCACCTCAGCCGGTTGGACGATTGGGTATTCAAACCGGATTATGCCCAGGAGCGCATCCAAAAGCAATTCGACAACAAATCCCTTAAGGGGTTTCAACTCGATGCACGGCCCTTGGCTTTGCTCACGGCAGGGGCGGTTCTTCACTACCTCGACCACGCCAAGCACGACCGGCCCAAGCACGTCCGAACGATCCGCACCCTGCGCGAAGACGGCACCTTGTGGATGGACCGGTTCACCATCCGCAACCTCGAACTCGTCCAGCCCAACCACAACGACGGCACTTCGTTGGCCCAGACCATCGACCGAACCGGATCGCCCATGGGGGCGCGGATGCTCCGGCGGTGGCTGATCATGCCCTTGACGGATGTTGGTGGCATCAACCAACGCCTGGACGCAGTGGAGTGCCTCAATGGCGACGAAGATTTGCGCACAGGGTTCCAAGCACTTTTCAAATCCACGGGCGACCTCGAACGACTCGCTTCGAAAGCCAGCACCGGGCGCATCAACCCGCGTGAGTTGGGGCAACTCCGCCAGGGCCTGGAAGCCGTGCAGTCCATTGCGGCGCTGTCAGCCGGGGAAGCACCCCTTCTGCCCTACCTCGAACGGCTGACCCCGTGCGACCAACTGCTCGAGCGCTTGCGTTCGGAATTGGTCGAGGAGCCCCCGGTCAACCCCGCAAAAGGCCAAGTCATCGAACAAGGCGTGAGCGCTGAACTGGATGAGCTGCGTACGCTGAAAAGCAACGCCCAAGCTGCGCTCGACGCTATCTGCGCGCGAGAGACCGAGCGCACGGGCATTTCATCGCTCAAGATCGCGTACAACCAGGTGTTTGGCTATTACCTCGAAGTGCGCAACACGCACAAGGACAAAGTGCCGGCGGAGTGGATTCGCAAGCAGACCCTGACCCAAGCCGAACGGTACATCACTGAAGAGCTCAAGGAACTCGAAGCCAAAATCCTCGATGCGCAGGAGCGCACCGCTTCATTGGAACTGGCTTGCTTCCACAACCTCGTTCAAGCGGCGGCTGAGCACATCGGGGACCTGCAACAAAATGCACACGTCATCGGCGCGTTGGACGCCCTCACGGGCCTCGCTCAAGTGGCGATTGACAACGACTACGTACGTCCGCGGCTGAACGATGCACAGGGCATTCAAATCAAAAACGGGCGCCACCCGGTCATTGAACGCGCGCTCAAACCCGGCGAACCGTACATCGCCAACGACGTTGCACTCCACCCTGACAGCAACCAAATCCTGATGATCACCGGACCGAACATGGCCGGTAAATCGGCGTTGCTGAGGCAGACCGCGTTGATCTGCCTGATGGCACAAATGGGCGGATACGTGCCGGCCGCCTCTGCAGACCTGGGCATCCTGGACCGCATCTTCACTCGGGTGGGTGCATCGGACAACATCTCTTCGGGAGAATCGACCTTCATGGTGGAAATGAACGAGACCGCCGCCATCCTGAACAACCTGACCCCTCGGAGTTTGGTGCTGCTGGATGAGATTGGCCGGGGAACGAGCACATACGATGGCGTCAGCATCGCCTGGTCCATTGCCGAATACCTGCACGAACACCCGCACAAGGCGCTGACCCTGTTTGCCACCCACTACCACGAACTCAACGCCATGCAGGAGCGATTCCACCGCGTGGTGAATTTGAATGTGACGGTGCGCGAAGTGGACGGCAAAATCATCTTCCTGCGCAAGCTCGCTCAAGGCGGAAGCAACCACTCGTTCGGCATCAACGTGGCGCAACTGGCGGGGATGCCCACCCCCATTTTGCGGCGGGCCAAGGAGGTACTGAAGCAATTGGAATCAAGCCGGAAGCAATTGGACAACGAGTCCACACCCGCGTCCCCTGTCCCAGACGTGCCGATGGCTTCCGATGTGCAGCTGAGTTTTTTCCAACTCGATGACCCCGTTTTGGAGCAGGTGCGGGAGCAAATCCTCGACTTGGACATCGACAACTTGACCCCGGTCGAGGCGCTGATGAAGCTCAATGAAATCAAAAAGGTGGTTTCCGGCAGCGCGGCCTCAACATCAGAACGTCCCTAGCAGCAGATCGAGGTCCTTGTGGGCCAATCCCGACTCTTCTGCCAGGCCTGCATGGGTCACTTTGCCCTGGAACATGTAGATGCCCGAACGCGCGAAGGGGTTCTTGCGAATGGCATCATCCACACCGCCATCGGCCGCAAATTCCAGCAGCAACGGGGCCATGATGTTGCTCAGGGCTTTCGATGCTGTTCGGCTCACCCTGGAAGGAATGTTGGGCACGCAGTAGTGAATCACGTCCAGTTCAGTGAAGGTGGGGCGTTCGTGCGAGGTCACCCGGCTGGTTTCGAAGCAGCCGCCTCGGTCGATGGTGACATCGACAACCACCGTTCCGCGGCGCATTCCCGCAACCATCGGCTCGGATACGATCAACGGCGCCCGTTGGCCGGTGCCGCGAATGGCGCCGATCGCCACATCGGCTGTTTTGAGGGCCTCCTGCAATACGGACGGTTGAACGGTGCTCGTCCACAACCGCTGTCCTAGCGCATTCTGCAAACGAATGAGGCGGTGGGGGCTGTTGTCAAACACCTTGACCGTCGCACCGAGGCCAATGGCCGCCCGTGCCGCGAATTCTCCCACGGTGCCAGCACCGATGATGACCACTTCGGTCGGCCGCACACCGGAAACGCCACCAAACAAGGTCCCTCTGCCTTCGGGTCCCGCGAGCAACTCGCCGGCGATGAGCACGGAGGTGTTGCCGGCAATCTCTCCCATGGCGCGCACCAACGGGAAAATTCCGTTTGCGTTTTGGAGGAAATCCCAGGCAATCGCCGTGGTTTTCTTTTTGGCCAGCGCCTCGAGCACGCCTTCGGACTGGACGGTCCATTGCAGCGCGCTGATGAGGGTTTGGCGCATGCCCATCAAGCCCACCTCTTCCAAGGTTGGAGGCTCCACTTTGATGACCATCGCGGTTTGGAACACCTGCCGGCGATCGTAGACGATGCGGGCGCCTGACTCGCTGTAATCCGAATCTTGGTAATGGGCTTGCTCTCCGGCACCCGACTCGACGAGCACCTGGTGGCCGCGCGCCACGAGCAGGGCGACGGCTTCGGGAACCAAGGCCACGCGCTTTTCCTGAAAGCTCTCCTCCTTGGGGATGCCGATGACCAGTTCACTCGTGCGCTCGGAGATTTGAAGAACCTCCTCCTGGGGCAGCAATGCCGCCTCGCGTGCCAGTGACTGAATCCGTTTCTTGTTGTCGCTCATCGCTGCACAAATTACTACATCCCGCGTTGATGCGGGACGGAGAGGAAAAGCTCACGCGTTCCGTCGTGTTGCAGGCCGTTCACCCGCACTTCGAGCAGCACGGCATCCGCGGGCAACACACCCGGCGCTTGCTCGGGCCACTCGACAAAATTCAGCCCATCTCCATCAAAGTACTCGGTGAGGCCCAGGTCCCAGGCCTCTTCTTCGTCCTTGAGCCGGTACAGGTCGAGGTGATAAATCGCACGGCCTTGGCCTTTGTAGCATTGAACCAGTCCGAACGTGGGACTGACGGCGTCTTCTTCGACATTCCAGGCTGCACACAAGGCCTTGACCAAGGTGGTTTTCCCCGCTCCCATTTCGCCTTGAAGCGCAACCACGCCAGCGGGAATCGCCCCGCCTTCCACCGGCCGAAGCACTTCCGTCAAAACCGGTATCAACCGCTCCGCAGCTTCGGACAAGCCATCCAAATCAAACGGCCCGGAGGCCCAAACGCGGTGCGGCGGATGCTTCTCTGCCATGTGAAATCGTTAAGAAATGGGGTCCAATTCCACCCATGGGATGATCACCTCTTCCAAGGAGATCCCGCCATGTTGGAACGTATCTCGGAAGTACTGGGCAAAGTGGTTGTAGTTGTTGGGGTAAACCAGGAAGTCGTCCTCCCGAGCAAAGATGTAAGCACTGCTCACATTGGGGCGCGGCAAACCGGCTTCTTCGGGTTGGCGAATGGCAAACACATCGCCGCCATCATAGCCCAGGTTTCGTCCCACCTTGTACCGCAAGTTGGTGTTGGTGCTGCGTTCCCCTTTCACTTGCAACGGATTGGCAACACGCACCGTGCCATGGTCGGTGGTGATGATGAGGCGCGCGCCGCGTTCGGCCATCAGGTTCAAGAGGTCCTTCAACGCGCTGTGCTCAAACCACGATAAGGTCAATGAACGGTACGCCGCTTCATCCTCGGCCAACTCCTTGAGCACCTCCATCTCCGTGCGGGCATGGGACAGCATGTCGACGAAGTTGTAGACGACGGCCGTCAATTGGTTGCCGTGCGTTTGGTGAAACTGGTCCACCATCTTCTTGCCTGCCGCCAAGTTCGTGATCTTGTGGTACGAGGATTTGCCATTGAAGTTCATGCGCTTCAGCAGCGCTTGGAACAACTCGCCTTCGAATTTATTCTTGCTCCCCTCCTCGTCTTCCCCGATCCAGTATTGCGGGTACACCCGCGCGATTTCCGCTGGGGACAGCCCCGCAAAAAGCGCGTTGCGCGCGTACTGCGTAGCGGTTGGAAGCATCGAGAAATACGTCTCATTGTGGGCCACACGGAACCGGTTCAGAAGCAGTGGCTCAATCATTTTCCACTGATCGAGGCGCAGGTTGTCAATCACGACCAGGTAGACGGGTCGGTCATCGCCCGCCTCGGACCACACCCGTGGCAACTTGGTGGGCAACAACCGGTGCGAAAGAACGGGGGTCTCTTCTCCGGGGCCGGCCATCCACTCCGCGTAGTTGGACTCGTAGAACTTGGCAAACTGGCGGTTGGCGTCCTTGAACTGCATGTCCAAGATGTCCGACATGCCCGCATCTTCCGACTGTTCCAACTCGAGCTTCCAATGCACCAGGCGCTGAAAAATGGACGTCCAATCCGATGCATCCAGTCGGTCCATGAGTTGCATGGAAATCTCGCGGAATTCGCGCTGGTAGTCCGACATGGCTTTTTCGCTGACCAGTCGACGCTCGTCCAAGTTCTTCTTGATGGCGAGCAAGATCTGGTTGGGGTTGACCGGCTTGATCAGGTAATCGCTGATTTTGGAGCCGATGGCTTCCTCCATGATGTGTTCCTCCTCGCTCTTGGTGATCATGATGACCGGCAAATGAGGCCGCTGGTCCTTGATGCGAGCGAGCGTCTCCAACCCGTTCAAGCCGGGCATTTGCTCGTCCAAAAAAACCAAGTCAAAGACCTCAGCCCCGAGCTTTTCGAGCGCTTCAACACCGCTGTTTACAGCCGTGACGTGAAACCCTTTGCCCTCCAGGAACAACAGGTGCGGCTTCAGCAAATCAATTTCGTCGTCGGCCCAAAGGATGCGTGGAGTTCTCTGCATGAATGAAATCGTCTCTTCAAAAATACGCGCTACCGCTTTCGACAGGTTAACTTGCGCGGGGAATAAACGCACCAACACGGCAATTCATATGCCCGGAGTTCATGTCGAATCACAACAAACATAAAATCCTGAACGATCCGGTTTACGGGTTCATCACCATTCAGCACACGCTGAGTTTTGACCTCATGGACCACCCCTACGTTCAGCGTTTGCGACGGATCAGCCAACTTGGGCTTTCCCACCTGGTCTACCCCGGGGCCGTGCACAACCGCTTTCACCACGCCATCGGAGCCCTCCACCTCATGCAAGAGGCCATAGCGGTGCTGCGGGCCAAGGGAACCGAGATCAGCGATTCTGAAGCGGAAGGAGCGTGTGCCGCTATCCTGCTCCATGACATTGGGCACGGACCGTTCAGCCACGCCCTCGAACACAGCATCGTCAAAGGCGTCCATCACGAGGACATCAGCACCCTCATCATGGCCCGCCTGAATGAAGAATTCAATGGGGCGCTGGACACGGCCATTGCGATTTTCAACGACCACCACCCCAAGAAATTTTTGCACCAATTGGTTTCGTCGCAACTCGACATGGACCGCATGGACTACCTCGCTCGGGACAGTTTTTACAGCGGCGTCGCGGAAGGCAAAATCGGCAGCGAACGCATCATCAAAATGCTCGCAGTCGAAGACAACGAATTGGTGGTAGAGGAGAAGGGCATCTACTCGATTGAAAAATTCCTGATGGCCCGCCGGTTGATGTACTGGCAGGTCTATCTGCACCGCACGGTACTGTGCGCCGAGTTCATGCTCATGACCGCCCTAAAACGGGCCAAAGACCTCGCCCAGCAAGGTGTGGAAATCCACGCCTCCCCCGCCTTGCGCACGTTCATTTACGAGTCGCTGGACCGCACCCGGTTTTTCGCGGATGAAGCCATCCTCGATCAGTTCTGCTTGCTCGATGACAGCGACATCCTCGCCGCCCTGAAGGTCTGGCAGTTCCACGATGACTTTGTGCTGAGCGAGGTGAGCCGCCGCATCGTCCACCGCGACCTCTTGCGCATCGACCTTCGGCCTGAGGCCTTTGCCGACGATGAGTTGCAATCCCTTGTTTCACGCACTGCATCGCACTATGGCGTCTCCGAATCGGAGGCAGCCTACCTCGTCATCAACGACCGCATCGACAACAAGCTCTATGAAGCCGGTGGCATCACCATCCGGTTTAAAAATGGGACCAAAGCCGACTTTGCGGACGCCTCCGACCAGCTGAGCCGAGAAATCCTCATGCGCACGGTGGCGAAGTCGTTCGTCTGTTACCCGAAAGAATTAGGCAGCGCCTGAGGCTCCTCACTCCAACTCGACGCCCTCGGCGTTGTAGAGGTGGAATTCCAAAATCTCCATGGACGAGTTTGACTCCACGTGGATCTTGATGCCGTGGGTGCGTTGCCACTGGCGCAGGATGCTGTTGAACCAGCCCTGCTTGATGTACGCTTCGATGATGGGGTGCATCATCACGGTCAATCGCTTGTGCGCCTCCTTTTCGATGGCCTGGTGAATGGCCGATTCGATGGTGTCAGTGATGAGAATCGAAGCTTGAACAGCACCCGTTCCCTGGCACGTCGGGCAGGCCTCGGAGGTCTTCATGTCGGCCACAGGGCGCACGCGCTGCCGCGTCATTTCCACAACCCCAAATCGGCTGGGCGCAAGGATGTTGTGCTTCGCTTTGTCACCTTTCATCGCCTCTTTCATCGCCGTCGTGAGCTCCTTGTTGTGCTCACGCTTGGCCATGTCGATGAAGTCAATGCAAATGATGCCGCCCATGTCCCGCAACCGCAAGATGCGCGCAATTTCTTTGCAGCATTCGAGGTTGGTTTGGAGGGCATTCTCCTCTTGGTCCTTGGCCCCGGCCTTCCTTCCACCACTGTTGACGTCAATGACGTGCATGGCTTCGGTTTGTTCGACAATCAAGTACGCCCCGCTCCGCAGGTTGACTTGCTTGCCAAACGTGGCCTTGATCTGGCGGTGAATGGACAGGGTGTTGAACAGGTCTTTGTCCCGGGTGACTTTGACCATGTCGATTTTCTTGGAGCCGATGCTCTGCAAATAGGTTTTGACCTCGTCGCCCAATCGGTCGTCGTTGACCCGAATGCCCGTGAAATCCGGCGTCAGGACATCGCGCAAAACCGCATTGGTTTTGTTCAACTCACCCAAGACGCGCTTGCCCGGCTTCGCATTGCGGAGCTTCTTGTGCATGATGCCCCACCGCGTCACCAAATCCTCGAGGTCGGCGTGCAAATCCGCCGCGCCTTTGTTCTCGGCCACCGTACGGATGATGATGCCAAAACCCGGAGGGCGAATGCTCTGCATCAGTCGCTTCAAACGTTTCCGCTCTTCCTCGCTCTTGATGCGTCCCGATAGCGAGACCTTGTCGCTGAAGGGCACCAAAACAATGTACCGTCCGGGCAGCGTTACTTCGGCCGTCAAGCGAGGTCCCTTCGAACTGATGGGCTCTTTGGCCACTTGAACCAACACCAATTGAGAAGCCGAAACTTCATCCTTGATCTTGCCCTTCTTGTCGATTTCGGCCTCTTTCTTGAAGTTGCCCAAGTCCGGCACCGGCTGCTTGCCTTGCATGGCCCGCTTGAGGTACTTCTGCTGGGTTCGGTAATGCGGACCCAAATCCAAGTAGTGCAAAAAGGCATCGCGCTCGTGCCCCACATCGACAAACGCCGCGTTGAGGCTGGGCAATACCTTTCTGACTCGGCCCAAGAATATATCTCCAACCAAGTACGCTTTGTCTCCGGAATCGCGGTGCAACTCGACGAGCTGCCCGTCCTCTAACAAAGCTATCTCCACCTTTCCTGAGGTGGAGTTAATGACCAATTCTTTGCTCACGCAGGAATCGGATTAGCGCAAAGAAGCAGTGCATTCACCGGGGAATATCCCCGGCGAACCCTTACTTCTTCTTGTGACGATTTTTGCGCAATCGCTTCTTCCGCTTGTGGGTCGCCATCTTATGTCGCTTGCGTTTTTTACCGCTTGGCATGATAAAGGGGGGTTATTCGTTTGTTCCGGCAGGTGTGCCGAATTCTAATCGTGTGATGAAATCCTGTACGCGGTTGGCCACCACGGTGTCCGGGGCGTAAGGTAGGTATTCGTTGTAGCGGATGAGCGCCGCTTCTGTTTTGCCCATTGCTTCATAGCAGCGGGCTGTGAAGAACAAACCGTTCGCATAGGTCGAATCTTCGCCCATGACGGTTTCAAAACCGACAACAGCGCGGTCATAGGCGCCTTCCTCCATGTCCAACATCGCCAATTGCCATGTGGCCTCGAGGTGACCGGGCTCCAATGTGAGTGCCTCAGAGAAGCGCTCGCGGGCCTTGTCAAGTTGGCCGCTTTGGATGCCAAAAATGCCCAGCCAAACCACCGCATCAACGTTGGGCGGATCGGATTCGGCGAGGGCGCGCAAGGCGAGGATGCCCTCCATGGGATTCTCGCCTGACACTTTCTGAACAGCAGCCTCCACGGGATCGTCCGTCGCAGCCGCTTCTGTGGGCAGCGCTGTAAGCTGCTCCACATCTGCGGACTTGCGCGGCAACCACAGTACGATGGCCACCAAGGCCACACCCACTGCAATGGTCAAACCGATACCCGTCTGGCGATTCATAGAATTAGTCGACTTTGACTTGCGTCTTTACGTTATCGACAAAATCCTTCGCTGGCTTGAACGATGGAATGTTGTGCGCGGGAATCTGGATGGACTTTTTGGCCAAAATGTTCCGGCCCGTCTTGGCCGCACGCGTCTTGATGACAAAGCTTCCGAAGCCACGCAAGTACACATTTTCACCTCCTTCCAAACTGTCACGTACTGAGCGCATGAATGCCTCTACCGTTGATTGAACGTCGTGTTTTTCCATACCGGTCTCCTCTGCAATCCGGTTTACGATATCCGCTTTGGTCATCTTACTTGCTAGGTTTGTCTCTCTGTTACAACTGTTATCCCTGAAAAAGGGGTGCAAAAATAGGGCTATTCCGTTGAAAACGAAAAAGGTGATGCAAGAGAAATTGGAAGGCACGAACGCAGCGAGTTGGGCAGAAGGGCGGCACGCGCTAATCCGATGGTACCAAGCCCACCAACGCGCACTGCCTTGGCGGGAATCGCCGCACCCTTACGCCGTCTGGCTCTGCGAAATCATCATGCAGCAAACCCGCATCGACCAGGGGTTGAAGTACTGGAACACGTTCGTGAACACCTGGACCGATGTCCATGCCCTCGCATCAGCACCGTTGGACGACGTCCTCAAAGCATGGCAAGGCTTGGGCTACTACAGCCGGGCGCGCAACCTTCACCGCGCGGCTCAGGCCATCGCGTTTGAGCGCGGAGGTGCATTTCCAGAGACCGCCGAAGCGTGGAGAGCGATTCCCGGTGTGGGACCCTACACGGCTGCAGCCATTGCATCCATTTGCTTCAACGAGCCCGTAGCAGCTGTCGACGGAAACGTGCTCCGGGTCATCAGCCGGTACAGGGACATCCAAGACCCCATCGACCGGCCCATCGGACGAAAACAGGTGGAGGCATTCGCAACGGAGTGGATCCATCCGACCGAAGCCGGGACCCACAACCAAGCGGTGATGGAACTGGGAGCCCTGATTTGCAAGCCCACATCCCCACTGTGTTCCGCATGTCCGCTCGAATCCACCTGCCTCAACGCGCAACGCGATTCAAGTGGAACGCCAATCCCACCCGTGAAGCAAGGCAAAACCAAGGTCAAATCGGTTCAGTTGGTATTCAATGTGGTCACCAACGGCGCTCACGTATGGATGCGCCAACGCCCTGCGGAAGGCATTTGGGGTGGGCTATGGGAATTTCCCAGCCAAGAGCAATCGCTGGAATCAGAACTGCCCGCCGTTCCTCCGGCCGAAGCCAACCTCACACCGACCACCGTCCGAAGCCGCAGCGTGTGGGGTGAACCCTTCGAACACATCCTATCGCACCGCCGGCTTCGATGCCGCTTCGTCATCTGGCACATCGACGGGGCACCCGACCTCAAAGACGGCGTATGGATGCCTTGGTCAGAAGCCGAGTCCAAGGCCCGTCCCCGCGCAATCGACCGGTGTTGGGAGCGTCTTGAAAAATCCTGCTCGGCATTGGGCAATCCATAGCACAGCGTTCCATACTTTTGAAGGATGGCAGGAATTAATAAAGCAATCCTTGTAGGCAACTTGGGCAAGGATCCCGAAATGCGCTACACCCCCAACGGTGTAGCTGTTTGCTCATTCCCGATGGCAACGTCGGAGACGTACAAAGACCGCAACACCGGCGAACGCGTTACCCAGACCGAATGGCACAACATCGTCATTTGGCGCGGCATGGCGGAAACCGCTGAAAAGTACCTGCGCAAAGGATCGCAGGTCTACATCGAAGGCAAAATCAAAACCCGCTCTTGGGAGGACCAGCAGGGCCAGAAACGCTACACCACTGAAGTCGTGGCCGACGTGATGCAATTGCTCGACCGCCCGAATTCATCCGGAGGAGCGGCCCAACCAACGCAGGCCGCTGCGCAACCGGCACAGCAGGCGCAACCCGTAGCTCAGGCGCAGCCCGCTGTTCCCGCTGAGCGCGGTCCCCACAGCGCAGACGACCTGCCCTTTTAATCGGAAAGCGACTTCGTGGAGCCCGACTTATTTTCCATTCTTCTTGCAGCTGATGCCGGCGACGCCATGACGTGGGTGCCCTTCCTGATCATTGCAGGGCTGCTGTTGCTCAGTGCACTGGTCTCCGGCTCTGAAGTGGCGTTTTTCAGCCTGACGCCGGCCGACATTCAAGAGCTCGAAACGGCACGAGAAGCCGAACAATCAGCCGCGGCCGAACGTGTCATTGATCTACTCAAAAAACCCGATCCCGACCGAGCACCACGCCATTTGTTAGCGACCATTTTGGTCCTCAACAACCTGACCAACATCGTCATCATTTTGATTTCGACGGTGGCAATGGAACGCCTGTTTCCTGTCAATTCACTTGAGCCATGGGTATACTGGACCTTGCACGTCGGGGCTGTTACCTTCCTCATCGTACTCTTCGGCGAGGTGGTTCCCAAAGTTTACGCCACCAACAACCGGCTGCAGTTCGCCCAGTTCATGTCTGGGCCCCTAGTAGTTGGACGGCAAGTACTGACACCGGTATGGAAACCGCTGGTACGGCTTGGCAATTGGGTCAGCAAGGGCGTGGACGTGCCCAATGCCGACCTCTCCGCCTCGGACCTCGAGCAAGTGCTGCAATTGACAGACGACGACGAGCGCACAGATGAAGAGCAGCGCATCCTCGAGGGCATCGCCGCCCTCGGCACCAAGGATGCCAAACAGGTCATGACCGCGCGCACCGACATGGAGTCGGTCAGTTCAGAGGAGCAGTGGGAACAACTGCGCGCCCAGATCGTCGAATCAGGCTATTCCCGCATCCCCGTCCACAGTGGTTCGCAGGACGAAATCGTCGGCATTTTGCACATCAAGGACCTGCTGCCCTACCTGACCGAATCCGAGGTGGCCTGGATGGAGCTCATCCGTCCGGTTTACTTCGTTCCGGAAAACAAAAAAATCGACGACCTGATGCGCGAATTCCAAGAGCGGAAAACGCACATCGCCATCGTCGTGGACGAATACGGTGGGACAAGTGGCATCATTACCCTCGAGGACATCATGGAGGAAATCGTGGGGGAAATCGCCGACGAGTTCGACGCGGAAGAAATCGCTTACTCACGGTTAGACGAACGCACGTTCATCATTGAAGCCAAAACCGCCTTGATCGACGTCTACCGCATTTTGAGCATTCCCGACGAGCCTTGGGAAGCCGCGAAGGGGGAAAGCGATACCCTCGGCGGGTTCATCACCGAACAAGCGGGCCGGATTTTGCGCAACGGTGAAGGCTTGACGTTTGAAGGGGTCGAAATGAAAATTGATGCGGCCACCCCCCGTAAGCTCCTACGCGTCAAGCTTGTGCTCCCCGAAACCACCGCTGATGAGTAAGGCGTACGGCATCGGATTCGCCCTGCTGATTGCATGGGCCTTATTGCCCGGATGCGACGATCCGCCCGTGCCTAAACCCCGGGGGTACCACCGAATCGAATTCCCTGCTTTCGAGTATGCGGCGTATGCCCATCCGTGCGGCGTTTCGTTTGAAGTGCCCGTCTACAGCAAAATAGAACGCATTGAAGGCGGCGCGCCGGAAAGTAGCATCTGCTGGTTCAATTGCGCATTTCCGAAGTTTTCGGCCAAACTCCACTGCACCTTGATGCCGGTGGCCGACGAGGCGCAATTTTCCTCGCTTGTCGAAGATGCGCATCAAATGGTCTTTTCCCATGAAATGAAGGCCGCGGGAATTCGCACCCAACAGTTTGATTTTAAAGAACAGCGCGTGAGCGGGGTGATGTACAATTTGCAAGGCCCGGTAGCCAGTCCCATTCAGTTTTTTGCCACCGACAGCGCGACGTATTTCCTGCGCGGCAGCCTCTACTTCGACCATTCCCCCAATCCAGACAGCCTGCAGCCCTCCTTGGCACACATCGAAAAAGACATCGTTCACCTGATCGAAACGCTGGCGTGGAACGAAACACAAACGACACCATGAGCCAGGCGTGTATCCTTGATTTTGGCAACACCCGCGTGAAATGGGCACGGTTCGTCGACGGCGAATTTGCAGGCGTGCATCAAGACGAGGAGGCATGGGAATCATTGCAGGATTGGAGCGAAGACGCCCGATGGCTCATTGCCGCTTCGGGCCCGATGGACGACCGATGGACCGCTTGGGTCGAAACCCTCAAGGCCAGGCGGCCAGACTCCGTGGTGCACCTCGAAAGTGCCGAAGGCCTTCCTTTCCCTTCCGCTTACCACTCCATGCACACGCTGGGACTGGACCGCATTGCCAACGCTGCAGGAGCCGCGGCGGAAGATGCTCAAGCCGACTGGCTGATCATTGACGCGGGCACGTGCATCACCGCGGACCTGCTTCAAGGCGGGAAGTTCTGCGGGGGGTCCATTGCCCCCGGAATCGACCTACGGCTGCGCGCGATGTTCGCCGGGACGGCGAGCCTGCCGTACCCGGAAGACTGGAGGGAACAAGCCGCTGGGGGGATTGGCTTGGATGTCGGTGACGACACGGTATCCTCGCTCATAGCCGGAGCCGTCGGAGGTGTGCAGGCCGAATTGACCGAGCGCATTCGCCGGTTCACAAACGAAATCCCTTCCATTCGCGTTGCATTAACCGGTGGAGATGCGAAATTCTTGCAACTCCAAGCGGACTTGCCGACTTTTGCCGACCCAAACCTCACGTGGAAGGGTTATTTCCACCTGCTGAATCGCATGCTGACCAATGAGTAATCCCACCCCAACCAATCACCCGACCTTGGGACGGCTGGCCCTCGCGGCGCTTGGGGTGGCCCTGCTTTGCTCCATCTCGGGTGCGGCTCAGCAATCTGAGCTCTCGCCTTACTCCCGCTACGGATTCGGCTTGATTGGGCAGCTTCAAGCACCCGCCTACGCAGGCATGGGCGGCATGGAAACCACGATGCTCACCGGCTTCCAGTTCCAGCCCAACAACCCGGCTTCAGCTACCTACCTCAGCCAGACCACGTTTCAAGCTTCCGGCATCGCCAATCAATTGCAGTTGAAACAAGGCGAAGCATCCGCATCAGCAGCGTTTGGTTCTCCCGGGCCCTTCGGAATTGTGGTCAAACGCAACGGCGGCAAAAATGCACTTATCCTCAACCTCTCGCCGTACAGCAACTCCGGGTATGCCATTACACTGAGTGATCCCTACGATGGCATTGGTTCGGTAAATCAGCGGTACGAAGGTGACGGGGGGTTGAGCGCGCTGAACATTGGTTGGGCACGGGTATTTAAAGGGTCAAAACGTGTGCCGGCCGGAAACGACAGCATTCGAATCCAAAGCAATGCGCTGCACCTTGGGATTCAAACGCATCATCTGTTTGGTCAAATCAGCCGAACATCGACGGTTGACATCATCGACCCCACATTCCTGGACCACCGCAACCGATTCACGGCACAGCACCGCAGTATCACGGCCAATGCCGGGATCGTCTACGACCAACTGCTGCACGTACGTTACAACGGCCGAGGAGATTTTGAGCAGAGCTTGTCCCTGCGCATGGGCGGCGTATTCACTCCGTCCACCAACCTGCACAGCTCGTTGGTCAGCATCGACGAAACGACCCAAACATTGGGCGGCATCCCCGTTCCATTGGATACGGCATTCTACAGCGAGCGCCTCGACTACCGCGCCCGGATGCCCCGGAGCTTCAGCTTGGGGAGCAGCTTCCACTTCGACCGCGGCGACGGCATGCGCGTCGCGGCTGGCATCGAATACAAGGCATCAGCATGGGATGATGTCGCCGCTGATTTTGCGCCAGAGATGCAATCCGACGGCGTTGAATGGATGGCCGCCGAATCCATGCACCTCGGGCTGCAATTCAACCTCGGTAGCCCCGAACAACGTCACCCCACATGGGGCAAAGCGACGTACCGACTGGGTGTGAATCGCCAGCGCCAGCCTTACGCTGTCAACGGCCACCAGGTGCAAACCCAAACCATCACTGGCGGCTTTACCCTCCCTCTTGTCGGCAGCCGTTCCTTGAGCCGTTTGCATTTCGGCACGGAAGTTGGAGAACGCTTTACGCAAGAAGGTGCGCTGGAAGAAACATTCTTCCGGTTCCATTTCGGCGTCTCCCTGATGCCCTTCTTCAAGAACAATTGGCTGATACCAAGATTATATGACTGATAAAACCAACACCATGAAATTGATCATCCGCGGAATCTTAGCGATGTTGATTGCGGCGCCTGCCTTGGTAAGCGCTCAAGACCGCTACGGAGAGACAGAGGAACAGCAGATCCTGTGCAAAGAAGCCATCAGTGTATACGTGAGCTACAAGAAGCAGAAGAACTACGACGAAGCCTTCATCCAGTGGAAAAAGGCGTGCGACGTATGCCCTCCAACCGCTCGTGAGGGCATGTACTCTGACGGCGTCCGTTTTTTGAAAAACGAACTCAAGAAAACGGAAGATGAAGCCCGCACTCAGGCACTGCAGGACAGCATCTTCCTGCTTTACGATCAGCGCATGGAGCTTTTCCCGAGCACTAGCAAAAAGCCCAACAACCGGTGCCGAATCCTCGCCTACAAAGCGACCGATTACTACCGCTTATTCAAAAAGGACGGCGCGGCTGTAGCCAACGCCATGTTCAAGGAAAGCATCGACTGCCTGGGCGCAGCGTCCTCGCCAGCGACACTCAGCACGTACTACGTGACTTCATTCTACGCCATGAAGCGAATGGAAGACGACGCAGAAGCGAAAGCCAAGTTGGGTGAAATGTTGACTGAGTACCTCACCTTGATGGACTACCTCGACCAAGGCATTGCGACGGCAACGGCCGCCGGAAAAGCCGATGCTGTTGAGGACTACACGAAAGCAAAAGGGAACTTGGACGAGGTGTTCATCGCCATCGCCCAGTGCGAAGACATGGTTCCAGTATTGAGCGAAAAGGTCGCCGCCGATTCAGCCAACTTCGAATTGAAGCAAAAGGTGTTGCGCCTGTTGAATCAGAAGGATTGCACCGACAACGACCTGTACTTGCCGGTAGCCATCGAGGTTCACAACGAAACGCCGAGCCACCCTTCAGCGTATGCCATTGGCAACGAGCAGGCCAAGGTGGAGAACTTCGGCGAGGCGTTTGCCTACATGGAAGAGGCTGTTGCGCTTTGTGCCGACTGCGCAGAGTTGGAGGTCTACTTGCTGAAGGCAGGAAAAATCGCTTCGTTCTTGGGCAAATCGAGCACGGCGCGTTCATACGCTCAGAAGGTACTGGCCAATAACCCCGAAAGCGCGGAAGCCTACATGCTCATTGGCGACGCCATCGCCGGTGCTGCGAAGCAGTGCGACGACGGCGCTTTGGGCAGCCGCTTGGCGTACTTGCGTGCGTGCGATTACTACGGCATGGCCATCAGCCGGGGCGACGAAGACATCAAAGCCACCGCCAAGAAAAAGCTCAACGCGAACAGCAAACAGTTCCCAAGCGTTGACGAAATCTTCGCGGTCGGAAAGTCCACAGGCGACGCCATCACGATTCCTTCCATTGGCGGGTGTCCGTGTGCGGGTGAATCCACCACGATCCGCGTGCGCTAAGCGCCGTTGACTGTCCGCACGTGCTCCAACCAAACACAAACCAGAGCCGCTCAGCGCTGAACTCCTTTTGGATGGCAGGCTGGGCGGCTTTTCTTTTGCTCGGGTGCGCGAACTCCGATGCCGAGGTTTCAAACGTTATCGCTGACGAAACCAGTCCGGTGCAGACGGTCACCAACGGTACATTTCGGTACAGCGAGCGCGGGGTCATCCTGCACGAGCTTCACGCAGGAGAGATGCTTCGCGAGGAACGCGGCAACGCGGAAGTGTCCGAGGATGTCGTGGAAGTGCGGAACGGCTTCGAATTGTTCATCGGCGGAAATGCTGCCAACCACGAAGCGCACATGACTGCCGACTGGGCGACCTTGGACGAAAAGAACTTGCGCCTCGTCGCCAAGCATGCCGTCACGCTCGAAAATGCCGAGGGCGATGTGCTGGAAACGGAGTACCTCGTGTGGTCAGAAGACTCGAACCGAGTGTGGACCAACCGGCCGGTAACCATTCGCACGACCGATGGGGTGATCTACGGCGAAGGGTTGGAATCGGATGCGCGGTTCGAGACCTACCGCATCATCAAACCCCGTGGTGAAATGGTGTTGGAGGGGACCGAATTGCGTTAGGTTTGCATTGGATTGAACGACCATGAACGAAGAACAGCTGCACCGCGTCAACCGCATGGCCGAGCGCTTCTGGATCGGCATCATCGTATGCTGTGTCGCAGCGTCCGGATATTTCATTTGGCAGGATGGTTGGGCGCAACAGAAGCAATCACTCGTCCTGCCTGCACTGGCGGCAGCATGGTACGGATTCCGCCGGTTTTTTCGGCAACGCCTCGAGCGCGGAAGTAACGCGCGGAATGATTAGGTTTGTTCTAGCCTTGACCCATGGATCCTGACCCCTCGAGTTCGTTTTTAATCATCGGATTGGCCCTTGTCGCCTCCGCTTTCTTTTCCGGAATGGAGATTGCCTTCGTTTCGGCCAACCGCTTGCAACTCGAACTGGATTCACAAAGCAGCTGGCGGGGACGCATCCTCACCCACTTATCAGCCCGCACGAAGCTCTTCATCGCCACCATGCTGGTTGGCAACAACCTGGCCTTGGTGTTCTGTGGATTGGAATCCGGGGCGCTCGTCAGCCACGGGCTCTTTGGTGTGAGCGACTGGACGGAAGCAGCGCAACCAATATTGGCGTTGGCCGTGCAGACGTTGATCACGACCCTGGTCATCTTGGTGGTGGCTGAGTTCATTCCCAAAGCCCTGTTCCACAGCAATGCCAACTTCTGGCTGAAGTTCTTTGCGGTGCCACTGGTCGCCATCCACTACCTGCTCTTGCTTCCAGGTTTGGTGGTGGTTGGGCTGAGTAATTTCTCCATCCGACTCGTCGGGCGGTCGTCCGAAAGTGATGACGACGACGAGCAACTGGGCGCCACCGACCTGGACCATTTCATCCGCGAAATGAGTGGGCGAATGGAACCCGAGCAGGAGTTGGAGCACGAGCTGCAGATCATGCAGAACGCATTGGAGTTCAACAAAGTGCTCGCCCGCGACTGCCTGATTCCACGCAACGAGGTAGTCGCTGTCGATTTGGAGACTCCCTTGGAAGAAGTGCGCGAATTGTTCATCTCGAAAGGCCTCAGCAAAATCGTTGTCTACCGCGAGGACATTGATCAAACCATTGGGTACGTGCACTCGAGGGACCTGTTCAAAAACCCCACCTCCATCAAGACCATCCTGCACCCCACGTTCGTGGTCCCAGAACCCATGCCCGCGGATGACGTGCTCAAGCGGTTCAAGCAACGGAAGCGGCACCTGGCCATCGTTGTGGACGAATTTGGAGGCACGTCGGGCATCTTGACCATGGAGGACATCATGGAACAATTGGTTGGCGACATCGAAGACGAGCACGACAAAGAGGAACTCATTGAAGAGGCGTTGGACACGAGGAAGTGGCGGTTTTCTGCGCGGCTCGACGTGGAAGATCTCAACGAGCGCTTCGACCTCCAACTGCCGTTGAACGACGCCTACGAAACCTTGGGCGGGCTTGTAATTCACTACACGGAAGACATTCCGGAATCCGGCTATACACTGGCACTCGACGGCTTCACCATTGAGGTGGAGGAAGTGAGCGGCAACAAGGTGCAAACCGTCATCTTGCACGTGATTTCGGCGGAAAACAGCTGAAACCTCAGCAGCAGGTTTGCCGTTTAAGGAGGCACAACACGTAAAAACGCCCGGAGATATTGGATTTCCCTTATCTTCGCAAACCTTAAAAAAGACACGTTTATCATGTCAATGATTCAAGAAATTCGAAACCGACAAGGCCTGCTGATTGTGATGATCGGCATCGGCATGCTCGGTTTTTTGGTTCCCTATGATGCCGTGATGGCCTTGTTTGGCCAAAACGGAAGCCGCGACGTCGGCGAAGTAAACGGGGTGGCCGTATCCGGTGCACAGTACCAAATGGAAGTTCAAGAGCGACGCCGCTTGGGATTCAGCGGTGACCAATTGGCCGAGGAGGTATGGAACGATATCACGTCTGAAATCGTGCTCGAGGACGACTTTGCCGCATTGGGATTGACGGTCAGCGACGAGGAGTATGAAGAGATGCTGTTCGGTACAGCTTTCTCTCCCTACATGAACCGAGCGTTCTACTCCAACGCGGAGACCAAGGGATTCTGGCAGCAGAATTTCGATGCGATGCTGGGCACCGACCGAGGCGTCGCCGATTTCATGTCCTACAAGCGACTCATCGTGGCCAAGCGCATTCGAGAGAAGTACGACAACCTCGTCGTCTCAGGCATCTACTCCAACTCACTTGAGGGCAAGTACGACCACGCCGGTGCGAACCAAAAAGTGAACTTCAACTACGTGTTCAAGTCCTTCAGCTCCATCGATGAGTCTGAAGTTGAGGTCACCGACCGCGACGTCAAGGCATACTACAACGCCCACAAGGACGAAGCCCAGTACAAGCAAAATGCCGGACGCAACATCACATTCGCACGCATCCCGCTGCAAGCTTCTGCGAAAGATGCCGCAGCCATTGAAGAGGAGTTGAGTGCGGTCAAGACGGTGTGGGAAAACACCGAAGCCAGCGACAGCTTGTTCGTGGCCAATGAAAACGAAGGGCCCTTCACGGCTACCGTTTTGCGCAAAAGCGATGTGGAGACCGACGTAAACGAAGCCACCTTCTTCGACGCGAAAGAGGGCGACCTCATCGGTCCTTACCTCAAGAAGACCAGCTACCGATTGGCCAAGGTCATGGAGTTCTTCAGTGAGCCCGACAGTGCCGCGTGCCGTCACATCTTGCTCAAGGCCAATGACCCACAGGATGCCGAAGAGATGGCCGTTCTCATGGGCCGTGCCGACAGCCTCAAGCGCGCACTGCGCCGAGGTGCCTCGTTCGAGGACTTGGCCGAACGCTTCAGCGAAGACCCCGGTTCCAAATCGAAAGGCGGATTCTACGATCTGTTCCCACGCGGTCGGATGGTGAAGCCGTTTGAAGATTTTTGCTTCGAAAACAAGCCAGGCAAAATCGGAGCCGTTGAAACTTCTTTCGGTGTTCACTTGATTGAAGTCATGGAGCACACCGACGCAGTAGAGCAGGTACGTGTGGCCCTCATTGAGCGGGCCATCGAGCCATCAACCTCAACAGCCCGTGAGTCGTACGGCGCTGCAAGCGAGTTTGCCATTCAGGCGACATCCCGTGAGGCGTTCATGCAAGCAGCCGGTGACGCGGGGTACGCGACCAACACAGCAAACGATGTCCTGCGCAATGCAAAATCGGTTTCCGGTTTGCGCAACGCTTCTGAGCTCGTAGGCTGGGCATACGGAGCAGAGGTGGGAGAAGTATCCAACCCCATCCTCGTTGACAAAAACTACGTGGTTGGCTACCTCGATCGCATCACCGAAGAGGGCGCCCCGTTGTTCGAATACGTCGAAAACGAAATGCGCACCGGTGCCGTGAAGGAAGCCAAGGGCGCGCTTTACAGCGAGCGCATGGCCGCAGGCTCGTTGGATGAGATCGCCACGAACGTAGGAGCATCCGTAGCCAGCGCGACCAACATTGCATTGAAATTCCCTACCGTCAGTGGAGCCGGCTCGCTGCCTGAACCCGAAGTGGTCGGTATGGCCTTTGCCATTCCTGTTGGGAATGTCTCCGCTCCCATCATAGGCAACAACGGCGTGTGGGTCATTGCACCGACTTCCACCACCGACGCAGTGGTCAAGTCCGATTACCTCACAGAACAAACGACCTTGTTGTCACGTGCCCGCGGCGCAGCGACCATCCGCATCTCGAATGCCATGATGGACGCAGCTGACTTGGAAGACAACCGAAACTAAGCGACCACCACGACCGCATCAAAAAGCCCGCTCCTCAGCGGGCTTTTTTGTGCCCGATCACCGCGGGTCCCATTCGAGGTAACTGCCGTCGCCATAGCTCAGGAAGCGAAACCCTTCGGCAAGGGCGCGGTCGTATACCGCTCTCCAATCGTCGCCGATGGCTGCGGCTACGAGGCAAAGCAACGTGCTGTTGGGTAGGTGAAAATTGGTGATGAGCCCCTGCACCGAGCGGATGCGGTAGGGCGGCACCATCATGACCGACGTTCGGAAGTGCCAATCGGCCCCATCCAAGGCGTTGACACACCACTGCATCGCCGTTTCCATCGTCCACCCCAAGCGCTCAGCTGCCTCACCGAGTTCGTGGCGCCATTCCCACTGGTGCAGCTCCGCCGGTTGTTCCCCGGTCTCCTTCCACTTGATGGCGAGCCAATACAAACTCTCCAAGGTCCGCAAACTGGTCGTACCCGTAGCAACCCGATGCACCCCCTCCTCGGCAAGGGCCTGGATGGCATCGAAAGACACAGAACAGTGTTCGCCGTGCATGACGTGGTCAGCCACGTCGCCTTCGCCGAGGGGCTTGAAGGTGCCTGCGCCCACGTGCAAGGTGACTTGGTGCAAGGACGTGCATGTACTCAGGTCCGCCATCAACGGCGCATCAAAATGCAATCCTGCCGTCGGAGCCGCCACCGAACCGGGCACTTCAGCATAGACGGTTTGGTAATCTTCTGCGTCTTGCTCCTCCGCCGGACGACGCATGTAAGGTGGCAGCGGCATTTTGCCCATGGCCTCCAGCAATTCGGCGAAACTCGCTTCACGGGATTCGCCCGAAGCCGCCGAACGGTGCGTCCACTTCAATTCGATGTAGCGCACACCCTCGTCCATGCCCACGCGTTTCGCGTTGACCTCCCACTTCCCGGCGGCGTCCTCCACGTTCAAACCCGCTTCACCGGCTGTCCACCGCTTACCCCCTTTGACCATGCATTTCCACACCACCGACTGCGTTGAAGCAAGCGCTTGCTCCATGGACATTTCGTGTGGTTCGAGTAAGAACACTTCCAAGCGCCCGCCAGTCGGTTTCTGCAGCAACAAACGCGCCCGGATGACCCGGGTGTTGTTTACCCACAACTGCGTGCCGGCAGGCAACACCTTGGGCAGGTCGGTAAACTGCAGGTCGGTGGTGACCGCACCTTGTCGCCATGTGAGCAGCCGCGCACTGGAGCGAGGCATCACGGGATGGACCGCGATGGCCGATTCAGGAAGTTCGTATGCGTAATCCGCCGTCTGCATGCATGGAATTTTTGAACAACGCGACAAAAATAGCCGGTCAAGCCGCCTTTCGTTCCTCCAAAATGAACAGGGGTGCATTACCTTCGTTCAATCATGGCCAAAATCCTTGTCATCGGAGCTGCTGGACAGCTGGGCATCGAACTGGTGCTCGCGCTCCAAGCCCAACACGGCATGGGCAATGTGGATGTTTCCGACATCCGCGTGCCGGACGATGAGGGGGTCATGCGCAGCCGCTTTTTGCACCTTGACGCCACCGACGAGGGGGCCGTGCACAAGGTGTTGGAGGAAGGCCGGTACCACGCGGTGTATCACCTGGCCGCCATGTTGAGCGCCACCGGAGAGAAAAAGCCGATTGCCGCTTGGGACTTGAACATGCAATCCCTCCTCAATGTCCTCGAAGCGGCCAAAGAAGGTTGGGTTGAACGGGTATTCTGGCCGAGCTCCATCGCTGTTTTCGGTCCGCAAACGCCCAAGCAAGAAGTCCCGCAGGACGCGTTGCTCGACCCGACAACGGTGTATGGGATCAGCAAGCAAGCCGGTGAGTATTGGTGCCGGTATTACCACGAAAAATTCGGCGTCGACGTGCGAAGCATCCGCTACCCCGGTTTGATTGGCCACCGTTCTGAGCCGGGGGGAGGGACTACGGATTACGCCGTAGAAATCTACCACGCCGCCACAGCGGGTGAGGCATACACGTGCTTCTTGCGTGCGGATCAAGCCCTGCCCATGATGTACATGGACGATGCGGCACGGGGGACCTTGGAGTTGATGGCGGCCCCCGCGGACCGGATCCAAATTCGGACGTCCTACAACCTGGGCGCCATGAGTTTCACACCGAGTGAAGTCGCCAACGGCATCCAGCAGCACTTGCCCAGTTTCCAGGTAAACTACGCACCGGACCACCGCCAGGCCATTGCCGAAACCTGGCCCGAAAGCATTGATGACACAGCCGCGCATGCTGACTGGGGATGGGAGCCAAAAGTGCTGCTGCCAGAGTTGACGTCGATCATGCTCGATGCCATCGGAAAAAAGACACAGTCGCCTGTGCACTGATTGGCGCAGCGCTGCCGCTTGATAGTGCGGGATGCCTTTTCTTTGTACTTGCGCTTTGTGCCCCGCACGAACGTCCAAACAAGAGAATTGACATGGCCGAGTTTTCCCCGTTGTACATCCAGAACAGCTTGACCCGCAAAAAGGAGTTGTTCACTCCGCTCAATGCGCCTTACGTTGGTATGTACGTGTGTGGCCCAACGGTGTACAGCAACGTGCACCTCGGGAACGTTCGCACATTCCTGACGTTTGATGTGGTGTACCGGTACCTCACGTTCCTCGGCTACCAGGTCCGCTACGTCCGGAACATCACGGATGTCGGTCACTTGACGGGAGACTCCGACGACGGTGAGGACAAAATCGGCAAGAAGGCCCGGCTCGAAAACCTCGAGCCGATGGAGATTGTCCAGAAGTACACCAACGACTTTCACGATGTCATGCGCGTCTTCAACATGAAGTCGCCGTCCATCGAGCCCAGTGCCACCGGCCACATCGTGGAACAAATCGAGATGATCAAGGCCATCCTCGATCGCGGGTACGCCTACGAATCCAATGGTAGCGTCTACTTCAACGTGCGCAAGTACAACGAAGACCACGATTACGGTGCGCTCTCAGGCCGCAAGATTGACGACCTCCTCAACAACACGCGCTCCCTCGATGGGCAAGACGAGAAAAACGACCCATTGGATTTTGCCTTGTGGAAAAAGGCCGATGCCTCACATTTGATGAAGTGGCCTTCGCCTTGGAGCGATGGCTTTCCCGGCTGGCACCTCGAATGTTCGGTAATGAGCACGAAGTACCTCGGAACCCAGTTCGACATCCACGGCGGTGGGATGGATTTGAAATTCCCCCACCACGAATGCGAAATCGCGCAAAACACCGGGGCAACCGGTGAGGCCCATTCGGTTCGGTATTGGATGCACGGCAACATGCTGACCGTGAACGGACGCAAAATGGCCAAATCCGAAGGCAATGGCTTCACACCGGAAGAATTGATCTCCGGCAACCACGCCTTGCTCGAACGCGGGTACTCGCCGATGACGGTTCGTTTCTTCATGTTGCAAGGCCACTACGCCTCCACTCTGGACTTCTCCAATGAAGCACTGCAGGCGGCAGAGAAAGGACTGGATCGCCTGATGAGCGCCATGGCCTCCTTGGATGGACTGCCCACAGCGTTGGATGCACCAAATGCAGACGTGGACACGGCTGCCCTGGCCAAGCGATGCAGCGAAGCCATGGGCGACGACTTCAACACTCCGATTTTGATCAGCGTTTTGTTTGATGCAGTCAAACTGGTCAATAGCATTGCGTCTGACCGAATCGCCATTGATTCCTCCCAAAAAGCGGCGTTGGTCGAGCTCCTAAACGGCTATGTTTTTGACGTGCTCGGCCTGACTCGGGAAGACGAAACAAGCGGCAGCAGTGATGGCGAGTCTGGCGCCCTACTCGACCTCTTGGTCGAATTGCGTGGGAACGCCAAAACCAACAAGGATTGGGGCACGGCCGATGCCATCCGCGATGCCCTTGGCGCCCTGGGCATTTCCATCAAGGACAGCAAAGACGGAAGCACATGGGAACGCGACTGACATCCGCATTCCTCCTCGGCTTCGCAGCATTGCTGCTTGTGCGTTGCGGCAGTGAACCTGCTGCCCCGCGCTCAGCCCCCAAACCGACCGAAATCCAAAAAGCCCGCGTCGCAGCGCCGGCATTCAATGCCGATTCCGCCTACGCGTACATCGCTCAACAAGTCGCATTCGGACCGCGCGTCCCCAACACCCCTGAGCACGTCGCCTGCGGGGATTGGCTCTCCCGGGAATTGACCCGGCATGGTGCCGATGTCATCGAACAGCCTGGCTTGGTTCGGGCGTACGACGGAACCATTCTGCGCATCCGCAACTTCATCGGCCAGTTCCGACCGGAAAACCGGGAACGCATCTTACTTTTTGCTCATTGGGACACGCGTCCCTTCGCCGATAAGGATACGCTGCGCATGCGCGAACCCATCGATGGTGCCAATGATGGGGGTTCGGGCGTGGGCGTGCTGCTGGAAATTGCGCGCCTCCTTGGGGCGGATTCGACGTTGGACGTGGGCGTGGACATCGTTTTTTTCGATGCCGAGGATTATGGCACCCCCGAGTGGGGTGAGAAAAACCAAAACTCCGCCTTGACGTGGTGCCTCGGTAGCCAATACTGGGCCAATCAGCCGCACCGCATCGGGTACAACGCCAAGTACGGAATCCTCCTGGACATGGTGGGTGCTGAGGGCGCAGTCTTCAACAAAGAAGGCACCTCCATGGCATATGCACCAACGGTCGTTAAGCGCCTGTGGGAGTCCGCCGAGCGCTTAGGGTACGGCGACTATTTCAAACGAGACGTGACGCCTGAGACCATCGACGATAACCTGTTCGTCTCGGAGTTCGCCGGAATTCCATCGGCCAACATCGTTCATTACCAAGTGCAAGTGTTGCCGATGGGCTATGGCCCCTTCCACCACACCCACGCCGACAACCTGTCCATCATCAGCACCGCGACCCTCGAGGCCGTCGGCAACACGGTCCTCGATGTCGTTTGGAACGACTGATTCCCGAGGCCTGTTTATGCGCCCATTCGTGTGAACAATTAGGAGGGTGCTTCAGCGACAAGACGCGGCCAGCCCGTAGTTTGGTTCCATGATGCGCAGGCCCTTCATTTTGAACCGCTGTTCAGCTCCCTACAGAAGGGCGGCCATGCTGCTGCTCACCGCAGGGATTTGGGTTGCAGGGGGATTACCTGCTGCAGCAAACGACGAGGCTGCGCAAGCGGTGACAACTGATTCTTCCATCGAAGAGGCCGACCTCATGCTCGACCGCGGAGACTCCCTGCTTACCCTCAACAAACCGGTTGCAGCCTTGTCCATGTACCGCGGAGCCGTCGAGCGCACGTTTGACCCTTGTCAGCAAGCCCGTGCGCAGGTTGGAATTGCGCAGATCTACACGGACAGCAACAACCCCAATCTGGCGTTGGCTGCACTCGAACAGGCGCAGCGTGGGTTCTTGGCGTGCGAAGCCGAACTGCGAACGCGCATCGTTGTGCAAGCCGCCGACCTCTGGTTGCAGCTGCATTTTGAAGACCGAGCCATAGCGCTCATTCAACGTGAACTCGATCTCAATCCGGGATGCACCCAGTTGAATTCCAAACTCGCCGACCTCTGGTTTACGGGCGGACATTGGGAAAAAGCCCGCGCCCAATACGCCAAGTGCATTCGCCTCTGCCCCAAACAAGCCCATGACCTGCGTGCCGATTGGATCGGTGCAATCATCCAAATCGACGGCGTTCAAGGCCGGGCACCCGGGGACTCCCTCCGTGATCAATTCGAGCAGGAGGCAACCTATCTGGCCCCTTCAGTGGCCCAGGGATTTCGGGAACAAATTCACCTCGTCCTCTCCATGCAGGGGTTGCACATGGCGGCGCTGCAATGGGCGCAAACCATCTTGGACGAAACGCCGGCCACCGACGCAGCACGTTTTGCTGTAGCTCACCTTCGAACAGCCAACAGCGCACAATTTGCCCACCGTCCGCTCGACGCTTTGATTGGCTACCACGAGGCCATCAAGTCCGCTCGGATCGCAGGCGATCTGACCTTGCTGTCGGAAGCATTGCGCCAGAAAGGACTTTTCGAAAAAGACCGGGGCAATCACGAAGAAGCCCTGCAGGCCTTCATCGAGTTGGATGAGATCCAATCTGAACGCCTTGCTCGCCAGCCGCAACCATCTGGGCGGGAGGCAAGGCAATTCGAAGAGCAGGTGCTCCCGGCCATGGATCCGTTCGACGTGGCGGCATTCGAGCTCGAACGCGCGCAATACTCTCCGTACCGGTCAACCAGTTGGCCTTGGATTGCCGGCATTCTCGCCATTGGTGTCATCGCATACGCACGGCAACAGCGCTACCTCCGTTCAGCCCTTCACAAAGAGCGCCGGCGGATCATTCGCCTGCGGTCATTGGTTCCCGCCGACCGCCTGCCGGGCACTTCACCCAAAACGGTCGAAAGCGAAGTCGAATTGGGCACGAGCAGCTTGATGCCAAGCGGTGAATTCATCCAAACGGGCGACGGCGACGCGCGGTCCCAATCGATTCAGGCGTTCTTGAACGAATTGGACGCCGACTTGCAGAACCGCATTCAATTCAACATCAAGGAGGATGTTCAATTCAGCATCGGTCCTGAAGTTCGGGTGGTGTTGCGCAACCTGCTCAAGGGACTGGTGGACCTCACAGCGGAGGACCGCCCCCTTGCATTGGGTGTCGAGGCTACGGCAAAATCCCATTGGGTGCTGCAGGTAGATAGCCAGCACACCGGCGCCTCCAAGGCGTTCGAAGGGCTCTTCTATGGCAAGGATGCATTGGCATCGTCGCGCTGGAATGAGCTGCATGCCCAGCTCCGCAAACTTGCCGGGAAAATCAACATCGAGCGGCTTTCCCCCCTCGAGGAACGGCTCACGTTAACGCTGCCTTACCTGTAGAACTGCGGACTACCGCTCGCCCTGAAACTGCTCCAAGAAGCGCATGTCGCTCTCGAAGAATGCGCGCAGGTCTCCAATTTGGTACTTCAGCATGGTGATGCGCTCCACCCCCATGCCGAAAGCGAAGCCGGAATACACCCGCGAGTCAATGCCTGAGGCTTCGAGTACCGCTGGATCAACCATGCCGCAACCCAAAATCTCGAGCCAACCGGTGCCCTTGGTAATGCGTTTGTCCACTTCCGTTTCCAATCCCCAATACACATCCACTTCAGCGCTGGGTTCGGTAAAAGGGAAATACGACGGCCGGAGGCGGATTTTGGTGTCTGCCCCAAAGAATTCCTGTGCAAAACGCAAAAGGGTCTGCTTCAAATCAGCAAACGAAACGCCCTTATCGATGTACAGTCCCTCAATCTGATGGAACATGCAGTGCGCCCGCGCGCTGATTGCTTCGTTTCGGAAAACCCGACCCGGCATGATGATGCGCATGGGCGGTTCGCGCTTTTCCATTTCCCGCACCTGCACGGACGACGTGTGCGTCCGCAGCAACATATCCGGTTTCCTGTCTACAAAAAACGTGTCCTGCATATCGCGGGCCGGGTGCTCTTCGGGGAAGTTGAGGCCACTGAAAACGTGCCAGTCGTCTTCGATTTCCGGCCCCTCCGACACCACAAATCCCATGCGCTCGAGAATGCCGATGATCTCCCGTCGGACCACGCTCAGCGGGTGGTGAGCTCCCACGGGAATTCCGCCACCCGGGCGTGTCCAATCGAATTGGGGGGCATCATCACTGGTGGCTTGCGATTGACTCGAAGCGCCTTCAGCAACGCGCTGCTCAACCTGTTGTTTGAACTCGTTGATGAGCTTTCCAAGCTCGCGCTTCTCCTCGTTCGGGGCGGCTTTGAAGTCCGCCATCACATCCTTCATTTTTCCCTTTCGCCCCAACCACTGAATGCGGAATGCTTCCACCTCATCTGCGGTGGTCAATTGAACAGCCGCCACTTCGGCTGTCCACTGCGCCAATTGTTCTTTGAGTCCCATCTTATCGAATTACCTCCATCGCCATGCGGACATCGGTTCGTGGACGGTTGCCCGCTGCCGTGGGCACCGCAGCGACTGAATCGATGATGTCCAAGCCATCCACCACGTAACCGAACACGGTGTAGTTGTTGTCCAAAAACGGGGTGCCGCCGTCGGTCATGTAGCGTTCAATGGCTGCGTCCGGATACTTAAAAGGCTCTCCGGCATCCACGCCGGGTCCAACGTTGCGGGCTTCGATGTTCAGCAGCTCCACCTTCGAAAAGCTCCGGCCATGAACCAAGTAAAACTGGCTGCCCGAGCTCTTGCGTTCTGGATTGACGGCATCGCCTTGGCGCGCCGCGGCCAATGCCCCTTTGTAGTGCAGCAAATCCGTGGTGATTTCGGCGGGAATCTGGTACCCCGGGCCACCTGAGCCGAGTGGGGTGGAGAGCGATGCCGTGCGGCTCGCCGGGTCACCGCCCTGGATCATGAATTCATTGATGACGCGGTGAAACAACAGGCTGTCATAGAATCCATTTTCCACCAATTCAATGAAGTTGTCCCGGTGCTGTGGGGTCTGGTTGGACAACTCAACGACCATGTCACCGAAATCCGTGCTGATCCGCACTTGGCGCAAATCCTCTCCTTCTTCAACAGGCGCCGAAGCACCCATTTTTTCGCCTCCAGCAGGTGCAGATTCACCACAACCGACGAGCCCAAACCCCACGACAATTGCGAAAACCGCAGCGATATAATGCACTGACTTATTGAAATTCATGACTTTTTGAAGATATTTGGTGTTCAATCTAAGCCTGCAAAGTTAGACGACCTCATGCGAAATGTTTCCCTTTCCCTCGGTGCAATGGCACTCGGTGCTGTTTTAAGCCTCTCCAGCTGTCATGAAGTGGAAGAGACCATTGCGAACGTCGTTGTCTTGAACGACCTCGGCGCACCGGTGCAAGGGGCGACCGTTCGGTTGTATGCTTTCGGTTCGGTGGATCAGGATTTTGTAGGGGAGCCGCGGTTCGATACCACCGCCGTTTCAAACGCTGCAGGCCAGGTAAGCTTCAACTTTTCTGAATTCTACGTCGAAGGCCAAGCCGGCTTTGCCGTGTTGGACATCGAAGCTTCCAAAGCCGCACTCTACGGCACGGGGCTGATTAAGATTGAGGAGGAGATGACCAACGAGGCGACGGTTTACATCGAGTAATCGCCCCTCACCCGCCGGCAATCCAAGCGGCGAAATACTCCACCAACGCCCGCTTCATCAACAGTTCTTGTTCCTGCTTCGAAACCGCAGGAATCTCGGCGATGCGTTCAAAATGCGGCCACCCGTCTTCATCGGTGCCCAACGCCTTGTAAAAGCCGAGCGGCTCGAGCAGGGTACACACTCCAACGTGCATCACCTCCAGTTTTTCGTCTTTCTTGAAGGGTTTGAAACCCTGTCCGCATTCCTGAAGGCCCACGGTAAAAATCATGGTGGTCAGATCCGGCGGTTCTCCGAAACGCTGCTCCATGAGGCACTCCAGTTTAATCCAGTCCTTTTCAAAAGCATAATCCATGATCAGCGGTTGCGTGGTGCAAAAAACCCGAGGCACAAGCCCCGGGCTTCGATGTCGGGATGACTGGACTTGAACCAGCGACCACACGTCCCCCAGACGCGTACTCTACCAACTGAGCTACATCCCGATTCCCCTTCAATTTCTCGTTGGGACGGCGAAGGTACTCAACTTTCTTTTTTGGCCGAAGGTTTTTCCGCTTCATTCTGCCAAAAGAACGGGCATTGCTATGGTGAGCACGGCCGCTCCTGCTAACTTTGTCGGTACCAAATCTGTACCGATGAAAATCTCGTTCCAATGGCTCCAGGACCTGCTGCCGGTCAAGACCTCTGTGGAAGATGCCGCAGCCGTACTCACCGCGACGGGATTGGAAGTCGAAGGGGTGGAATCGGTCGAGAGCATTCCCGGCGGATTGAAGGGGTTGGTCGTGGGTGAAATCACGTCGTGCGGTCCCCACCCCAATGCGGATCGGCTTCAAGTGTGCGAAGTGAATGTCGGTGGCGACGAAACGCTGCCCATCGTCTGCGGGGCCAAAAATGCCCGGCTAGGATTGCACGTGGTCGTCGCTACCGTCGGCACCGAATTGCATCCCGTCAATGGGGAGTCCTTCAAAATCAAGAAGGGCAAGATCCGCGGCGAAGTGAGCATGGGCATGATTTGCGCAGAAGACGAGATTGGTGTCGGCCGGTCCCACGAAGGCATCATCGAGCTGGACCCCACGTGGACCCCCGGCACGTCTGTCGCAGCCGTTTACAACCTCGAATCAGATGCGGTGTTGGAAATCGGACTGACCCCCAACCGCACCGACGGTATGAGCCATTATGGGGTGGCTCGGGACCTACGCGCAGGCTTGCTCCATGGAACCGTCGAAGGAATTCAAGAGGCGGTTGGCACTGTAAACGCCCCTGCCACAGCGTCGATACCGACGGCCAAGGGGCCCTTCGAACTGACCATTGAAACCGGCGATGGATGCCCGCGCTACCTCGGATTGTTGATTGAAGGCGTTCGCGTTGGTCCGTCTCCCGATGCGATTCAACAGCGACTGAGGGCGATTGGCGTCAATCCCCAGAACAACGTTGTGGACGCCACGAATTACGTGTTGCACGAAATGGGCCAGCCGCTGCATGCCTTCGACGCGGATGCCATTGAAGGCAACGCGGTCGTGGTTCGGCATCCCCATCCCAGTGAGAAATTGACGACGCTCGATGGAGAAGAACGCACCCTCCATGCAGACGACCAGGTCATCGCAGACGCCAACAAAGCCATGTGCTTGGCCGGTGTGTTTGGCGGTGACACAAGCGGCGTTTCTGAGTCGACGACCCGGGTATTCCTCGAGTCGGCCTACTTCAATCCGGTCGTGACGCGAAAAATGGCCAAGCGCCACGGCTTGTCCACGGATGCCTCGTTCCGATTTGAACGGGGAGTCGATCCCGAAATAATCGAGGCAGCCCTCGCCCGGGCAGCGGCGCTCATCACCGAGTGGGCCGGAGGCACGGCCACGGCCATGCACGAAGCCACAGCTGGAGAATTACCGGCAGGACAGACCGTCACCTTGGAATGGGCTCAGCTGTATCAATTGATAGGCATTGCCTTGGAAAAGGAAACCGTCCATACCATCCTCAAGGATCTGGACATTGCCGTTGTCAGCGACGACGGCACCGCTCTTTTGGTGAACGTCCCCGCCTACCGGCATGACGTAACCCGCCCGGCAGATGTAGTGGAAGAAATCCTGCGCATCTACGGTTTCGATAAAATCCCTTTGCCTGAGCGGCTGATTTCTACCGCTGCACACCAGGCCGGTGTACCCGCCGAAGCGTTCCGATTGCAAACGTCCAATTTCTTGGTCAGCCGTGGCTTCCAGGAAATGATGAACAACAGCATGACGCGGGGCAGCTACACGCAAGACCTCGGGGAGGACGGTGAAGACGGCTGGGACCTCTCGCGCCAGATTGCGCTCTTGAATCCCCTCAGTTCCGACCTAGGGGTGATGCGCCAATCGCTATTGTTCCAGGGGCTCGAAGCTGTGGTTCGGAATGCGAATCACCAACGCCCAGATCTCCGTTTGTTTGAACTCGGCAAAGTGTACCAGCACCGCCAAAACGCTGATGCTGAGTCCGAAAACGCTGCGCAGCGTTACGAGGAGACCGAACGCCTGGCCATCTTCATGACGGGCGCCGGAGCGCCGGAAAACTGGAACAATGCTTCAGGCAGCGTAGACGCGTATGCACTCAAAAACGAAGTCGACAATTTGCTCGCCTCACTTGGTATTTCGCCAAACGCAGTAAAAGATTCCCCCCTTCAGTCCTCTTTAATCAGCGAAGGTGTCGAACTAAGCTGCCAGGGCCAAGTCATCGGCCGCATGGGCAAAGTTCGCTCCTCAGTCGCGCAAAGCCACGGGGTCAAGCAAGACGTCTTCTGGGCAGATTTGGCCGTGAAGCCGCTGACCAAAATATCAAGCCGGTCGCGTGTCAAAGCCAGCGATCTGGCGAAGTTTCCCGCTGTACGCCGCGATCTCTCGTTGATCCTCAAGGAAGGTACCCCGTTCGGTGCCATCCGGGATGCAGCAATGAAGGCAGAGAAAAAACTGCTCAAACGCATCGGCTTGTTCGATGTCTACGAGGGCAAAAACCTCGAACCGGGTCATGTATCGTATGCTGTTTCTTTGGTCTTGCAGGATGAAGAAAAAACCCTCAACGAAAAGCGCATCGAACAATGCGTTCAACGGATTCTCGATGGTATCGTCCAAGCAACCGGGGCCCAACTTCGAGATTAAAACCCAACCAACGTGGCGAAAAAAAAAGACAAATTGTTTGTGGAGCCGCCAATCCACCGGCGTCATTTTGGTTACGGAACGGCGGTTCATTTGGTTCAATCGGGCGTCAACCGCTTCCACCGAATTGAGCGTGTAGAAGGCCTAGAAAACCTCCCCGATCCTCATGAAGCGACCATCATCGTCGGCAACCACCAGAATGGTTTGATGGACGCCATCGTCCAGAGTGCGATGCTTAGCCCCAACCAAATCCACTTCCTGACTCGGGCAGATGTTTTTTACCAGAAGACAGCACGTGCCGTGCTTTTTGCCTTCAATCAGATGCCAATCTACAGGCAGCGAGATAAGCTGTCTGATGGGCGCGAACGCAACCGGCGCATCTTTGAAATCTGTGCGGAAAGATTGAACATTGGAGCCTCGGTTGGCCTCTTTCCAGAAGGGAATCACCGAGCGGTCAAAACCCTCCGCCCATTGCGCCGAGGCGTGGTGGACATGATCAATAGCGCGCTCAAATTGAATCCGGAGATGAAGCGTTTGAAGTTGGTGCCCATCGGCATCGATTATGAACAGATGACCGACTTTCGCCGGCGATTGAGTTACCGCGTTGGAGCGCCGGTATCTTTTGAAGACCTCATTGATCCCCACACAGGTGAAATCCCGCCCGGAGGACTTCTCGAGCGACTGATGGATGCCATGGACGAATTGCTCGTCAACATTCAACCTGAATCGCATTACGACGCATTGCTTCCCTACGTGCAAGCCATGCGAACAACAGAAACGGAAAATTGGATTTCCACACGTGACGAAATCCGTCACTTTCAATCGTTTGGGGAGGAGGCGCTCGAATCGATTCGACAAGCCCATACTGAAGCGGTAGCTGCCGGCGTCTTTGCGGATGCCAGGCCCGAAGACCTTGGGCAAGGCCCTGACTTCGCGCGCAACGCCCCGTGGTGGATTTGGCCCTTAGCTCCGCTCGCAGCAGTCGGAGGTGCATGCGCTTATCCATTCTCCAAGTTTGTCGGAGCGCAAGCTGATAAGCGGGTCAAAGATCCGTGCTTCACAAGCACCTTCAAGGTCTCTGTCGGCATGTTCCTGTTTCCCATTTATCTGTTCATCCTCGCGTGGCCGTTGGCACGCATCGCATCCGGTGAATGGGGCGGATGGCCCGTCGTTGCTACCTACGTATTCAATTTAATCGGAAGTCGTTTTGCCGGATGGTGGTACGGCCTTTACCTCGATTGGAAAGGCAAACGCTGCGCTCAAGAGGTCTATTCGAATCCCGCAAAATCCGCAGCTTGGTCTGCGTACGTCGCCACCGTAAAATCCCACCTCAACGCATGAGCAATTCTTCCTTTGATTACCGCATCCAGGGAATGCAACACATCGGTGTTGCCACTTCCGACATGGATCACTCTCTGAAGTTTTTCCGACAGTTGTTTGGCATGGACATCCCCTTTTTCGACTCCATCCAAGCGGCGCCCTTGATGGACAGCCACACCCGCGGCGAGACCATCACCAAGCGGGCCAGCATGGTTATGAATTTGCAGGGCGGCTGCGCCTTTGAGGTGCTGCGCGCTGACTCATTCGAACCGGTGCCGGCCGGATGGGAAATTGCGCCAGGCGACCTCGGCATCACCACGGTTCAGATGAAAACCCGCAATATCCACAAGATGCACGCCCACGCCCGCTCCATTGCCGGCGATTCTTGTGATCAGGCATTGCGCGAAACGCCGTGGGGCGCGGCGACCTTTTACCTGAAAGATCCAGACGGCAACCGATTCCAGGTGCTGGAAGCCGACGATTGGTTCGAAAACAACGGCCACCCTTCGGGCGGAGTCATGGGATGCACCATCGGGGTATCGGACATGGACGCGGCGCTGAAGCTGTACGCTGCCGTCCTCGGATTTGACCAAGTGTTGCACGACGCCACGGGAATCCAAGCTGACTGGGACGGCATGCCCCACGGTACGGAATCGTTCCGCCGAGTCCGATTGACGCAATCTGCTCCAGGTGCAGGCGGGTTTGGCAAACTCACCGGACGCACGTACATCGAATTGTTGCAGGCAATTGACCGCAAGGGCTCGTTCATTTTCAAAGACCGGATCTGGTGCGACATCGGATTTGCGCACCTCGGCTTCGACGTGCGCGGCATGGCGGATCTGGGGACTGCGCTCGACAAAGCGGGCTTTGGATTCCGCTGCGACACTGCGGATGCCATCGGAATGGGCGAGACCAAGGTGCACTGCACCTACATCGATGACCCGGACGAATGCTGGCTGGAAATGATCGAAGTGTACAAGGTTCCGATCATCGAAAAGTGGGGGCTGTTCTTGGATGTCCAGAAGCGTGGAGCGGACGAACCCCTGCCCCGTTGGATGCTCAAAGCCCTGCGGTTCAGCCGCGTCAAGGACTAAGATTCTGTCACAATTCCTTTACATTGGGTTCACAGTAAGGA
>PKEB01000011.1 GCA_002863125.1 Flavobacteriales bacterium
GAACAAACCAGTCATATCGGTCACGGCACTCACATCCCAGCTAGAGATGTCCCCGTAGGCTGCCAAGGCTGCGTTTTGATCACTGGTCCACATATCGACAGCCTCATGGATGTTCTCGTTTGTAATCGGCGTCTGCGCATCCAAAAGAATAGGCCACATCACCAGTATCAAGAACAAAGGGAAATTACTAAACCACTTCATTGTGAAAGACTTTAATCGGCTAAAAAATTATATCGATGAGCAATGTAAGTATTTTTAGCGATAGTTTGAGGTTTTTTAACGAATACTCCCTTGCCCCAATTTGAGCCTCACGGCATGGCAATCGCTTCCAAATTCCGAACCAACGGCAGCTCGACCGCGGTGCATCCGCTTTCATCGCTTTGAATCATGAAGGCCGCTTCCGACAAGTAAGATCCTGAGCGAGCGGGGCGCTCTTCCTCCAAAAACATCACCCCTTCTCTCACTGCTTGGTAGAAATTGCGAGAGCCCGACCACTGCCACGCACCATTCTCCTCCGCACGAACGCGCAACGGAATCAGGATCGAGTCCACTGCGAGCATCCACTCACTGCGGGCATTGAAGCCCTTCGCTGGCGGGCCAAGCACGACGTACACGCGTTGTTTCCGGAGGTTGCTCTCTCGCCCGGGCAGGACATCCTGCAAGGTGAAATGGTCTGCTTGCCAAGCCTCGACCGAGCACGTTTCACCCGCTACCACCATGTGTGGTGCACTGCAGCCCTGCAGGGTTATCAGCCCTATGACAACCATGGAAAACCCAAGCGCTATGAACAAGGAGGATTTCATTTGAACATTAACGCACCACCCAGACGGGTATTGCTTCATGGGTTCCGCTCACCTGCAGCACATACACGCCGAGGCTTAGTCCGCTGACATCTCCAGTCTCCCCATACCCATCAAGCACGATGTGCCCTGCAACGTCTGACAGACTCCAACGGGAACCCGCAGGGACATTAACAACGGTGAAAGTGCTGCGAACCGGATGGGGGTAGACCGCCAAGGGCGGAACTCGGCCCCACTCTTCAACGGCCACTGCGTCTTCGCTAACTTCAACTTGGACGTTCGTCGCCGTTTCGTTGTTACCCACCTGCGGGGATGGCGCCACCACCAAGTACACATCGTCCCGGCCATTGGAATAGCCATCCGTGGCACCAATCATCCACAAACGACCGTCGGAGGCGTATAGGATGGCAGCAGGCGATTCATCCCATTGCGTGCCAAACGTGGGACCACCTTGCCATACCCCGCCATCGGTCCATCGCGAAAACAACCACTCGCCTTCACCGAGTCCCAAATCGCTGGTCGCGGCGATGGTCGCAAAATTGTTGGGACCGTACCACGCAATGTCTTCGCCCGCCACATCCACCCCTGAGCCAGGGATGGTTTGGAGGATGGTATCCCCTTGCAGATTCAAGCATGCAAACCCCAATCGCATCCCATCGGGGGTATCTGCATTGAAGAGCATCACCACGGTCGAATCGCGCACATCCACCGCCTTGGCGCTCGTCGGCGAATCATACGGCGTCGCATAGCTCCAGTGCACATTGCCATCCAGCGCATCGAAAATTGTACAATGCGCCTGGTCGTTGACGGAGGTAGACACGGCTATGCCCCCCCCAATGAACGCGGCATCGGTTACTTCATCCGCTGCTCCGCTGTCCCACGACCACGCACTGTCAAAAACCCATGCATCCTCGCTCCAAGTGTGCAACGTCACGTGCACATCCCCGCCGCCGGTTGCGTAGGTCGTCCCCACCGACCACAGAGAATCGTTGCGCTGAAGAAGCCGAGCGGGAATGTCCCACGCGTCGGAACCCCACTGAGTCTCCGAAATCGAATTGCCTTCGGCGTCGAGGGTATACCAGCCCCAATCGTATGCTGCCGAAGCGTTCTCGTAGCGAACGCCCAACACAGTAATGAAGCCCGCCCCGTGTTCGACAGCATCGACAGGCTGCAGCAATGGGGTGTCTGAAACAGTCGCGTTCCAAACCGGATTCACAAGCGAATCAAAACGGTGGAGCCACGCATGGGGTTCTTCGTCGGTTGTGCTGTTCGATGAGCTCAGTGCGAGGACGTCGCCATCGCCGAGTTCGACCAACCGAAGGCCGCGGTCGTCTCGCTGCCCTCCATACACGCGTACCTCAACGGTGTCGACTTGCGCCCAACCTCCCACGGCTGCACACATGCTCGCCGCAATGCATGCCGTTTCAATCCACTTGAACGGCCGCATGTACACGTTTCAATTGAGTGAGCAAGTCCTTGAGCTGATCCAGCGGCAACATGTTCGCTCCGTCCGAAAGTGCTTCGCCCGGACGGGGGTGCGTTTCAATGAAAACCCCGTTGGCGCCAGCGGCTACGGCTGCTTTGCCAATGGTGGCAATCAGTTCTGGTCGACCACCGGTGACTCCGGACGATTGATTGGGCTGTTGCAAACTGTGGGTGATGTCGGCAATGACAGGAGCCATTCGTGCCATCACCGGGAAGCCGCGCATGTCCACCACTATGTCGTGGTAGCCGAACATGGTCCCGCGTTCGGTCAGCCAGACGCGCGAGTTGCCCGAATCTTGGACCTTGACCACTGCGTGTTGCATGGCTTCGGGCGAGAGGAATTGACCTTTCTTGATGTTGACCACTTTACCTGTTTGTGCGGCAGCTACGAGCAAGTCGGTTTGCCGGCACAAGAAAGCCGGAATTTGCAGAACGTCGACGTAACCTGCAGCCATCTCCGCTTCTTCTGCTGCGTGAATGTCCGTGGTGGTAGGCAGGGAAAAACGCTCGCCGACTTTAGCAAGGATTTCGAGGGCTTTCTCATCGCCAATGCCGGTAAAGCTGTCCAACCGCGAGCGGTTCGCCTTGCGGTACGACCCCTTGAAAATCAGTGGGAGGTCCAAGGCCGCACAGACTTCGGCGACTCCTTCCGCCACTTCCATGGCGATACCTTCTCCTTCAATGGCGCAAGGACCAGCGATAATCTGTAGCCGGTTGCCTGCTGTCCATCCTGCGTTTTGGAAACGTTCCGCTTGGTTCATGAGGTAAAGTTCGTGGTTTCTGGTGGAGTGAATGCGACGGCTTTACAAGTTTTGGTAGCGAAGGGTGATGCCGCGCCCGTACGCCGCGTTGGAACCCCAACCAAACGGATCTTCAATGAACAGCATCCAAGCGTGTTCACCTGGCTTTCGCCAGCGCGCCCACGCTGCAGGGCGCAACCGGCCCCAGCCGCCAGCGACCAACTGCACACCCGCTTGCCATCGCTTGCCAATGGCTCGACGGTAACCAGTGACTGCCCTTGGTACGGGCATCCAATCCCCCATCTGTGCCTGCACGTCCCATCCGGAACGCGGGCCGAGAGGGTATTCAAACGAGGCATCGATGCGAAAAGGCATCAAGCCAAACCGGTACCGCTCGTTCAATGTGGTGATGACCTCCGATGCACCGAAAGATTCCGTTAGCGATTCCACGGAGAATCCAGAGCCCGAGAATGTCAGTCCGGTCGTTTCCACCAAGGTATCGACCTGCAATTCGGTCCATTTGGGCGCAACGGTGAACCCCAAGTTTTGTACGCGCAGGTGGAAAGCAAACGGCGCTTCTTCCCGCAGGAAATGCCACTCGACATTGGTGGCCAACCCCCACGAACCGCCTTCGGCCCACCCCATGTGGCCGCGGACGTATCCGGACAAATAGTCCAACCCTTCGCTCACATATAAGTGCCCATTGCGAATCCGCGCATCAGTCGACCGCAGGCGGTAGACAAACCCCAGTTCGATGCGATTCCGGTTTGCACCTTCCAATCCAATGGCCGCCTGAATCCAAGTTCCCGCGCGAAATCGTGAACCGTCCAACACGTCCCATCGACCGAGGTGTCCGGCATTGCCAGTGAATACCAAATCAAACAGTTCCGGCGTCCACCGGATGTCGCCGAGGGTTTTGAATTGAATCGAACCGCACAGCCTCGATTCCGTCTCTTTCCAAGGACGCAAGCTGCGCCAAGTCACAGCCACACCCGAAGTGTATCCAAATGCGCCCATTTCACTGGCTTGATCCGCCTGTGCGGACTCCACCAAGGTTCGATCAATGTGGCCTCCGCGAATGAGCAGCGCAGCCAATTCGTTAGACAGGGCATTGGAACGATGTTGACCCCACGCCGTGGCTTCCCACGTCAATGAATCCAACTGTCCCTGAGCAGCGCAGGACAGAGCCAAAAACAAGTATGCGAGCCAGCCCCTCATTGCACACTGACTTGATACGTTCCTTCACATGCCACCTGCAGCCGAACCCGCTCCGCGCCAGTAAACTGCACTGGACCTACGGAGGTCATCGCCGCTTCGATGATCAAGGTGGCCGGCGAGGCCAAGCGGGCTTCATCGATGGGGATGCGCACCTCGGTCACCTCGGCCATCGGGAAGGCAGCGACTTCGGCCGAAAACACCTCAGGGTCGAGCGCCGGATCTTCGTAATCCCACGTTCCGTTTAGGTTCCAATGCACCGGGTAGCCATTTGTGATCCGCACAATGAGTTCGCCAGTGAATCCGGCCAGGTCGGTCCCTTCCAACACGAGCGAACGGACGACGCGAAAATCCTCAACGGCCCCTTCCAACGGCCATTCAAAATCGAAGTACAGTTGCGGGGGCTGACGCGTATCGAGAAAATCTTGCCCGCCCGAGACATCGCCAAGCGGATTGAGCAAAGCTTCTCCACTCGCGGTGACAACCTCAGGCAAGTACCCCAACAAATCGAACAACGACGGAGTTGTTTGAAGCAAATCGATCTCCCAGACGGTCGGTTCCACCTCCCCTCCGCTCCAGTCCGCTCGAGCAATTTGCTGGGGGACGCCGAGCGCCGGATGGCTCACGGCAATGCCATCTACCGACAGCGCATCCAATTGCAAACGCAAGTCTGCGGCAATGGTGTTGCGAAACTGAAGCGTGGCACGCGTGGGCTCGATTTGTAAAAACCCACCGGGAAAATCCGCGGGTTGGAACACGGTTTGATCCACGTCGAAGGCAACCGTCTCCTGGCCAAAATACCCGCCAACTTGTTCCACGACCATGTCTTGGAAGTGCATCCTCACCCGAATGCTATCGGTTCCATATACCTGCGCCGTATCCGTGATGTCTGTGGGTGTCCCGATGATCAATTGACTCGCAATTCGGTTGATTTCATTGCCCGAAACACCGGTCAAATCGATGACCGCACCGGCCAGATCAATGCTGCCCGACTCGGTCTGGAATGCTACGCCGTCACTCGGGGGCAGCACCACTTTCAACTCCACCGCCTCACCGCCGATGGTCACGCTGGGGAAGTCATACTGCAGTTGCACGGAGCCATTGGTGGAACTCTCAACGAGGTAATCGATGCGTCCGCCCGACAGCACGAGACCTGAAAATTGTTGGTCGATTCCCTGAAATACAATGTCCTCCTCGGAATCCAGCAACACCGTCCCGGGGGGCACGGGAAAGGGTCCACCCATGAAGTCCGGTGTAAGCTCTTGGGCTACGATGGTATCGGGCAGTTCTGTGAGCGAGGGAATTTCCCAATCAGCAACCGGCCCCTCAAATCGGAGGACCGCCGGCGCACCCTCTTCTACGTCGATGCTGCCATTCTCCGAGGAGGCCTCAATGACATCCACCCAGCTCCAACCGTCATCGATGAGCGGCAGCGCAACGTCAACGGTCCACGTGGTAGGTTCGCGTTTGCACCCAAAAGCCACTGCGGCAAGCAGGAGGACGAAAAGTCCTTGCTGGAATCGAATGCGGGTATGGAGGCGTTTCATGGCTCTTGCTTCGCTGCATCCGAAAGGGACCAAGGCACCTTCCACGGATCCAGACTCAACCAAACGGCCCAGCCCAACAACAACATGGACAAGGGGACGAATTGGGGAACGAAAATAAACAGCAACAAAAAGCCGACGACGCCCACGGACAAAATCCACCGGAACCAGCGGTGCCAGCGGCCCTTGGGAAGGAACCAAAGCAAGGGCAAGAAGGGCGAGGCCCAAAGCATGTTCCAATTGCCCCACGTATCGCGGTGATCGGTCAACGTCCACATCGCGAGCAACAACAGACCAAGCACGCCTGCCAACACCTGCACGGCCTTGCCTGCACGACGCTCCCTCAACGAAGTCACGCGGCCCGCGCGGTGGCTCAGCAACCGCCGAACCGACCATACGAGCGTCCAAATGAGGACCAATGCACACCACAACACCGGATGCGCCAACGCCAGCGTGTAGACGACGCTGCGAAACCACGATCGCTGCGGGGGCAGCAATTCTTCCGCAGGCCCGGCAACTGAGCGGCCGTCGAGGGTGGCGTTTTGCAGTTGCTGCATCAAACCGTCGGGGAGGAAACTCGAACCGCATGGCGGCATCAATCGATCGGCACGCGGACCGAGGATGAAGTCGATGCCTGTTTCAATCCACGCATCCCCGTGCATGTACGGACGCAGTGCCTCGCGGTAGGTTACGCCCAGTGCAGCGTCGGCGGCGCACCCGCTGTCCCAGCGATCGCCGAACACGGCGTGCAGAACCGTCAGCACACGTGATGAGCAATTGTCTTCGAAAAACTTGTAGGCGTAGACCCGGTTTTCAGGGAGGTAATTCCATTCGAGGTAGGCTACCAATGCCCGTGCATCGTCCGGCGACAAGGCAAGCGGTTGTTCCAAAATGGCCCGCTCGAAGTGCATATACTCGCGCTGCAAGGAGGAGAAAGGCGATTTGGCCAATCGATAGTTCAATTCACCGCGCATGAAGCGCAGGTAAAATCCTTCACCAAACTCAAACGTACCGTAGTTGTACGTCAAATCCACTGGTGGCGTCTGGCCAGGATCGAACACGCGGATGGCCGTGTGCCCCCAGGCGCTGTACAAATCTGGTCCGGGTGAACCGGTGAGAACGGAGACTTCCACCTCATCCGTCCAATTGCCCTGGGCTGCGGCGGCGCGCATCCACCCCATCCCGAGCGCCACCACCAAAACCGTCCATTTCAAACCGTTCCAAGCTGCGCGCAACACTTCATTGGCCGCGCCATATAGCCATACGTTGCTGTATGCGCCGGTCGTTTCCTCGGGTTCGTGGAGTTGCACCCGCAGCGTCCCGCCCGGCATCCGTACCTCGCGCCGCAATGAACCACCGCGTTCAGCATGGTCAGCGACGGCGGCGGCAACGGCGCCCGTTCCGCAGGCACGCGTTTCAGCCTCTACCCCCCGCTCGTACGTTCGCATCGCAAGTGTATCGGCGTCAATCCGTTGCACAAAATCCACATTGGTACCGTCCGGTGCATACTCCACGCCGTAGCGAATGGCGCGGCCCTCACCACCTACATCGCGCGAAGCTGCATTTTCCACCCAAATCAAATGATGCGGAGATCCCGTGTCGACAAATGTGGCCCCTTCAGCGGCGGCCTTGGGCGGAGCAATGGGTCGCAATTCAACACCGGGCTCTGCATGAACTTCATCCCAGGCCACCGCATGGCAGCCATCGCATGCGTGCAAGGAGCCGCCCGATTGGGGCATCCACCCTTGCCCGCGCAAAAACGCAAAGAGCGCGCGGCTTCCATTGCCGCAGAATGACCGGGACCCATCTGCGTTGACGTAATCCATTTCCCATTCGGGGCAAGGCATCGCGTCCTTCGCGTTGTTCAAGGGCTGAAAAAAGATCAATCCGTCCGCCCCAACACCATTCGCAGCGTCACACATGGCCGCAATCGTCGCCGCTTCGGGCAGCACAGCCCAATCCCTGCGGTCCAACAGAATGAACGCATTTCCCGTCCCCTCCCATTTCCAAGCATTGATGAGCATCGCAACGAAGGTAACCCATCCGTGCTGGCCTATCTTTACCCTGTCAACGAAAAATGAACGCATCCACCTCCTTAGAAACGGGCGTCAAAGCATTGCTTCAAGCCTTCCGCACTATGAGCACCGCACGTGCCATGAGTGACCTCTTCGAAGCGAATGCGCGGTTGACATCGAAATACGTACACGCCTGTTCCCGCGGCCACGAAGCCATCCAGTGGGCAACGGGGCGGATGCTCGAACACCAGGACTACCTCAGTGCCTACTACCGAGACGACTGCTTGCTGCTGAGCCTCGGCATGGAACCCGAGGAATTGATGCTGCAGTTGCTGGCGAAAGGCGACGACCCCTTCAGCGGAGGCCGCACCTACTACAGCCACCCCTCCCTCAATCGGGAGGGACTGCCCCGAATACCCCACCAAAGCAGTGCCACGGGGATGCAGGCCATTCCGGCAGCGGGTGTGGCCATGGGCGTGCAGTACCGGGAACAGCAGGGCTTGCCTCACGACCGTGAAGGAGCGCCGCCTGTGGTGGTTTGTTCCATCGGCGATGCGGCCATCACGGAGGGCGAAGTGAGCGAAGCGCTGCACATGAGCGATTTGCGCGAGCTGCCCATCATCTGGCTGGTCCAGGACAACGAATGGGACATCTCTGCGCACGCTTCGGAAATCCGTTCCCACGATGCATCCACCTTGGCCAAAGCGTTTCCACAGATCAAGGCGATGGAAATCGACGGCGCAGACGCGGAGGCGAGTATGAATGCGATGGCGGAAGCATTTGACTACGTGCGAAACGAGCGCAAACCGGTGCTCGTCCATGCCCATGTTCCACTACTCGGGCACCACACGAGTGGCGTGCGAAAGGAATGGTACCGCGATGATTTGGAAGAACACAGCAAGCGCGATCCGCTCGTTGCCTTGCGCAAGCGGCTGCTGAAACTTGGCATTGCTATCGAGGCGTTGGACACCATGCAAACGGAGGCGACGGAGGCGGTGGAAGCGGCATTTGAACGGGCCCAAGGCCACGATGAACCCGACCCGGACACTTTGGCCCAGCACGCTCTGGCACCCACGACCATCACTGAAGAGGTTGGCAATCGAGCAGGCACAGATGAAGAGCATACGTTGATGGTCGATTGCGCGCTGCACGCCATGCAAGAAATCTTGGCGGACCACCCCGAAGCCTTGCTCTATGGACAGGACGTCGGCGGACGATTGGGCGGCGTCTTCCGCGAAGCTGCCACGCTCGCCCAGAAATTTGGCGACCAACGCGTCTTCAACACCCCCATTCAAGAAGCCTTCATCATTGGTTCCACCGCCGGCATGTCAGCCGCGGGACTGCGACCCATCGTGGAAGTTCAGTTTGCAGATTACCTCTGGCCCGGCCTCAATCAGCTCTTCACGGAGCTCAGCCGAAGCTATTTCTTGTCAAACGGCCAGTGGCCCATACACAGCCTCATCCGCGTCCCCATCGGAGCCTATGGATCGGGCGGCCCCTACCATAGTTCGAGCATCGAATCTGTGCTCGCCAACATCCGGGGCATCAAGGTGGTGTATCCGTCCAACGGCGCCGACTTGAAAGGATTGCTCAAGTCCGCCTTTTACGATCCGAATCCCGTGGTTGTGCTCGAACACAAAGGGCTGTATTGGTCCAAAATCCCCGGGACCGAAGCCGCAAAAGTCATTGAGCCGGATGCCGCTTACCGCGTGCCGATCGGAAAGGGACGCATGGTGACCGAGGTCCCAGCCGGTGAGGAAAGCACCTGCACCATCATCACGTACGGACGGGGTGTCTACTGGTCGCAGGCCGCAGCAGCGGAATTTGCTGGACGGGTGGAAATCTTGGATTTGCGCACCATCAGCCCCGTGGACTTTGAATTGATCACCGAACGCATCAAACACACGCATCGCGCGGTGATCGTCACGGAAGAACCGATCAATAACGGATTTGCACAGGCGTTGGCAGGCCGCATTAGCAGTGAATTGTTCGCCGAGCTGGATGCACCAGTGCAAGTGGTGGGGTCCATGGAGACCCCGGCCATTCCGTTGAATGAAAACTTGGAACGATTTGTCCTTGTAAATGAAACCAAGGTGCGAAACGCCCTCGAACAAACGTTGGAGTATTAATGAAACGCCTCCTTTTGTGTTGGATGCTTGCTGGTCATGCGGTCGTCGGAGCGCAAGGCGCATGGAGCGGTGAGGTGATTTTTGACGTAACCCCAGGCCAAGCGAACCAAGGCCAATGGGATTACCTTCCGCACACGGTGACGTACGAGACCGATGGGCAGGACTGGCGCATCCTGGAGCAGGGAACGAGCTTTGAACGCATCTGGCTCGGAGCCCACGGCTCGCCCACCCACCACATCCTGTTCCATTTTCTGGGCCATGCCGTGGAACTGGAGGAACGATGCTCAGGCGAACCCATCGCGCAATTCGAATGGGGACCGGTCCCGTGCCCATGGAGTATTGATGCCTCACGTTCGCTGCTGTTCGTGAACGACGGCCCCGTTCGCTACGAACTGAAGGAACGGAGCGTGCGCGCGGTGAAGCGATCCGGATGGGACCGCAAGCATTTCGGTTTGCCCCGTGGGTATGAACCCATCGACAAGCCCGGATTGGCTGCCTTGCTGCAGTCGCTCGGTCGCTCTATAGATTGAACTCAAACCAGTCCGTGTGGCCTTTGTGGACGCTGGATTGTTTTTTCGAACGGTTCTGCGAACTTTTTGGTAGTTCGTTCTATTGGGAAGGTATGCAGGAGCAAAAAGGCATAGAGTGGAACGTTGCTTCCGTGAAGCGGGAAGGGCCGGAGGCGGTCCGCGTGCGCCTCGAACCGAAGCACCCTCCCGTGCAGGTCCTTCAACAAAACCTGGCGGGAGGTTATGTTACCTTTTCGCTCCCCACTTCCCCAAGGCTGCGCCGAACTTATTCGGTTATTCACCAAGATCAGCAGGGGCTGGAATACGTCGTGAAGAACATTCGCGGAGGTCAAGCCAGCCGATTTTTCAGCACGACCCTCCAAGCCGGCGACACGCTGGAGATGATGGATTTCGGAAACGCCCTCTGGCAGCCGGAATGGGACGAAGGTCCACAGAACTTCATCGCCTTCGCCGGAGGCATCGGTATGTCGCCCATTATCAGTTGCATGCACCGAGCACTCAACAGCAACGTGGGGCATACGTTCACACTTTACCAATCCTCTCGAACGGAACGGCGCCGATTGTTTTCGAAGGAACTCGACAGCCTGCGTAAGCACCCACTGTGCTCTGTTTACGAGCTGTACACCGAAACGCAGAACCGTTCGATTCCAAGCGCGGGCCGCATCACACAGCAACGTGTGGTCCAATGGCTCGAGCACCATCCAAATGCCAGCAAAGCCACGTACCTCATTAGTGCGCCACACGGCATGATGGAGGAGGTACACCGGGGGTTGGATGCCTTGGAGGTGCCCATGGAACAGCGTTTCACTGAGCATTTCACCGACCGACCGTTGAGCCACGAATCACAGGTGTTACACCCAACGGCGAGCGAGGCGCCTCGACCTCAGTGCGAACTCGAAATCGAGCAAGACAGCGGAACCCAATCCTTCACCATGCACGGCGAAGGTCAGAGCATCCTGCATGCTGCAACAGCTGCGGGTGTGCAAGTACCGGCCAGCTGCAGTGGGGGCATTTGTTTGTCCTGCCAAGCGCAGGTCATCGAAGGCGAAGTGCAACCCTACGGCATCAGCGGGTTGACGGAAGAGGAGAAAGCCAGAGGCATGGTGCTCTGTTGCCGATCGCAGCCGAAGTCCGAGCGGTTGAAACTTCGGTTGATCAAATAAGACCTGACCTCAAGGCAGACCGAGGTACTTGTGGGTCTGCAGGCTTATGCGCCATTCGGTATTTTCCTGCACAAACGCCACCGTATAATCCAACACCTGCTCACGTCGGTCCCACTCGGGCTGGAAATACAGGCGAGCGTCGGTCTGGAGTCGTGCTGCTTGTTCGCGGCCCCATTCGAGGTCCTGACGATTCACCACAATCACCTTGAGTTCATCCGTTTGCGCATAAATGGCGTCCAAGGGAGCCTTGAAGCGCTTGGGGGAAAACGTGACCCAATCCCACGAGCCGGTCAACGGGTGGGTGCCCGATGTTTCGATGTGGGTACGAATGCCCGCCGCTTGCAAACCTTCGGTCAGGGCCGTGAGGTCGTGCATGGCCGGTTCTCCACCGGTGACGACACAGATGGGAGCCTTTGAAGCCACCGCCTCGTCCACCAGGGTGCCGGCGGTCACATGCGGATGGGCATTTAAGTCCCAGCTCTCCTTGACATCGCACCAAGCGCACCCTACGTCGCATCCGCCCAAGCGGATGAACCAAGCAGCGGTGCCTGTGTATGCGCCCTCTCCTTGCACGGTCAGGAAGCGCTCCATAACCGGATACTCCTGGTCACGCCAATTTGCCATGCAAGTCAAATTCAGTCGCCGACTCAATGCGCACTTGGGCGAAATCACCAATGCGCAGGTGGACGTCATCCGGGGTTAGGATGCGGACTTCGTTGTCTACGTCCGGCGAATCCCATTCGGTCCGCCCTACCCATTCGCCGTCTTCGATGCGGTCGATGAGGACACGCTGCTCGGTGCCGACGAATTTTTGGTTGAGCTCGAATGAGATTCCGGCTTGTTGGGTCATGATCTCGTCCACGCGCTTCTTTTTCACTTCTTCCGGCACATCGTCGTTCAGGGTGTACGCGTGGGTATTCTCTTCGTGCGAATACGTGAAGCACCCGACGCGCTCGAACCGCATGCGCTCTGTCCAGCGCAGCATATCCTCGTGGTGGGCTTCCGTCTCGCCCGGGAACCCACAGATCAACGTCGTGCGCAAGGCAATTTCCGGCACACGGTCCCGGATGTCCCCGATGAGCCGGTCCATTTTCTCTTGCGTGATGCCCCGTCGCATGGCGCGAAGCATTTCATCGGAAGCGTGCTGCAACGGCATATCGAGGTAGTTGCACACGTTGGATTTGCGCGCCATCACATCGAGTACGTACATCGGGAATCCCGTCGGGAACGCATAGTGCAGGCGAATCCAATCGATGCCCTCGACGTCACTCAACCGATCGACCAATTCCGCGAGTTTGCGCTCTTTGTAGAGGTCGAGGCCATAGTACGTGAGGTCCTGGGCGATGAGAATCAACTCGCGTGAGCCGTTGGCCGCAAGTGATTGGGCATGCGTGACGAGGTCCTCCATGGGCGTCGAGACGTGCTTGCCACGCATCAAGGGGATGGCGCAAAACGCACACGGGCGGTCACAGCCTTCAGCGATTTTGAGGTAGGCGTAGTGGGCGGGCGTTGTGAGCAACCGCTCCCCGACCAACTGCTTTTTGTAATCGGCGCGCAGGGTCTTCAACAACCGGGGTAAATCGCGGGTGCCGAACCACGCATCCACCTCCGGGATGCCCTCCTGCAATTCGTCTTTGTAGCGTTCCGATAAGCAACCGGTCACGTAAACGCGGTCAACGTAGCCGGCTTTTTTCGCCTCGGAAAACTGGATGATGGTGTCGATGCTTTCCTGTTTGGCGCTCTCGATAAACCCGCACGTGTTGACGATGACGATGCCTGCGTCGTCCGCCTTGGACTCGTGCTCGACCTCGAATTCATTGGCCCGCAATTGGCCCATTAAAACTTCAGAATCGTAGATGTTCTTGGCGCATCCCAAGGTCACCACATTGACTTTGCGCGGTTTCGTCGTTCGGGTTCTCATGGTCCTTAAGCGTTTTGGGCTTCCCAGTCAGCAGGCAACAAGCTATCGATGAATTCAATCACCTCAAAGTCCTGCAAATCCTCCATTTTCTCACCGATGCCAATGAAGCGCACGGGAATGCTCAACTGGTCCGAGATCGCGAGGACGACGCCGCCTTTGGCCGTTCCGTCTAGCTTGGTGAGGACCAGTCCGGTTACGTCGGTTGCGGAGGTGAATTGCTTGGCTTGCTCCACGGCATTCTGACCAGTGGATCCGTCGAGTACAAGCAATACCTCGTGCGGCGCGCCAGGCACGATGCGGTCCATCACGCGTCGGATTTTGGTCAATTCCTCCATCAAGCCGCGCTTGTTGTGCAGGCGCCCTGCGGTATCGATGATGACCACTTCGGAATTGCGCGCCACGGCGGCTTCCAAAGTGTCGAAGGCTACGGCTGCAGGGTCCGCGCCCATGTGCTGGGCGATAATGTCTACGCCGGCGCGTTCCGACCAAATCTTCAATTGATCAATGGCCGCTGCGCGAAAGGTATCCGCTGCACCGAGCAACACGCCCTTCCCTGCTTGCTTGTAGCGCCAAGCCAATTTGCCGATGGACGTAGTCTTACCGACGCCGTTGACACCGACGACCATGATGACGCGGGGCTGGCCGGGGGCCGGTTCATTGGCGGTGGCGGCACCTTGTGCATCCTCGGTAAACAGCCCGCCGATCTCCTCGCGCAACATCGTGTACAATTCTTGAACCTCCGCATACGCTTCAAAGCGAGCGCGCTTGCGCAGACGGTCGAGGATTTTCATGGTGGTGTCCACCCCGACATCGGCCGTGATCAGTGCTTCTTCCAGGTCATCCATTAACTCCTCGTCCACGCGGCGGCGGCCGGTGAAGACCTTCGACAACTTTTGGAAGACATTGGACCGTGACTTTTCCAGTCCGCTGTCCAAGCTTTCCTTTTGCTTGCCTGAGAAAATGCGCTTAAAAAAACTCATGTTGAACGAAAGTTAAGGGCTAAAAAAAGGGCCGTCTCCACTGGAGTTCGGCCCAATTCCATGCGTTGGCGCGCAATCAGTCGCGAGCCAACCAGTCTTTTACGTCGTCGTTGTGAACCACCTCCTCACGGAAGGTGAAGGCACCGGTCTTCGCACTGCGTACCATCTTGATCACTTTCGTGTGCTGCTTACCTCCACCAGTTTGGAGCGATGCTACTGTTTTCTTTGCCATGGCTCAGTTTATTTAATCTCTTTGTGGAGGGTGTACTTGCGCAACACCGGATTGTACTTCTTCAATTCGATTCGATCCGGAGTATTCTTCCGGTTCTTGGTTGTGATGTAGCGGGATGTTCCGGGCATGCCAGAATCCTTGTGCTCGGTGCACTCCAAAATCACTTGTACGCGGTTGCCTTTCTTGGCCATCTTTCGAAAATTGGAGTGCAAATATAGCGAATCCTGACGACCTTACAAGGGGTTTAGCCAAACCCAACAATTCAACGTGGAAAAGCCGGTCGGATTCCCTCTACAGGCGGGCCTTTCCCGTCTTAGCTTTCCTTGCTTCAAGGTCCGACCCGCCATGTTCAAATCCAAAGCGAAGACAAAACCCAAATCCAAGCCGGCATCCAAGGCCAAAAAGGCCAAAAAACCCAGCCGGTTGCGGGTGTTCTTCCAGTCCGTCAGGGTATGGTTCGGCGACCCGCGGGTGCAGGCCGTTCACGGCGTTTTGATTCTGGCAGGGTCCATTTTCATGGTCATTGCCTTGGTCTCGGGGCTCTTTACGGGAGCTGGCGATTACGCCCTGGTTGCTGAAGGCGTGGCAGATTCGCCCGTCGATACCAACCGAGAGCCGTTCCACAACTGGCTCGGCGGAGCAGGCGCGTATTTTGCCTTTTGGTTGGGGCGTCAGGGATTTGGATTGGGTGCGCTGGCGCTCCCCGTGCTGCTCGGACGGTGGAGCTGGTCACTCATCACCCAACGGCCCTTGGGTTCACGCTGGGCGGCCATCCGATACGGCTTCTTCTGGTTGGTATTCACACCGTGGGTTAGCGGCTATGTCGCGACACTGACTAACCATTGGGGCAACAGCGCATGGGACCACTGGATTGGCGCAACCGGGCAATTCGCCACCGATTTGGGCTTGCTCTACCTCGGCACCTTGGGCAGCGGATTGGCTATCGCCACAGTCATCTTGGCCATCGCAGCCTACCACTTGCAGCCGGTATTGAACGCCCTCCCCCGTTTCTCTTTTGACGGCATCAAACGCTGGTTTATTTCGGAAGACGGAGAAGCATCTGTTTGGTCGCAATCGAATGAAGCCGAGGAAGAACCGGATGCAGGAGAGGAAACCGAACTTCCCTTCGACCCCGACGAAGATTCCGAGTCGATTCTCGATGAGTTGCTCGACGACATTCACCAAGAAGAGGCAGAAACCCCTGCAACTGAAGCACCGCTACCGCCGCCAGCAGCCGAGGCCGAACCGGCGCCTGCTGCTCCTGCCGCTCCTGTTGCGGAAGAGGAGTCCGCCACCGCTGAGGACGACGGTGTCACCTTCGAAGTCAAGCAAGTCGACGAAGAGACCCAATTGACTGGCGACGAAATCGACAAAAAGGTGCAGGATTTTGGAGAATACGACCCCACTCTCGACCTCAGCCGCTTCGAATTGCCGAACATCGACCTCCTCGTTCAGCACGGCGATGGCAAGGTCAAGGTGACGGAAGCCGAATTGGACGCCAACAAAACGCGCATCATCGAGACGCTGCGCAACTTCAGCATCGAAGTATCCAGCATCACCGCCGAAGTGGGCCCGACCGTGACGCTGTATGAAATCGTTCCCGCCCCCGGCATCCGCATTTCGAAAATCAAGAACCTCGAGGACGACATCGCCCTGAGCTTGGCCGCTCTTGGGATTCGAATCATCGCCCCCATCCCCGGCCGCGGAACCATCGGCATCGAGGTGCCCAACTCCAATCCGGACATCGTTTCGATGCGGGCGCTGATTGCATCGGATAAGTTCAACAATTCGGACGCTGCATTGCCCATTGCCATCGGCAAGACCATCTCCAATGAGACGTACGTATTTGATTTGGCCAAAATGCCCCACCTCCTCATGGCGGGTGCAACGGGGCAGGGTAAATCCGTTGGATTGAATGCAATGCTGGTCAGTTTGCTCTACCGCAAGCACCCAGCGCAACTGAAATTTGTCCTCGTCGATCCCAAAAAGGTGGAATTGACGCTCTTCAACCACATCGAGCGGCATTACCTGGCGAAGCTGCCCGATTCGGAAGAACCCATCATCACAGACACGTCAAAGGTGGTGGCGACATTGAACTCGCTCTGCATCGAAATGGACCAGCGCTACGATCTCTTGAAGGAAGCGCAGTGCCGCAACATCGCCGAGTATAACAAGAAATTTATTGGGCGCCGACTGAATCCTGAAGAAGGCCACCGCTACCTCCCCTACATCGTATTGGTGGTGGACGAATTTGCCGACCTCATTATGACGGCGGGCAAAGAAGTGGAGACGCCCATAGCGCGCCTCGCGCAGTTGGCCCGTGCCATCGGCATCCACCTCATCATTGCCACCCAGCGCCCGTCGGTCAACATCATCACCGGCACCATCAAGGCCAACTTCCCGGCGCGCATCGCCTTCCGGGTGACGTCCAAAATCGATTCCCGCACCATCCTCGATGCCGGGGGCGCCGACCAACTCATCGGCCGCGGCGACATGCTCCTCAGCACGGGCAACGACCTCATCCGCATCCAGTGCGGCTTTGTCGACACCCCTGAGGTGGAGGAGATCTGCGAATTCATTGGCAGCCAGCAGGGCTACCCCGATGCCTTCCTGCTCCCCGAGTACACGCCCGAGGGAGGCAGCGAATCCGGGCACATCAGTGACGACGAGCGCGACGACATGTTCGAAGACGCCGCCCGGGTCATCGTCATGCACCAACAAGGTTCGACATCGTTGCTGCAACGCAAACTCAAGGTTGGTTACAACCGCGCCGGCCGCATCATCGACCAACTAGAAGACGCCGGCATCATCGGACCATTTGAGGGATCCAAAGCACGAAAAGTGCTCGTCCCTGATGAAATGAGTTTGGAACAGATGTTGCAGAAGGGAGATGCATGAAGCATCTTCGCAGAATGAAATTTAGTGTTGCCTTAACGTTGACTGCTTGTTGTGCGACCTGGGGATGGGCGCAGGATGCGAACGCCTTGTTGGGAAAATTGAGCGAACAGGCAAAATCGTACGGCTCCATTGAGGCCACCTATACGTCGATCATGGTCGACAAGATGAGCGATTTTGAAGCCACCCAAGCGGGCACCATCTATGTGGACGGCAACAAGTACAGCCTCGACATCGGGGACTACCTCATCATCTCAGACGGCGAGACCATCTGGACGTACGAGCCTGCCGTCAACGACTGTTACGTCGATGATGCCGAAATGATGGCGGAAGAAGGCATGGACCCTTCCAAGCTCTTCACCATCTGGGAAGATGATTTCAAAAACGAATGGAAAGGAACGGTTGACTTGAACGGTGAATCGGTGGTGCAAATCAATTTGTACCCACTAGCCGGCGACGAGAAGCCATTTCACACGATTCAGTTGTTCATCAACGAGAAAGACCTCGAGCTGCGCCGTGCAGTGGTCAAAGGCCGCGAAGGCACCGACGTCACCTATGACGTGAGCTCATTCAAGCCCCAAGCGGAAGTCCCTGCGTCCACCTTCACGTTCGACCAGGGCAAGTTCCCTGGCGTGAATATGATCGATAACCGCATCTAACGCACCGGCTCCCAACCGCCGTTCGCGAAAGTTTCGAGGAACCAGTGCTCGTTGACGAAACGCGCCCGGGCCTCATCCCATTGCCAATCCAATTTGAAATGCGCCTGCGCAGGCAACGGCCATGGCAACCCCTGCCAACGGGCGCTTTCTACCATCGCATCGAAGGCGATGAAGCCGTAAATCGACGGATCCGTCGCGTGCGCCGCCCGGAACTGTTCAATCTGCCCCGCTACCGTGGAATCATTCCACAGGGTTCCCACTGAAACCGGCACGGTGTAGTCTGCACGATCGAGGTAGCGGCGTTCGAGGAATTCAAAGGACCGCGAATCAGGATGCCCATAAACGTGCACGGGGAAACTGTCTGCCAGCTGCAATTCCGTCTGCACGTACGCGTACAGCGACTGGGCGGACTTTCCTACCGGGATGGCAATCGGATTAACCTTGGACGTGTCCAACTCTGCAATCAAGCCTTCAGCGAACTGTGCATTCGCCGGCACCGATTGCAGCACCGTGCTGTCTGTTGCCGCACCCAAGAAACCCCGGCGAAAGGCCTGTTCCAATCCCGCGTCCACCCCCCGCGTCTCGAGCATCATAACCGTATCTCCGGCGTGTTGCTGTGCTGCAAGCGCCCCCAAGGCCTCCATGCCCGGTGAGGGATTGGGTTCCATGCTAAACGCGAGCGGGTGCTTCTCCCATACAGCCGGATTTTGTGGCGTCAGCACCCATTGGGGCACCTCGGAGTTCTGCAGCAACGTGTTGACCGAATCCAACGGCGCTTTTCGCAGTGGCCCAAGCACCACATCGGCCCATTGCAGATCGTCTATGCCCCACAGGTGCACCCCCAACGTATCCGGCTCGGTATCGACCACGCGCAAGGCGACGGTATAGCCAGAATCACTCAGTGATTGTGCAGCCCATTGCGCCCCGTGCATGAACTCCAAGGAGATTTCACGCAGGCGGTTCGTCTTGGCGCTGTAGCCTCCGCCGTCCACCGTATCCGCTTCCAACATGAATGGCAACATCAGCAGGGCGCGCAGCGTGTCTTGCCGCAAAGCAGGGAGCGATTGGGACGCATCGACGGGTGCGCCGAGGGATGCGGGATTGGCTGATTCGGGGGCGGCCCCCACCACCAGCACATCGCCGATGCTCAATCCCTGCGCAGCTGATGGGTTCCAAGCCTCTAACTGTGCGACTTCCAAGCCATAGAGGTTGGCGATGGCGTACAAGGTCTGACCAGCCTCAACGGTGTGCACCTCAGCCCCCGCCTGGGACGCATCCAGAACACGCACCAATTGCATGGGCTGTGGAATGCGCACCACATCGCCGGGAGACAGGGCTTCTCCTCGGCCCGGATTGGCCTCGCGGAGCTCCGTCAATGTAACATCGTGCGCCCGTGCGATTCGGGCATACGTGTCGCCAGGGAGAACGGTGTACTCCACCTGGGCAGTGACGAGTTGAACGCCCGACACAAGGCACAACGACAGCACCAAGAGGAGGTTACGCAAAATGGGCATTGTAGTGGGCCGTTCGTTCATCTTTTTTCATTCCAGCCGTTTCCTTGAGAAAACGGTTGCGGTCGTCCGTTGAATTGAAAACCCAAATGCACACGGAATTATTGCTGTGGTAGATGGCCTTTAACTCATCGTCGATGGCACACAATTCTCGGGGTATTTCGGCGGGAATGCAAATCATGCCGTCCGGATCATTCCCATTCGATGGTCGCAGGCGGCTTGGAGCTGATGTCGTACACCACGCGGTTCACGCCGCGCACCTTGTTGATGATGTCGTTGGATACCTTGGCCAGGAAATCGTACGGGAGGTGGCACCAATCCGCCGTCATCCCATCGGTTGAGGTCACGGCGCGTAAGGCCACCGCCTGCTCGTACGTGCGTTCATCCCCCATCACCCCGACGCTTTGAACAGGGAGCAAAATAGCGCCCGCCTGCCATACCTCATCGTACAATCCGGCTTCTTTAAGGCCATCGATCCAAATGCGGTCGACATCTTGCAGGATGCGCACTTTATCCGCGGTAATGTCGCCGAGGATACGGATGGCCAGGCCCGGTCCTGGGAATGGGTGGCGACCCAAAATTTCTTGCTTCACTCCGATTTCCTTGCCCACGCGGCGCACCTCGTCTTTGAACAACAGGCGCAGCGGCTCGACCACTTTTAGTTTCATGTAATCCGGAAGTCCGCCAACGTTGTGGTGACTCTTGATGGTCGCAGAAGGACCGCCGGTCGCGCTCACACTTTCGATGACATCAGGGTAAATGGTTCCTTGAGCGAGCCAATGGGCGTTTTCCACTTGCTTGCTCGCATCGTCAAACACATCGACGAACACCTTGCCGATGGACTTGCGCTTAGTCTCGGGGTCGGATTCCCCTGCGAGGGCCGAGAGGAATCGGTCTCCGGCACGCACCCCTTCCACTTGCAGTCCCATGTCCTCGTAGCTCGCCAACACCTCTTCGAATTCGTGCTGGCGCAGCAGCCCGTTGTCAACGAAAATGCAGTGCAACTGCTTACCGATAGCCCGGTGCAGCAGCGCTGCGGCCACCGTGGAATCGACACCGCCACTCAATCCGAGGATGACCTGGTCGTCTCCAATTTGATCACGCAAATTGGACACTGTCTCGTCGGCAAAGCCAGCCGGAGTCCAATCCCCATCACATCCGCAGATGTTGATTACGAAGTTTTTGAGCAGCTGAGGGCCGTCGGTGCTGTGCCACACCTCCGGGTGGAATTGAATCCCCCATACGGGGCGATTCACGTCGCGGAAGCCCGCAAATTTGACGTCGCGAGTGCTGCAAATGGTTTCGAACTGATCGCCAATGCTAATGATGGTGTCGCCGTGACTCATCCACACCTGCGATTCTTGGGCTACACCGTTTAACAAGGGGTTGGATACGTCCACTTGGGCGAGGTTGGCGCGGCCGTATTCACGGGAGTCGGAGGCTTCAACCGATCCACCATGGGTTTGGGCAAGGTATTGCGCTCCGTAGCACACCCCCAACACCGGCACGTTTCCGAGCATGTTGGATAGATCGGGGCGGGGCGCATCCTCGTCGCGTACGCTGTGCGGAGAACCACTTAAGATCACGCCCTTCACGTCGTCCGGAACACTTTCGTACCGGTTCCATGGGATGATGTCGGAGTAGACATTCAACTCGCGCACCCGGCGGGCGATGAGCTGTGTGTACTGGGAACCGAAATCGAGGATGAGGATGCGTTGATGCTGCATGAACGTCATGGTGAAGCCGCAAAGGTAATTCGGCCCTTTGGGAGGATGGGCGCGTAGCAACCGGTATTTTTGCACCATGCTGTACCCACATTTGAACGGAAAGCGCGTCATCCTGGCAAGTCAGTCGCCTCGACGGTTAGAATTGGTCAAGGGCCTTGAACTCCAGCCGGTAACCTGGCTGAAAGACGTCGATGAATCGTTCCCTGATGAGATCTCTGGTCCTGCCATTGCGGAATATGTCACACGGTTGAAAGCCGAGGCGTATTGGGACGAATTGGGACCAGACGACCTGCTTATCACGGGCGACACGGTCGTCTTGCTCGGCGACGAGGTCTTCCAGAAGCCCGGACACCGAAACGAAGCGATTAGGATGCTTGAGCGATTGAGCGGTCAAACGCATACGGTGGCCTCAGGCATTGCGGTCACCACCATCAAAACCGGAATTCAATCCGCCGTCGACACCTGTGAAGTGACGTTTCGACCCCTCGAACGGGCGTGGATTGAACATTACATCGATCGCTATCGACCTTATGACAAAGCCGGGGGGTACGGAGTACAAGATATGATCGGATTCGCCGGTGTCACTGGGATGCAAGGCTCCTATTTTACGGTGATGGGCCTACCGACGCACAAACTTTTTGAACTTATAAACAGCTTAAAATCACAACTTTAATGTATTTTTCTTTGGGCCTGTTTAACATTTTATAACTTGCCTTGAACAAAATCTGTTAGCAGATGTTAATTGGATGTTTTCAGGACACGATTCCTATTTGTAACCAAAACCCAAACACATGAATTCATTACTTCTTGCTGCCCAAATGGACAACACCGATTACGTAGGATTTACCTTCTTCGTTGGATGTATGGCCATGATGGCAGCCTCCGTTTTCTTCTTCTTCTCCATGAATATGGTAGAAGGAAAGTGGAAGACATCCCTCCTTGTGAGCGGCTTAATTACGTTAATTGCTGCAGTTCACTACTACTACATGCGCGATTACTGGGCGGCAACTGAAGATTCACCAACTTTCTTCCGATATGTTGACTGGATACTTACAGTGCCATTAATGTGCGTAGAATTTTATCTCATTTTGAAGGCTGCGGGAGCGAAAGTAAACTTACTCTGGAAGTTAATCGCAGCTTCAGCAGTAATGTTAGTGACAGGATACTTTGGAGAGGCAGTTTATCGAGACGCGGCCGCCATGTGGGGTCTGTTCTCAGGCCTTGCCTATTTCTACATCGTGTACCTGATCATGTTTGGAGAAGCCAAAGCGTTAGCTGACAAATCTTCGGCAGGTGTTCAAACGGCACATAAACTGCTTTGCAGGTTCGTTTTAATCGGCTGGGCAATTTACCCAATCGGTTACATGATAGGAACCGGAGAAGGTCAATGGTATTCTTTCCTACAAGGTGCCTTAGAAATGGATGTCATTTACAACATCGGTGATGCCATCAACAAAATCGGATTCGGATTGGTCATCTATAGCTTAGCTGTAGGCAAGGACTAATACAGAATCCTTAACGTCCTGAAATGCAGACCGCCGGCTCAATTGAGTCGGCGGTTTTTTTGACTCCAATTTTTACGTCAGAGCGAAATATAGCGTCCACCCTGGTGCACGGATAAGCTGCCGATGACCTGCGCAGGCAATCCCGCTTTCTTCAAAATGGCCTCAACGGCGTCCAGATAGTCCGGGCTCACCGCAACCAACAATCCGCCGCTCGTCTGCGGGTCACACAGTACGTCCCGCTCAAACCCTTCCACCTCCGCCACATGGTGCCCGTAGCTCGCCCAGTTGCGCTTGGAACCGCCAGGCACGCAGCCCAAGCCGTGGTAATGCAACAGGCGTTCTCCGCTCAGCAACGGGACATGCGCCACATCCAAATCCGCCTGCAAGCCCGAACTCTCGCACATTTCCACCAAGTGGCCCAGTAAACCGAATCCGGTCACATCCGTCATGGCGTGCACACCTTCGATTCGGGACAGCTCGGCTCCGATAACATTCAACTGCTGCATCGACTGCACCGCGAGGTCCAAGTCAGCGGCCTCCACCACGCCTTTTTTCTCGGCAGTAGTCAGCATGCCCACCCCAAGGGGCTTGGTGAGGTACAACCGATCACTGGCGACCGCCGAGGCATTGGCTTTGAGGTTTGTGAGTGAAACGCGCCCTGTGACGGCCAACCCAAAAATAGGCTCCGGGCTGTCGATGCTGTGTCCGCCGGCCAACGGAATGCCCGCCTCCGAACAGATAGAACGTCCACCATCCACCACGGCGCTGGCCGCGCTTTCCGGGATCTTTCCCAACGGCCACCCGAGGATGGCAATGGCCATGAGCGGGGTACCTCCCATGGCGTAGATGTCACTAATCGCATTGACTGCAGCGATGCGCCCGAACGTGCGGGGATCGTCGACGATGGGCATGAAGAAATCCGTGGTGGAAATGATGCCGGTGCCGTCGCCTAAATCCACCACCGCCGCGTCGTCTTTGGTGTCGTTACCGATGACCAGGTTTTCGAATACCTCCGATCGGTCCACGCCGGATAAGATTTCGTGGAGCACCGCTGGGGACAATTTGCAGCCGCAGCCGGCACCGTGTGAAAATTGGGTCAATCGGATTGTATCCATGCGCATCGTTTGAGACCGCAAGGTACAGCAGCCCCGCTATGCCTCCGCCGCAGCCAATACCGCTGCAGCCGCCTCGGCAAAGTCCATTCCGGCGCACTCCACGTGCACATAGTGATGGCGCGTGTAGCGTTCCCGTGTGTGCCGGTACAGCTTGTCGTAGTACATCAACCCGATGGCTGCCGCCGAGCGTAAGTCCCCTGCATCCAAGGCGTCGATCGCCTCTTGCATCTTGAGCCCGCCGAGCTTTTCGCGGATGCGCACAAACGCGGCCTTCAACGCCTCTCGATCGGCATCTCCGTAGACCCGGCACAACTCATCCACCCGCTCCTCCTCGGTGCGGTTTACGGCCCATACCGGCGCTTCCCGCAACGCATCAAACAACTCCTGCGGCTGGTTCACTGTGCCAATGACGCGGCTCTCGTTTTCCATCCAAATGGGCCGGCTCGCATCCATCTTGACCAGGTCGAAGTGGCAATCGTTCCCAAATTGCTCCGAAGTCGGTTGGGGCGTTCGATCGAGGTTACCAAACGCCGACCCCAAATGCCCCGCGCGCCCTTCCAAATCCACCACCTGGGCGCCTTGTGCCCGCATGGCTTGGAGGATTTGGGTCTTGCCAACCCCGGTCATGCCCCCGAGGATGCGGAGGTCTGCAATCTGCGCAAAATCAGTCCGAGCCAAAGCGCGGTAGGCCTTGTATCCGCCGGTGATTTTGACGACATCGAGGCCGGCTGTCTCGAGTAGCCAGGCGACCGACCCGGAACGCATCCCGCCGCGCCAGCAATGGACAACGAGCGGCAATGGCTTCGCTTGGGCCGCATACCGTTCTTTCGCCTCGCGCACGAATTCGGCCATTTTGGGTCCGACGAATTCGAGTCCACGCTCCACGGCTGCGTCCTTGCCTCGCTGTTTGTACAGGGTCCCGATGACGGCACGCTCGTCGTTGTCGAACAAGGGAAACGACACTGCACCCGTGATGTGGCCCTTTTCGTGCTCCTTGGGCGAGCGGGTATCGAGGATGACGTGCGGCTGTTCAAACAACCACCGTCCCGGTGGACGTTGAACCGAAGCTTCCCTCATGCGTTCATCGAATGGCCCACTTCACACCGCTCACGCCTTCCACTTGGAGGTGGTACACCCCGGCAGGCAGGCCCAGGTCGAGTTCCGTTCTCGGCTGCGTCAAACGGCCCCAAGCGACTTCCCGGCCGGCGCCGTCGTAAAGGCGATAGGTGGCACCCACCGATTCCGCAGGGACAATGAGGTCGCAGCGTCCGTCGTTCGGGTTCGGGAACAGTTGCGGACGCACGGTGGCTTGCTCGAGCACGTCATTCGCCCCGGGTATGTTGACGTTATCGATCCACGTGTGATTGCCGTAGCCTCCCACGTTGACAAACGCCACCTCGAGGCACGTCTCAGCGCCGCCCGTCCAATCCACTGGCAATTCGATGCTATGGTTGGCCCATTGAATGGTCCCGCCCGTATCGTACCAAAACCACGTGTAACAGCCGTCCACAGCCAATTCCTCGCCGTAAGCTGACCAGAGCACGGTCCACTCACTGGCTCCGCCGGGGCGGCCCCAGACTTCCAATCCATCTACATAAGACGCGTACACTTGATGCGCAACATCAAAGGTGACCTCCGAGAAGCCCGTGGGATCAAACGCCGGTGTGATCAGCAAATCGTAAACGCCCTCCGTGTTGACCCAATAGTTCGGGAATTGGGCCACGCCGTTGTCGGTTTCGACCAAGTCCCACGCATGCTCCCACGCATGGCCGTTGACCTCCATGCGCCAGTTGGCCGGTGGGAATTGCGAACCATTGAAATCTTCGGACAAACCCAACTCCGGAACCACGGGCTCATTCACCACTTCGATCATGCCTTCCCACGTCCACGTGTCGCTGTTGCCATTGGCATCGGTCACGGTCAACGTCACAGGGTACACCCCTTCCGTTTCGTACGCAACCCAGGCTTCCGCGCCGGCATCCTCGAGCACCACACCACCGGTAAATTCCCACGTGTACATGGCTCCCTCGCACAAGGCGACCGGAACCGCCGAGAAGTGGATGGGCGAAACCTGGCACGGCGAGGCGAGGTTAATGCGCGTGCGGTCGGCCATGAATCCCGACAACACCTCCGACGGCGCATAGAACTCCGCCTGGTGCACGCCGCGAGTGCCGGCGGTACGAATGTGTCCACCGCAGTAATCCGCTTGCATGAAAGTGCACACGTTGATCATGGGAAGGCCAGTGTTGTACAGCATCCAGTCATCCATCTGTGCATCGCGGTAATACACAGCCTGTGTGGTGCCGACGTAGACCCCGCCGTTGGTGCCGCGCTGGTGCGCGAGGCTGACGACCCGCTGGCCGGCAATGGTCGCCGTTGACCAATCCTCCCACGTTTCGCCCGCGTCCTCAGAACGCAGGATTTTGTGGCCGTTTTGGTTGCCCGTGAGCACGCACCAGAGCTTGTCGGGATTGGTCCCATCGACATCGAGGTAGATGGGTTGGTTGTTGTTGTTCCCATTTTCGCCGGGAGTTGGAGAAGCCAATTCCCACGTCGCTCCGCCGTCGGTCGAGCGGTGCACGCGCCACAGCGAGCCGCTCTGTTTGTGGCTCACATAAATCCGGTTGCGGTCACGCGGGCTGACTTTGACCGAGATGATTTTTTCCCCGCCAAAATCGTTGACCAGCACCCAGCTCGCGCCGCCATCCTCCGAATACCAAAGCTCCGATCCAACGGGGCTGTATATGCAGTTGTAGCACGTGGGGTCCCACTCGAGGTTGCCGTATTCGCCGAACCAATAGGCCGTGTTGGGTTTTTTGGAGCCGTCAAACGGCATCGCATCGATGCGGTCAAACCGGTCGTTGGTGAACCGGAAAGCCCCGCCGTCGTGGTAGCCACGCGTCGCATCGCCCGGGTTGATGAAACCGCGGTAGTTGTCTCCGGCCAGCTCCGCCAACCAGCCACCGGAACTGTCCTCATCGGCGCCCCAGTGGTACAGATCGGCATTGCGGATCAACGTGCCGTTGTGGTACGTGCCACCGACCATGACGTCCGGGCCGCGCCAGCCCGACTGCCAACCCCAGAAGTCCGTTCCGTGCAATCCGTACATGCGCGGCTCCATGTGGCCGCCTTCATCGGCCGAGTAGTAGAGGCCGCCGTCCGAGGCCACCCACATGTCCACCGTGCCGTCGGTGCGCGTGAAGAATTGGATGTCGTGCACGTCGGCGTGGGTGTACCGGTCCGCCGTGAACTCGCCGGCCCAGGTGACCCAGTGGCCGTTGAGTGACCAGTCCGAACCGCCGTTTTCAGAGCGCCACACGCAAATGCCCGCAGCGAACTGCCGATCGGCGTCGGTTGGGCTCACGTCGAGGGCCAGGTCGTAATAGTACTGCCCGCCATCGCCAGAGCCGTCTTCGCTCCAGCCCAGGATGTTCGGGTTCGTGCCGGCTTCCCACGGACCGCTGGGGCCGTCGCCGCAGCACATGAATTCAAACGTTTCACCCGCGTCGTAGCTCTGGTACATGCCGTACAACCCGCCGCCATCGGGCGTCGAGCCTGCAGCAAGTACGACCACTCGGTCGGGGTCTGCTGGAGTCACAGCCAGCTCGCACCGGCGCTGCCCGTCATCGATGCCCACACTGGGCCAGCCCGATGCGCCCGTGGCGAAGGACACGCCGCCGTCGGTGGAACGCTTGAACACCGTGCTTTCGCCGAGCAGTTGGATGGTGTAGCATATGGAAGGGTCCGTTGGGTGAAAGGCCAGTTCCATGTACTCACCTGAGGCCACTTGGATCATGGTCTCGCCGTCGTTTTCACTGCGGAACAGGCCGTAGTTGGTGGCGGCAAACAGCTGGGGCTCCTCCCCTTCCACGACCGGTGCAAAGATGACGTCCCGGTACCACCGGTCGGCACCCTGGAACGTGGAGTTGCCGCACTCCTCCCACGTGAGGCCTCCGTCGGTCGTCCGCCAGAGTTGGCCCGAACCTGAACCCACAAAAACACGGTCCGAATCCAATGGGTGGATAGCGACGCTGTACACACTGGTGAGCGGCAAGTCGCGGGTCATGAGTGCCCAATGCGCTCCGTGGTCGACGCTTTTCCACGCCCCAGCCGTCGCGGTCCCACACCACACCACCTCGTGGTTCGAAGCAGCTTGCTCCACCGTGTAGACGTGGCAAGCGCCGGGGCTCTGGACTTGGAATTGCATCGCGACTTCCGGGTCGTAACTCCAGGGCCCCAGCTCCTCCCACTCTCCGGTGAGGCGATTAGCGGCTTCTGCGTGCGCAGCGGCGTACCCATGCGACACAGCAGGCGCTGGCAGTTCCGCATTGCGCATCCAACGCTTGTAGAATTGCGTGTCGCGGTTCTTAACAAACGCATAGTGGGCGTAGTACGCTTCGTATGCCGAACGAACCGCCTCATGCGAGGCTTCACCGCTGTACATCAGCTGCACCCACTCCGGGGCTTCGGCCGATGGGCGGTAAGCGGTTTGCGGAACGTGTTGGGCATTTGCCGCCGTAATGAGAAAAATGCCCAGGGCAGCCAACATGAAGAGTTGGATTTGTCGCATGCCCAAAAATAAGCTAGCAGCAGCCGGAAAAAGAAAGAGCCGCCCGTTGCTGGGCAGCTCTTTCGTTCAAGTGAAATTTGGATGGTTGGTCCAAATGGTCGGTTCATTATTCAGGGCAAGCAGTTCCGTAGTACTGGAAGAACGTGAGGAGGTCACTGACATCGATGAACAAGTCACCATTGATGTCACCCGGACATGCGTCGGGGTAGTCGCAACCACCTGGGAAGTTGGCTTCCGCATCGAAGTTCAACCCCTCCGGATCCATGCAGCCTACGATGAGGCAAGATCCGTCGTCGGATGTAGCTGAAGCATCGTAGTTGCAAGCGAGCTCATTCATGCAGCCTGCGAACTCACACGAACCGTCGTCGCCGAAGGCGTTCGGGTTGTAGTTCGTGGCGTCGACGCTGGTGCAACCTGAGTACAAACATGAGCCGTTGTCCTCTTCCGCGTTGGCGTCGAAATTCGATGCGGCTGAGTCAGTACAGCCTTGAACAGCACACGAGAAGTCACACGACATGTTATCGTAGGTAGCGGCTGGGTTGTAGTTGGTCGCAGCTTCGTACATGCAACCGGCTACAATACAAGAGCCATCGTCTACGTTCGCCCCTGAATCAAAGTTATCGGCATCAGGGTTCGTGCAACCGGTGTACTCACACAAGGCCTCTTGGTCGCCCGTATTCGCCTGGGCATTGTAGTTCGAAGCCAAGGCATCGTAACAACCGGTATACAAGCAGATTACCGCTTGGTCACCCGTGTTGGCCTGTGGATCATAGTTGTCTGCAGCTTCGTCCATACAACCGGTGTACAAGCAAGTTCCGTCATCGGCGTTGGCGCCGTCGTCGTAGTTGTCGGCAGCAGCGTCGGTGCAACCGAAGTAGACACACAATGCTTCTTGGTCACCGGTGTTGGCCTGGGCGTCGTAGTTATCCGCTTCCGAATCCATGCAGCCCGTGTACAAGCAGCTTCCGTCTTCCACGTTGGCGCCCGCGTCGTAGTTGTCCGCATCTGAATCCATGCAACCGAAGTACTCACACAACGCCTCTTGGTCGCCCGTGTTGGCTTGCACATCGTAATTGTCGGCATCGGCATCATAGCAACCGGTGTACAGACACTCAGCAGTCTGATCGCCCGTGTTGGCTTGCACATCGTAGTTGTCAGCATCCGGATCCATACAACCCGTGTACAAGCAAGAGCCGTCGTTCAGGTTCGAAGCCGGATTGTAGTTGTCCGCCGTTTCATCCGTGCAGCCCTCATAAATGCATGTGAGGTCATCGAAGTTCGCCGAAGGATCGTAGTTGGAAGCCATTTCATCGGTACAGCCACCCGCGATTTGTGGGAACGTCAACTCAACGTCTTCGTACTGCTCCAATTGACCACCCAACTCAAATTGAATATTATAGCGCAGGAACATGACGCCGTTGGTCGTGAATTGACCGACGAGCAAACGACCGTCCGCATCGGGCACCCCCTGCGTTTCAGAAGCGCCAGGGTTTAAGAAAATCTGCGCACCGGCTTCTGTGTCGATGATCATGTCCTCGCCTGCATTGAATGAAGGCAGGTGCACGTACATGTTTTGCTGCGCCAAGGCGTTGTAATCGCCGGGAGCCGCACCAATCGTCAACCATGAATCGTATTCCAATTCAGGGAAGTAGCTGAAGAAGCCTGGGTTGATGTTGCCACCGAAGTCCTCGCCGAGTGGGTGCTGGTAGAATGCTCCCGTCGTCGCGGTCCACCAAGGGTAGTCAGCGTTACCGAACAATGCCGTCATGTCAACGTCAGCGCTCGTTTCGAACTGAGCATAAACACGGTAGGTGGTGTTGCCTTCGACCGTATTTTCTCCAACCACCTCATACGTAAGGCCTTGGAATGAACCATCGCCCCAGATGCACGAACCGTCGTCGTTGGTCGCCAGCGGATCGTAGTTAGTTGCCGAAGCCGAGGCACAGCCCGAGACTTCATCGCACTCGTCCACACCATCGCCTTCGTAGTCGCCGTTGCAAATGCCGTCACAGTCAGAGAATGGACCGGCGTATTCGCACGTTTCTGGCACGTCCACATCGGCCGTTGGGTCGTAGTTGCAGGCCAACTCATCGAAGCAACCGGCATCGAGGCACGATCCGTCTTCATCGGTGGCGTTTTCATTGTAGTTGTAGGCGGACTCTTCTGTACAGCCCGCAATTTCCTGACCATCGCAGATTCCATCTCCGTCCACATCGCTGTAGCAGTTGCCATCGCAATCCACGTGCTCGGTGCTGTAGTAGCAGGTGCCGTTGTCATCCGTAGCTTCCAAATCATAGTTGCAAGCTGTTTCGTCTGTGCAGCCTGCACCGAACGTTGGGAAAACAAGATTCAGATCGGTTGCGTAGTGGGTTTGACTCACCGCATCGCGGAATTGCATATTGTACGTAACCGAAACGACGCCACTGGTTGTGAACTGACCGAGCAAAAGCTGTCCGTCTTGGACGAAAGACAAAGGGCTTCCATTTGGTCCGGGTATGTAATACATACTCGCACCGACAGCATCGTTCACGAGAACGTTAGCACCGCTCTCCTCAAAGTCTGTAAAGAAATTAGCCAATCCTACCGTTTGCAATTCAATCGGAGAGCCGGGACCTCCGCCAAGGGCAAGCCATGTATCGTATTCCAATTCCGGGAACATTGCGAAGAAGGCCGGGTTGATGGAGTGCGCCAACAAGGCACCGTTTGGATCCTGGTGGAAGACTTCTGTAGAGCTGATTCCCCATGGATCATCCGCCGTACCGTAGCTCGCCACAACCTGAATCAGGGTGTCCGGGTTGAAGTTGGCGTACAAGCGGTAGGTTGACGTACCTTCAATCAAATCGTGTCCGATCAAGTCGTAGCTCAATCCTGTGAACAAACCTTCTGGCCAAGTGCACGAACCGTCGTCGTCTGTGGCAGCAGGGTTGTAGTTCGTCGCTGAGGATGAGGAACAACCTGGGATTTCAGCATCGTTACAAATGCCGTCGCCATCGTGATCGCTCAAGCATTCGCCCGCGCAGTTTTCACCTGCAGCAGGGTATTCACACGAGCCGTCCTCATCGGTGGCTTCGGAGTCGAAATTACACGCTGTTGCATCTGTACATCCAGGCACTTCGAACGGGTTGCAAACTCCGTCACCATCGGTATCGGAAATGCATTCGCCTTCACACGTGTAGCCAGGGTCTGGCAAGTTGCCTTCACAGTCGCATGCGCCAGGGGCTATGCCGTCTCCACCACAAACGCCGCATTCGTCGTTTACCGTGCAAGAGCCGTCATCCTCAGTAGCGTCGCTGCTGTAGTTGCACGCTGTATCATCGGTACAGCCCAAGACTTCAAATTCGTCGCAGGTGCCGTCGCCATCGGCGTCGTTCAGGCACACGCCGTCGCAGTCGTAACCTGCTTCTGGACCATTGCCTGCGCAATCGCAAGCGCCTTCAGCAATGCCGTCACCGCCGCATACGCCACATTCGTCGTTTTGCAAGCAAGTACCGTCATCGTCCGTTGCCATCGGGTTGTAGTTGCACGCTGTTTCATCCGTACAGCCGTCAAGTGGTGGCATGTACGTACCGGTCGTAAAGTACAGTTCGCGGCTCTCCATGGTTGCAGTACCACCTTGGCGCCATTGCATGTTCCACAAACCGCTGATATCACCAGATTCTCCTGAATCGTTATCTGTGACAGTCAACTGTGCCAACAACACGCGACCATCCTCACCGGCAACCGCGAGTGGGTTGGTTCCCGGTGCAGGCACGTACCAGCTTCCGCCGGCAGGAGAATTCAATTCAAATCCATTGCCTGCTTGAAATTCAGTGAACGCATCAGCCATTCCAATGGAGCTCACCGACTCGTCGTTGGTGCTTTCTGAACCAATTGTCAACCAGCTATCGTACTCAAGCGTGGGAATCATAGAAAAGAAGTTTGGGTTGATGCCACTTCCAAGGTTGGACCCCAAGGGGTGCTGCCAGAAGGTGGTAGTGACCTCAAGCTCGAGCGCTACAGGATCAACTTCTGCTGAACCTACTGCAAACAAGGCCGTGCACTCGTCATCGGCATGTTCGAAGTAAGCGTAAACCCGATAGGTAGTTCCCAAATCCGTTTCCGCATGCACTTCAGCATGCAAGAATGGGAAGGCAGGAACATTGCATGAACCGTTGTCGTCCGTTGCGGCCGGGTCGTAGTTGATGGCCAATTCGTTGGTACAGCCCGCTGTTTCAAGCGCATCACAAACGCCATCACCATCCGCATCATTCAGGCAATCTCCGTTGCAGTCATAACCGGCTTCTGGAAGGGTGCCATCGCAGTCGCAGGTTCCCTCAGGGAAACCTGTGCCGCCGCAAACGCCGCATGAGTCGTTTTGCAAGCAAGAACCGTCATCTTCCGTGGCCCCAATATCATAATTACAAGCCGTTTCATCCGCACATCCTAACACCTCAAATTCATCACACACCCCGTCGTCATCGGTATCCGACAAGCAAACACCGTTGCAGTCGTATCCAGCATCAGGCAAGTTGCCGTCGCAGTCACAGGTGCCCTCAGCAATGCCATTGCCGTCGCAAACGCCGCATTCATCTTCAACAGCGCACGAATCGTCGCTCACCGTGGCGAGCGGGTCGTAGTTGCACGCCGCGGCATCCATGCACCCCAATACATCTTCTGTATCACATACTCCGTTGTTGTCGTCATCGGCCAAACAAGTGCCACCGCATACGCCGATCGCATCCAACGTACTGCCTTCGCAATCGCAGGCACCTTCAGGAATCCCATTGCCACCACACACACCACATTCATCTTCCTCAGCACAAGAACCATCTTCCTCGGTTGCCGTAGGATCGTAATTACATGCTGTGCTGTCCGTGCAGCCTGATACTTCAAATTCGTCGCAAGTTCCATCCTGGTCGGCATCGTTCAAACAGAAGCCATCGCAATCATAACCCGCGTTCGGTATGTTGCCGTCGCAATCGCAAGCACCCTCGGCGATGCCGTTGCCGCCGCACACACCGCACTCGTCGAGTGTGGTGCAAGAGCCATCGTCGTCTGTGGCCAAATCATTGTAGTTGCAAGCCTCCGCGTCGGTACAGCCTGTAACTTCAAAAGGATCGCATACGCCATCGCCATCGGCGTCGGCCAAACAAGTTCCTTCGCAATCGTACCCTTCAGCAGCTTGCGTTCCTTCACAGTCACAATAGCCTTCCGGAATATCTGAACAGCCGCAAGTATAGATATCACCAGGGCCATTGCAAACGCCACACACGTCCAATGCACCCACACAATCGTCTGCATCATCGCAAATGCCATCCGCGTCGGCATCTGCCTCGCATGTGCCTCCGCACACGCCCAATGCATCGAAGTAGTCACAAGAACCGTCATCTGCTGTCGCCGTTGCATCGTAGTTGCACGCTGCTTCATCCGTGCAACCCAATACGTCGGGCAAATTATCTGCAGTATCGTGGGTAACGCCCAACTCGTTATGGGACACCCCCTCAACATCGCGCCATTGGATATTCCAATCGCAGGTTACGTGTCCAGCATTTCCTTCAGCATCGTCCTCAGCGGTAAACTGCCCCAGGAGCACCATACCGTCTTCGCCGGCCAAAGCAAGCGGATTCGATTCCGGGGTGACGTACCAGCTTCCGCCTACCGAACCCTCACCGAGGATGAAGCCATTTCCGAGGTTGAATTCGGAGAAGGCTGCAGTCATCCCTATGGATGAAATAGTCGGATCGTCACTGGTCTCTGAGCCGATAGTAAACCAGCTGTCAAACGCGAGTTCCGGGAACATTGACAAGAAGAAGGCATTAATGCCAGATCCCAAGTTTACTCCAGCGGGATGATGGTAGAATGACGTAGTTACACCCAGTTCGAGTGTAACGGGGTTGTCCTCAGCTGCACCTACGGAGTAAACAGCAACGCACTCATCGGTAGCAGAACCGAATTCCGCATAAATGCGGTACGTGGTGCCGTGAACAGAGGTGGCATGGACCTCGCTTTCCAAACCCAAGAACTGGGAAAACCCTGTTGCTGTGAGCAACAAGGTGGAAAGTGAAAGCAGCGAAATGCGCTTCCAAGCAGTTGTGATTGTTAAGTAATTCATCGCGGATATAATCCAATTCCTACTTAAATATACAAAATTAATCAACTTAAAACCACTATTTGTCGAATTATTTGTGGTTATATAGATGAAATTTTGTGGCGTTTTTTCGATTTTTGGGGAGGGGATACTGCCTCCGCATACGCGGCCTGGTGCCTATAAGTTGCGTTCAACGGTCCAAAAAGTGAACTCCCCTCCTTTACATTAGTTTAGTACTTGATTATCACTGGATATGCCTTTGAAAACCATCGCTCCGTTACTTGCCAATCCGCGCGGTCTCTCGCTCGCATTGCTCATGGCGTTCTCCGCTCCGCTTATCGGAATAGCCCAATCGTCTGCCGGCTGTGTGTCGTGGTATGATCCCGCCGCGATTTTTCAGGTGCACCAACAGGAAGTTCCCTGCCTACCCACCCACCAGAGTGCATCAAGCATAGTGTTCGAAGTCGATTCAATGGTGTGGAGCGCATTGGATGATGAGCGTCCGGTATACTGGGAAGTGCCATTGACGTTTCCCGGGGGAGCGCACAAGAAGGTTGTCCTCCACGCATTTCAGGCCTACCGTTCCGACTTGGAAATTGGCCACATGACCAAGGATGGACTGCGCACAGAGCGCTACGTACCAAAGTTGTTGAGCTACCGCATTGCCAACGATGACATCCACGGAACCGTGGTCTTCCTCGACGGGCAAGTCGCGGGCGCTATCCGTTACCAAGACGTGCAATATGAACTGGGCGGACTCGAATGCGATGGCCGAGCGACCGGGCTGTTTGTGCTCTATGCTACAGCAGACGCCCTGATCAGGCCAACGTTTGAATGCGGGCTGGAAACCGTCGCGGAGCAAGTGCACACCCCACAACCCATGGGCCTACCCAGTCAACCGTCGAGCAATTCGGTCACGGAATGTGTGGAAATTGCCCTGGACATTGACCATTTCACGTACAACCAATTCGGAGGCGACTGCAACGCTTCGGTGGAATGGGCCCTCGCCTTGCTGAGTGGCGTGAGTGAGATCTACCAAACGGAACTCGACGACCTCATTTCCCTTGCCGCATCGTACATAAATGTGTGGGAAACCAGCGATCCCTATGCGGCCTACACAGGCAACGCTGGTGCCATGCTCGACGCCTTCCGGCTCGAATGGCTACAAAATCCAGACCTTGCCGACCGGCCCCGTGACATTGTGCACCTCTTGACCCGGCGTTCCGACACCGGCACAGGGGGAATTGCCTACCTCGGTGTCAATTGCAGTGCATCGTACGCGGCTGGTTTCAGCTCGTACTTGAGCCCCTCCATGGTCTACGACCTGAACAACTACAGCTGGAACCTCAACGTCGTGGCACACGAATTTGGGCACAACTTCGGCTCCAACCACACCCACTGGTGCGGCTGGCCGGGCGGACCAATCGACGATTGCTACGCTGCCGAAGGCAATTGCACCAACAACCCTACCCCGCAGGTGGGAACCATCATGAGCTACTGCCATGCTGTGGCAGGCGGTTCGGTGAACCTTCAATTCCACCCAACGGTCGAGAATTTCGGATTGATTCCCAACATCAACGGGCAGGGCGCGTGCTACACCACATGCGACGAGTTTTCGACGAGTTGCGATTACTACGGCTGCACGTATGCATGGGCCTGTAACTACGATCCTGACGCCGTGCTGAACGACGGGTCGTGCACCACCGAGGACGCCTGTGGCGAATGCGGAGGTGACGGTTCGAGCTGCTCAGGGTGTACAGATCCCATCGCCTGCAATTACAACGAGAACAACATTGTGGACGACGGCAGTTGTTTCTATTCGCCCAACGGAGGTGCCTGCAATTGCGAAGCCATCATGTCGCTGGCCGACACACTCGCCCCTGGAGAAATGGCGTTTATGGCCGTCAGTGGGTTCGGTTACGTCGCTGCCGTTACGGTGTTCTTGGAATTTGAAAACCTGTACGAGGACGGCTCACAAGCCAGCGACTTAACCGTCACCATTGAGGCTCCCGACGGAGAATGCAGGGAAATCGGGGGCTTCGATATCGATTTCGGCTGTACGAGCTCTGGATTTTGGCCGAGCGCTTGGGACACAAGTACGTCAGGATCATTCACCGGCGCTGCCACCATTGGCAGTGCGCCAGAGGGCAATGGGGTGTGGTTTATCCGGATTGGCAATGGCTGGAGTGGATCGCAAGGTGCCTACTTCTCCGTTGACATCAGCATTTACGACCTGTGCCTAGATGTGGATCCGCCGGGGTGTACCGATACGGCCGGCTGCAATTATAATCCGGCGGCAACGGTGGAAGACGGGACCTGTGACTATGTTACGTGTTACGGCTGCACGGATGTGGGCGCATGCAATTACGATGTGGCCTTCAGCATTGACGATGGAAGCTGTGAATTCGAATCCTGTGCCGGCTGCACCGATCTGGAAGCGTGCAATTACGATCCGGCAGCCACCATCGAAGACGGTTCTTGCCTGGATGAATGCCCATGTCCCGGGGACTTGGACGGTGATGGCATCATCGCCGTGACGGACATTTTGCTCTTCCTGTCGGATTACGGCTGCGATACGGCGCCGTGCATCGGAGACGTGGACGGAGACGACCTTACTACTGTGAACGACTTGCTTTTGTTGCTCAGTGAATTCTCCGAACCATGCACACCTTGATTCCCTCCCTGACGTTTTTGGCTGCGTTGGGACTGTTCGCTTGCAGCAGCACAGCGCCCGCTGAAGAAAACCGAAAAAAACGTGCAGCCGCCGCAAGTGCCTTGCAATCCGTCGAACCGTACCGGGTGGACAACTGGTACGGCACGTGGACGGGCGTACGCCCCGAATACCCGTTGCGTAACGCCGATGGCGAGGTCATTGTGGTGCGCGGCAAGGAAGCCAAGGTCGGCAGCAGCACCTTCACCTTCACCATTGGAGCGATGGGTACGGCAGAATTGGTTCAAAGCCACGATGACGGGCGGGTCGCAGCCTTTTCGGGCACGTGGAAGGGGCGCATGGAGCCCGGGACGAATGTGTTGACCGCTATCGTCTGCGATCTGACGGCGAACTCCACCGGCGCTTACCGCCAGTATGCCTTGATGGTGGATGACCAACGCCAAGCGGTAATGTGCCACGGCACTTCGACGGAACCGCCTTTCGAGGTGGAGTTTTCGGCACCCTGAATCGGGTTGTCTTCTTAGTATAATTTCGACTAAAATTCAATTTTTTAATACGAAAGTTTTATAGTATCTTCAAGTAGAACACGAACAATCTACTTGATGAAACATGCCGCGCTTCTGCTGGCTTGCTGCGTTGTCAGCGGGCTTGCAATCGGTCAGGTGACGGGCATTCACGCCGAAGTGATTGCCAACCATGACACCACGGGAATACCTGGATTGGAGGGGATGAAGACCTACCATCTGTACGCGCAGATGACCCAGGCAACGGACGAATTGTCCGCTGTTTTTGGCGACCAAGCGACTCCCCTTCACGTGAACAGCACCGAAGGCTTTTACCAGAGCGCACTGGGCGCTGATTTCGCGTGGGCGCTGAACGGTGCTGTATTGCCATTCTTCCCCGAGGTCAACTACGACTCTTGGTTCACCATCGGGGTGACGGACAACTCCATGGGCTCGCTTGCCGGTGCGATTGGTTTGGACATGGCCCTTGCTTCCTTCAACAGCGGCGGGAATTTTGTGGTGGATGACCCCATTGGCGGATCGGTTTTCACCCTGCTCGGCGATGCCAATGCTGTGGCCGGAGCCGATGCACGCGTGCTAATTGCCCAATTAACTACGGCCGGTGAACTCTCCGGCAGCATCAATGTCCAAATGTTCGTTGAGGGACAGCAAAGCGAAAGCGTTCAAGTGCTCGCGATGCCAATCGAATTACCTCAAGGCTGCGGAGACGTCGAAGCCTGCAACTACGACCCGGCCTTCGGTCCTGAGAGCACGGCCGAATGCCTCTACCCCGATGCGTGTGAAGATTGCGAAGGGAACTGCATCGATGGCAATGGCAACGGGACTTGCGACTGCGACGAATTCCCCGGTTGCACCAACCCCATGGCCGACAATTACGATGGCGGCGCAACGTCGGACGACGGCAGCTGCATCATCGGTGGTTGCATGTACCTCAGCGCGGCCAACTACAACCCCGAGGCAACGTACGACGACCTGTCGTGTGTATTTGCGGGCTGTACCCAAGCGCTGGCGTTGAACTTTGACCCGGCCGCTGTGCTGGAGGACGGCAGCTGCTTGTTCCTCGGCTGCATGGATCCGGTGGGGCTCAACTTCGACCCCGTGGCCAACGTCAGTGGCACGTGCGACTACTCTGCGGTGTGCATGAGCGACCTCGACGGCGACGGGTACGTAGACGTCTTCGACCTGCTGCTCATGTTTGAGGCGTACGGGTACGACTGCGAATAACCTTACCATCCGGAGCATGCCGGCGCACTCGAAAACGCTGAGGTCAACCTCGACGACCGCGGCAACATTGCCACCATCGGATTCCAAACCAACCAAGACGGACTGTTTGCGGCAGGCGATGCCCGTCGCGGTCAGAGTTTGGTGGTGTGGGCCATCGCCGAAGGGCGACGCGCCGCCAAGGCTATCGATGGTTGGTTATTGAAGGAGTCGAGCTGACGAGTTCTTGCCTCGACAAGCCCTCACATCCCAAAGGCGGGAAACGAGAGTGAGGCAGCGAATAGAATCAAGAGCGCCACGGGAATGAGTGCGAGCAACCACATCCATTGTCGATTGGGGTCGTTGGCCAATCGTACCTCCCGCTTCGCTCTGCGTGCAGCATACCGGCTGTTCGTTCTTTCGAATCGGGGTCGGAGGTGGGGAAACGCCACCAGGAAGGAGCGCCAGGCCAACACCAGCAATCCAACGCCAAGCAAAGCGAATGGTGCTAAAGACGGATCAAAGAAGCCGAGGGAGAAAGCGGGAATACTCGCAAAGGCCAAAACAACGGATAATAAGCCCATGGCGATACGCACGGCAACGCCATTGGTGTGACCAGTCGGTTGCTCGATTGGATCTACGGCCGCTGGCGGCTCCGGTGTCGTTGGTTCGCTCAACTCATCTCGGCCCTTGGGGAAGGCATACCGCAAGACCCTCCAAGCGATGGCGAGAAGTCCAACTCCAAGCAAAGCGGGGGCGGCGTCACTGCCTGTCCGAGCAGCATTCCTGAAGACGAATACGCTCCCACCGATGAGCAGCGCCGCGACGACCCCCATAACAGTGCGTTCTTCTTTGTTCGTGCTCGACGGCTGGGTGGGCTCAACACCTGCACCTGGAGCGACCTCATCGGCTAGTTGGCGGGTATGCTGCTCCAGTCGCTGCGCGTTGTGCGGCATTTGGAGTTCGGCCGCGTACTCAACGGGCGGAGAAAACTTCATCAACGCCTTCACGGGAATGAGCCGATCCAAGGACGTCGGCGCGGTCATAGCCGGAGGCTCAGGTTCCTCCGGGGCCATGTCCGGCATCATCCCCAGGCTCGGTGTATCTGCAAAAGCCGAGGCCTGCCCCACTCGCTCCACGTGCCAGCCAGGCATGAGGCTACGCTTTTGTAGGGTGCAGCCTTGGAGTAGAAATCCGAATGCAAACAAGACCAGAATCAATCGCGACATCATACTGCAAGTAAAGGATTACATAACTCAATGCGTAGTGATTCCGTTGGGAGCATAAACCTGCTCCTAACCTGTCAATAAACAACGGTTAGACCTATCCTGTCGCCCTCGGTATCGCCCACGATTTTGGGTGTTTACAACTCGTGAAGTCAGGCGGCTGGCGCATCCTTTGCTATATTCGTCAAATCCTTGATAATCTGGTAATTACATCAAATTTCTCCGGATCTGGCATACTTTTTGTCATCAAAGATTTGTAATCCTCTAAAATCATTTCTCATGACCTTCACCTCCCGCTTTTCTTTTTTAGCTCTACTAATCGCCTCTCTTACTCTTACTGCTGAACCCCTAGCTGCGCAATATGAGTTCACTTCATTTACGGTAATCGAATCCATAGTGCCTGGAGGTCTTGGCCGTTCGAGAATTATAACTGCATCTGAAACAAGAAATCACACAGATTTTGAAACGGGAAGTATAGAAGATGGACGAAATAAATCATCCAGAAAGGATATTCGTGTAAAAGACTATGAAGAAATCAAATTGCTTAATTTTTATAGCATGGCTGGAATTCGTTTCGAAAACATAGCTGCCAACGATGCAATAATTAACAGCAAAGTCAATGAGATGATGGCGGATAATTGGGAATTGATCAGTGTCAATTCTGGAGTCGAATCTGATGCAGGTGAAGAAGATGGTAACGGGATATTCATCACTCGATTTTACTTCAAACGCAAAAAATAATTCCTTGTTGACCGTGGAAATCAGTCAACTAGCGCTGGGCAGAGTAAAGGGTAGCCTGCATCAAAAACCACCAGCGATCACCGCAGCATCGTCGTAGTAACCATGGTCAAATAATCGCGTTGGTTCTCGTGATACACACGTGCGCTGACAGCTCAGCGAATCCGCTTAGGATGCTCCAGTTTAAAGGTGATTTTCATGGCAAGCGACTCTATTTCAAGATACGAAAGTGTCGCCCACTATGGCGCCCATAAATATTCACAAACCCTCTGATTCACTGGGTTTTACTGATAGACATTGTGTGAACAACAGACTGCCCTCAAACGAACAAATCCCGCGGTATACGAAGGTTTCAGAGCATTTGCTATGTGATTCCGTTGGGACTCGAACCCAAAACCGTCTGCTTAGAAGGCAGATGCTCTATCCAGTTGAGCTACGGAACCAGCGAATCGCGCGTTCGCGACCGTTGGTGCAAAGATGCAAATTGAAATGCATTAACTTTAGGTAAAACCAAGGTCTATGCTTTCTCCTGCTATAAAACCGCGCAATTACCGCGGATTGTTCTTGCTGGTGGCTTTGGCGTTCGGAGGGGTTTTGCAGGCTGACGCCCAATGCACCCAAGCCGAGGCGCCCATCGCGCTGTTTGAAGCCCAAACGCTTGCAACCGATGAAATCCCAACGGTGAACGCGGCAAACCACGTGGGCCTTGGTTTGGTCGAAGAGGCTTTCTCCGACATCCGTCAGCACAAATACAACGAGTGGACCCTCATGCTCCCTTTCCTCGGCGGCAAAACCCTGCCAATCGAATTGGAGTCTTTCCTCCCCTTCAGCGATGCCTTCATGATTGGGAGATCGCAAGCCGATGGCAAATTCGTAGATGAGGTCTACCGCCCCAAGCTGCTCTCCTACCGAGCAGTTTCACCGGGAATCAAAGGCACCATCGTCGTGATGGAGGATTTTGTCATGGGCACCATTCAATACCATGGCCGGCAATATGATCTAAGCGCCATCCGCAACGGCATGGAAGGTAAGCACGTGCTGTTCTTACTCGCCGATGCGGCCGATCCAATGGAATTCGAGTGCGGTGTGGACGAATACGGCCCACGCAGGGAAGTGATTCCCATGGGTATGCAACAGCCTTCGACATCCAACCAAATTACCGATTGTGTCGAAGTAGCCTTTGATATCGATTATTACACGTTTGGAACATTTGGAAACGACTGCTACCCTGCGATTGAATGGGCATTGGCTATTCTCGCCGGAGTGAATACCATCTACACCGAAAGCGTTGATGCGCTTGTCAACATTCAAGCGTCGTACATCCACGTATGGGAAACCACCGATCCGTACAACGGAATCATCAACGACGCTGGCAGCATGCTGGATACCTTCCGCTTGGAGTGGCTCAACAACTCGAACCTATCCGGCATCCAACGTGACATCGTTCACCTGCTTAGTCGCAGAACCGACACTGGTACCGGAGGCATCGCCTACCTCGACGTCGTATGTTTCCCCTCCTACTCAGCCGGATTCAGTGCAAACCTCGAATCAGGCAACACGTACAACCTCAACAACTACGCTTGGAACTTAAACGTAGTGGGGCACGAACTCGGCCACAACTTCGGGTCAAACCACACGCATTGGTGCGGATGGTCCAACGGCCCCATTGACAACTGCTACGACGTTGAGGGCTCGTGTACCAACAACCCCCAAGCGCAAGTCGGTACGATGATGAGCTACTGCCACGCCGTGGCTGGCGGCTCGGTGAACCTCGAATTCCATCCCACCGTGGTAGCGGAGGCCTTCGTGCCCACCATCACCTCAGACGGAAGCTGCTTCACCACCTGCGTCGAAATGACGACCAGTTGCCAGTACTTCGGTTGCACCGACTCTGCCGCCTGCAACTACGACCCCAATGCAGTGGAGGACGACGGCACGTGCGCCTATGAAATCGACGGATGCGGCGTATGCGGTGGCGATGAATCCACGTGCTCAGGATGCACGGATTCAGCGGCATGCAATTACGATCCGGATGCCACCATCGAGGACGGCGGGTGCTTCTACCCCCCTGCCGGCAGCACGTGCGATTGCGAATACACTGCGGGTTTCACGGTCAACCTTGCCGCCGGCGAGACAGCCGAACAAACCCTCGAAGCGTCCGGCTACGTCACCGGTCTCGATGTAACCCTCAACTTCATCGATACGCCAATTGACAACTCCTGGGCCAACGAGATGATGGTCGGCCTGACTGCACCCGACGGCACATGCCTTCAGTACGGCGGGTACAACCTGACACTGGGTTGTCCGAGCGCAGGGTTATGGCCAGCCGATTGGAACACGAGCAATGCGGGCACCTACACCGCGACGGCCGTTTTCGCCGAACCCATCTCGGGCGTGGGCGAATGGACGATCACCATCCTGAATTCTTGGGCCTCTTCCGACGGCGCATCGTACGATACGGACATCACGTTCATTGGCCTTTGCGAGGGCCTACCCGCCACGCTGGGCTGCATGGATTCGACGGCGTGCAATTACAACCCGGATGCCACAGTGGACGACGGCTCGTGCGAATTCACCAGCTGCGCTGGCTGTACCGATGATGGGGCGTGCAATTACGATGTGACGGCGACCTTGGATGACGGTTCGTGCGAATATGCGAGCTGCGGGTGTCCGGGCGATCTCGATGGCGATAGCCAGGTTTCCGTTACTGACGTGTTGCTTTTCTTGAGTGACTTTGGCTGCATGGATGCTCCGTGTGTAGGCGACGCCAACGGGGATGGCATCAACAATGTTGATGATCTGCTCCTCATGCTCGCTCACTTCGGTGATGTGTGCGAATAGCGACAATTCCAGACGCGGACGCACAAAAAAGCCGCCCCGAGAGGAGCGGCTTGAGAGGTCATGTGGCATCCAAAAAACTAACCCTTACTTCATGGAAACTTACAACCTGCCATTAAAACTGCAGGAGGATTAAAAATGTTTCGAAGGGGGTAAAAAAAAAATGCGCTGCACCTACTGAAGAGCATTCCGTACCTGCCTCAGGGGGCTTGGCGGGCTTCTTGGAGTCGTTTCACCAAGATACTAGCGTCGGCATTTTCACCATGCAGTGACCAGCACACCGTGCCGAGGGTCGTGTCCGTCATCTTCACATCTACCACATCGCGTCCAGCGGCGCATCCCGCCTTCACAAACACCAAACCTTCCGCCCCTACCAATCGTCCTGCCTCGACCAAAGCGCTGGCATCAAACGTCACCTCCATGGACGTACGCTGCTCCTTCAACACGTCGTCCACGTTGCTCCGGTCGACTACCGCGTATTGCTCCAACAACGCCGTGGCGATTTCGGCGGCCCAGGTTTCGCTGGATTTGCGGTGGCAATCCACACCACCTTCGTCGATGACCGCGACAGTCTCGATGGGCCGAGCATTGGCTTCCACCTGTGCCGTCACGCGCACGGTTCCCTTTCGGGTAAGGTCCTCAATGAGTTTGTGCACGATTTCGTTTTTGCACACCGAAGAGATGCGCGGCTGATCGAACCGCAGGCTTGCCAACAGTTCCCCACTGCTGAGGTCATTGAGCGAGGCGTAGACTTCAGAACAGGTTTCTCCGCACGTGAGCGAATAGCGGTAAACGTAATTGAACGTAAATCCATACGCCGTTGGCGGTACCCACTCCTCTGCTTCTTCAGCAACGACCGGCGGAGCGGAGTCTGGCGCGATGGCGATGCGGTTACCAGGCAACATCATGAGGGCACCTTGGCGGATGGCTTCTTCTATGCCGGCCGTGATGTAAAAATTAAACCCCTTGCCCACACCACTTTTCCGCGCGAGTTTCTTCATTTGGCGCACCTTCATCGGCAACGCGCTAGGGTCGACCTTGCGGATGTTGTCCAGCATTTGATAGAGTTCGATCGCCGTTTCAGTATGCCCGGGCGATTGGGACGCAGGCGCCATGAGCTTCTGGGCCTGGGCCACGGAAGTCACATTGAAGCCGGCGCGTTGAAGCTCGCCGGCGAACAACTGGGTCATGCCGATGCGGTCTGGCCCGAGGTCCATCGCCACAAAATCCGGCATGGAAAACGGCCGTTTGATCTCCACGTCATACGTAGGAGTCAGCACCTGAGCCTGCATCACCGACCCCACGCCTGCCGCCATGCAAAGCGCGCTGAGGAAGCAGCGCATTGAAACGACCGTGAGGAAAGCGGAACGGAACATCGGCAGCAAATTACCGCCAACCCCCTTAAATTCGGCTGACAAATCCTGTGAAAATGACCCGCTTCTTCCTCCCACTGTGTGCACTGCTCTTCTTGAGCGCTTGTGACTTTTGCGAAACGAAAGGCACCGTCACCTTTGACAACACCGAGCGCCTTTGGTGCAACTGCGAGGTGACCTGGCCCAACGGCGACGTCTACGTGATCAACGCCGGTGAAGCCCGCACATACGAATTCATCCGCGGGTCCTATGACTTCGACGCTTACTGCGGCAACGGCGCTTGGGGCAACGACCTCTGCGGATTTGAAGAAGGCATCATCACCCGGTCCTACGACATCGATTGCGAAGAGGAGCACGTGATGAACCTCAACTTTTAAGCAAACCACCACCGCGCCTTCAAGGTTGTTGATTTAATATTTCAACATTTATTAAATTGTTCATACATTTGCTGAGTGAACGCGATTACCTCTGACATTACCCGCGACCAAATGGAACACGCCGCCAAGGTGCTGAAGGCCATTGCGCATCCCGTCAAACTGGAGATCCTCAAAATCCTGGCCGCTGCAGAGCCCATGGATGTGACCACCCTGTGTGGGCATGTGGGCATGGACTGCCAGATTTCCATGATGAGCCACCACTTGGCCAAAATGAAGGACAACGGCGTACTCACTTCGCAGAAGCACGGCAAGCAGGTGTTCTACTCCATTGCCAATCGCAACCTGCTCAACATCTTCAACTGCATCGAAAACTGCGGCGACGCCTGACCCCTGGCCCATGGAACTCATTGGTTACTTCCTGGCAATCGCCATCGGCGTTTCCCTCGGTCTCATCGGCGGAGGCGGGTCCATCCTCGCGGTGCCGGTATTGGCTTACCTGTTTGGGATGGATGAAAAAGTCGCCACGGCCTACTCCCTCTTCATCGT
>PKEB01000013.1 GCA_002863125.1 Flavobacteriales bacterium
GCGGTGGCGATGTTGCCACAGACCACGTCAATGGACGGGAATGCGGCTTTGACTTTCTTCAGTGTTTCGAGTACGCCGCGGCTGTGGCCATGGGCCGTATCGATGATGACCGCGTCGACTCCGGCATTGACGAGCGCCTCGGTTCGGTCGATGGTGTCGTGTGTCACCCCAACAGCTGCTGCCACTCGCAGTCGTCCCCACTGGTCCTTGCACGAGTTGGGGAAGGTGCTAAGCTTGATGATGTCGCGGTAGGTGATGAGGCCGACGAGCTTGCTGTCGCCGTCTACTACTGGCAGCTTTTCGATGCGGTGGGCGCGTAGGAGTTGCTCGGCCTTTTCAAAATCTGATCCGTCCTGCGTGACGATGAGGTTGCTGTCCGTCATGACGTCAGCTACGGCGCGGTCGTAATTCTTTTCAAAACGGAGGTCGCGGTTGGTGACGATACCGACCAACGTATTGGTCTCGTCCACCACCGGAATGCCTCCGATGCGGTGTTCCTTCATGATGGCCAGCGCGTCTCCTACGGAGGCCTCGCGGGAGAGGGTCACCGGGTCTTGAATCATGCCGCTTTCCGATCGCTTGACGCGGCGCACTTCGGCGGCCTGCTCGGCGATGGTCATGTTTTTGTGGATGACCCCGATTCCCCCTTGGCGGGCCATAGCGATGGCCATTGCGCTGCCCGTCACCGTATCCATGGCCGCGGAGATGACCGGGGTTTGCAGGGTGATGTTCCGGGAGAAGTTGCTCGCGAGTTGGACGTCGCGCGGGAGCACTTCTGAGTAGGCGGGAATGAGGAGGACATCGTCGTAGGTCAAGCCTTCGCCGACGATTTTTGGTTTTTGTGAATTGGTGGCCATTGTGGTCAATTGAATCGGGGGCCGAAACCTTTCAATCGTGTGGATTTACAGGTTACGATTCGCGCAAAATTAGGAAAAATACAGACTCCCGCCGAGCCCGATTTGCCAACTTATTCTCCGTTGAGCACGTGCACCAATCCCTGCCGGTCGTAGTAGCGTCCCGACCCGTCTTGGATGGTGATGACATACCCATACGTGCCTTCCGGCACATATTGGTCCTTGTAGGTGCCGTCCCAACCGGTTGCAAAATCCGCCGTGGAGAATAGTACGTCGCCCCAGCGGTTGAGAATTTCCATGCGGTAATTGGCAAAATCTGCGAAGCTCACCACCGGTTGGAAGGTATGATTGACCCCGCCGATGAGGATGGTATTGGGGATCCACACCACCGGCTCTTGCTGAAGGCACAGCTCGTTTGAGAATGCGTAGTTGATACTGCCGGCCGGCCCGGGGAGGGCGTCTGTGGCCTCAATCAGGTAGCAAAAGTCACCTGGACTGTAGAGCAGCGAGCTCACGTCGTCTTCCCACGTGAACACCGTATTGGGCAGGGTCGTCAATAACTCCGTGGCGTTGCCCAAATTGTACTTGCGGTAGATGCGGTAACCGGCAGTGGCCCCGGGAAATTCCGCATAAGGCGTCCAGTGGAGGGTGTTTTTGAGCAGCTGAAAATCAGAGATGCCCCGCAACCACACCGTCTCCGCTGTGTTTGACATGCCGACCGAATCGCTGCAGAAATTCTCTACTCGTACGCGGTAGCTGTAGCTGGATTCGTTGGTCTTGGCGGTGTAATCCGTGTAGGTCAGGGTCATGCCACCCACGCCATCTTGGGTCTCGATGTCGGTAAACTCGGCTTCGCTGGAGCGTTTGCGTTGCAGGGTATAGGCGTGTGTGTCGTTCGAGCTGGGGTCGAGGTCGACAATGATGTTGACCGTCCCACTGTCCGAAACGGAAGCCCGGCGCAACGACGTGAAACTTGGGGCTCCAGGGTAGCTGAACTCGAGGGTCCGGGCGTTGGAGAGGATCTCGAGGCCTGACGCCATTTCCGCGACGATGTGGTATTTGTAGGTCGCTCCAAACGTCGCCCCTTCGTGCACAAACGCATTGGTGTTGGCATCGACCACTCCTACCTCCTGCAGTCCGGACCAGTTGCCGCTGCCCGTGGGCATTTCCTCGTCGATCCGGATGTGGTAACTCGCGACTTCCGAGTCGAGGTTGTACGCACCCGCCCACGTTAGGGTGGCCTGGTCGGAGCACAATGCCGTCGAGGCATTCAGAAACAGGCTCGAAGCGCAGTAGGGACTCGCTGCACCTGGATCGGGCTCGCCGTTGATGAAGCACTCATCAAACGCCGCCACGTTGTACGATTCGATGTACGACTGGACATTCGAGTTCATGTCGATGTACCACGTTACCGCTGGGTCGTAAATGGTGTCGATGGCCATTTGAAAACCGCCGTTGCAGAGGTAGATGATGTACCCGGCGAGGTCGTCGGCGTCACTTGGTTCCCAGGATAAAACGGCTTCTTGCAAGGCATAATCCACTTGCACCGCCGTGATGACCGGCGGGTCCGGATCCAATTCGTCTGATAGCTGGGAGCCCGCGACATTGGATACGTGGGAGCAATCGCCTGTTGGGTTGAGTTGGGTCACTCGAAACGACAAGTCGCCCTCGCATTCTTGCAGTGCATACTGCGCCGTCATCATGCCACCGTTGTCGGCAATGGAATTGATTTGCAGCCAATTGCCGTCCGCATCCAAAAATTCGACCGCAAGTGGCTCCGGGAACGGCACACCACTCGAACCGATGCGGGGGCTGTTGAAGTTCAGGTCGACCAGCCCGGGCGTCAACGAGGGGTCCGCCGTAAGATGAATGCTGCAAAGCGTGTCGGACGATGGACCAAACACGCCGGCCGGCCCTTCGGTCACCACGAAGTAACACAACTCGGTGGTCTCCGCGCTGTATGTGGTGTTTACGAAGGCCGGAGCCGCTGGGTCGGTGGGGTCGGGGATGCTGTAGGTTTCGAGGACGAGGCCGGCGGACGGTTCGAACAGGTGCAGAACGTACTGCTCAAAGTCGCCGGCGGGATCCGCTGCCTGATTCCATGTCACTGCCGCGTAGCCCTGGTCGTTCACCTGAACGCACGACATGTCTACCGCCAACTGGCCCAGTCCAGCCGTGCAAACCAGGGTGCCAAGCAACAGCGCAACTGCGCTCCAACGCCATGTCTGTGTGCGGTTTACCATTGAAACAAAATTACAAAGCGAAACGGATGCCGCCGCTCTAAACCAAGACGTTACGAACAGGTCGTTTGTTGCATCCACAGGCCACAAAATCACGGATGTCTACCCTTGCGTTTCGGGTTCATCGCCGTATTTCGCCCCGCCGTAGCTGCCGTAGCCACCGTAGCCGTACCCATAGCCGTACCCATAGCCGTACCCGTATCCGTATTTATAAGCGTACTTGGCGTAGTACATGCGAACCCGGGAGGTCTGGATGTTGTTCATCACGAGCGATGCGTGGCTCAAGTTGTTCTGGTTGAGCAGATCCTCGAGGTGTTCAATGCCGCGTTTGGTGGCCTTTTGGGTATTCGTGACCAACAAGCCGGTATCCACTTTGCTCATGAGCAGCAAGGCATCGGTGATGAGCAGCATCGGCGGCGTATCGAGGATGACGAAATCATAATCGGCGCGCAACGTCTGCAAGAACGGGTCAAGCCGGTCGTTCATGACCAACTCGGACGCGTTGGGCGGAACGGGTCCTGCCGTGATGACCGTCAGGGTATCTACAGGCCCGGTTTGCTTCATTTCCTCGATTTCGCACCGGCCGATGAGGTATGTGCTCAGGCCGATTTGATTCGAAAGCTTGAAGTTTTTGTGCACCTTGGGTTTGTGCATGTCAAAGTCTACGAGTACTACCTTCTTCCCAGTTTTGGCCAAAACGGCAGCCAAGTTGGACGAGACGAATGACTTTCCTTCCCCCGGGTGCAGGGAACTCACTAGGATGGTGTTGGCTCCTTCTTGAGCTAGCAGGTACTGCAAGTTGGTTCGGAGGCTTCGGAAGGCTTCTGTGATCTGCGCTCGGGAGTCGGCGAGGATAGCAAGCGGGTGCTCCTCAATCTCAGCGTAGTGAGGCAGTCCGGCCACAACCGGCAACTGGGTGATTTCACGCAGCTCCTGCGTGGATTCCAATCGATTGAAGAGCACCATACGCAGGAAGGCAATGGCCAGTGCAATGATCACCCCATACAGCGTGAAGTTGCGAATGGTTTGCCGCTTGTTCGGACCGACAATCCCGTTGTTACGCGCGACCTCAATAATGGACGCCTGCGGCGCGATGCCAGCGCGCGCAATAACGTTCTGGGCGCGTGCTTCAAGCAGGAAAACGTAAAGCTTTTCGTTGACCTGAAGCTTCCGTTCCATGACGACAATGTCGCGCTGGGTGGCTGGGATACCGCTTAATCGGTCTTCGAGGCTGTTGATTTGGCCGCGCACATTGGAACGCTGGTCCCCGATGGCCTCACGTGTGTCCTCGATGTACTTAGTGATGGTGAAGCGCGCATTACTGATGGCGCTGTCGAGCCTGCGGATCTGGTAACTATCCTCGGTGACGTCGAGCAAGGCGCTAGCCCGCTTATTTCGCATTTCGAAAAGCTGACTGACCTGCTCAATCAGCAGCGGATCTTCTTCAATTAGGTAGGAGGTAGGAGGTAAACTATTGTCCTCCAGCCCGGAACCAAGATAATTTCGCAATGAACTCAGCGCTTCCAAGCGGAACTCCAATTCGCGTTCCTGCGTCTCCAATTGTACGAGTGCATCAAAAAACTCTGTTTGCTCACGACTGAGATCGAGGATTTCGTTGCGTTTCTTGAAGCCATCTACCTGCATTTCGAGGCTATCCATGATGGTGACTAGTTCGTCCAATTGGATGTTGATGAACTTTTCGGTTTTGAGGCTCGATTCCAGGCGCGATTCTTTGGTGAACTCTATGTACTCGTCGCTGAGAATGCGCAGAAATTCATGGGCACGGCCTACCAGGGTACTGCTGGATTGAAGCGTCAAAATGTTGGTCCCGACTACGTTATCAACCTGCAGTGCACCCCGCATTTCCTCAATGCGCTGTTCACGATTGTAGACACGGAATTGAAAATGCTGCTTGCGGGCCTGTTCAAGAACAGCAGTGTTTACTTTGGTCCCGGAAGGATTGTTGAAGTTGGCCAGAAGGAGGTCGGAGTAGGTTATCGTGATGGCCAATTCAGGGCCTTCAATCGGTATTCCAAACGGGTGGACCAGTTCCTTGACCTCACCGTTCTTTAACGTATAACGCAAACGATAATGCGCTTCGTCTTCGATGAACAGGTCGATGTTGCATCCAAGGTAGGCGGGATTGAAGAGATCAGGCGAGGCGTCGATGGCGAAGTTGCTGAATCCGCCCACCTGGCTCGTCTTCAATCGCCCAACTAGAAAATAATCGATATTCAACGCCATGCGGTCCACGGCTCGTCCAACCAAATCGAACGAACTCAAAATACGCTGTTGGTCTTTCGTGTCCGTATTTGCTAATCGCCAGGGACTGAAATTCTGACCTGAAAGTCTTTTTTGGTAATCCAACGCCTCACCGCCTTGGTCCAGCAAAATTTCCGCTGAAGCGGCGTAAATGTCTAGCTGTCGGTGGGTAATGATGCGGCCGGCTGCATAACCAGTTGCTGAAAGCACCACAATCAACCACCAATTTTTCAGGAGTAGTTTGAGGTAAGGCCGTATTTGGCTCATCGAGATGAGCTCGTTGGATTGCTTTTGTGAATCAGCCATGCGCAGGCAATTTCGCAATTTTCGTCTGAGAAATTCAAATAAAGAGTCGAAACGTAATTTTGAAACATGGATGGAATACCAACTACAGATAAAGCGCAGGTTTGGCAAGAAGGAACATGCATGGAGGGAGGAGCGTGGGGGTCTCTTCCCGGTTCTTCACGCGCATGGCTTTACACGGCCGATCGCGTCTTGACAGTTGAAGAGCAAAATGCGCTCCGTGCAGGCATCGAATCCTTTCTCACCGAATGGGTCGCCCACGGTCAGTCCCTCCAGGCAAGCTGGCGATTGGAAGGAGGGCGCAGCTTGATCATTGCGCTTGACGACCGCAGCCCAAACGCCACAGGATGCTCCATCGATGCCAAAGTGCATTGGCTGCAGGCATTTGGGCAGCAATGGGGAGTGGATTGGATGAAGCGCAACACCGTTACTTATTATGACGAAGAAGCCAGCGCGTGGAGCGAAGTGCCGCTGGCATCGTTTTGGGCAGCGCGAAAAGCGGGGGTTGTGGGTGAAGACACGCGTTTGGTCAACGCGGTGGTTTCCAGGAAGTTGGAATGTGAGCCGACCCTAGTGTGTGCATTTAGCATAAGCTGGCACGAAGCGATGTGGCGCTAACCCGGTGAATGTGCAATTTGTTCATTATCAGAGGGTTTAGTTTAGGCAGGGATTTACACTTTTCGGTCAATTGGGTTGAAATTCGGGTGAGAACAAGGAATTAACCGACCAATTCAGGTTTGCCGGGAAAAATTTCTTTTGTGAAATATTGGATTTCAGAAAAGACTCGACTACATTTATGGCGATATTGTAGAGTCTCCTCGATGAGAGCTACGGTTCTGCTGTTGGATATGTGGCAAATTCGCCATCGTCTGATTGCCACTTAAAGTCCTCGAAACGTCGGGGCATCCAAATTGTCTGAGAATTCTAACCAAAACCAAATCAAATGTTTAACACGTTTAAAAAGTGTTGTGGCATCGTAGCGATGTTCGCACTTTATTTCTATTCGGCTCCCGCCGCCTTCGCGCAGTGTGATGCCAACGAGGTCACACTGACCTTGGTTTTTGACAACTATCCCAGCGAGACAGGCTGGTCCATCACGGATGCGGATGGTAATGAGGTTGCTGGTGCTCCACAGGGCACCGCTACTGAATCAGCTGTCGCCTGCCTGGCAGACGGTTGCTACACGCTGACCATGACAGACCAGTACAGCGACGGTATGTGCTGCTCTTATGGCGAGGGTAGTTACACGCTGACAGATGCAGACGGAAACGTGTTGGCATCCGGAGGTGACTTCGGTGCAAGCGAGTCGACTGATTTCTGCTTCGGCGATGCACCAGTTTCAGGCTGCACCGACGAGACTGCGTGTAACTACAACGCGGCAGCGACGGAAGACGACGGGTCTTGCGCTACCATCTCTATGACATTCACAGCTGCTGGAGATTTCTTCACCAGCGAAACTGGTTACAACTTAGTTAATAATGATACCGGTGAAATCGTAGCTAGCATGGCAATCGGGACTTATGGTAACGGTGCTACCATCGTTGAAGACATGTGCGTCGCGGACAATGCATGCTACTACATTGTGGTTCTCGACGACTGGGGTGATGGATTCACCTCTGGTGAGTGGGACCTCTCGTACAACGGAGCGGCTGTTGCAACAGGTGGAGGAAACTTCGGTACTTCTGAGACCTCGGACACCTTCTGCTTCGGACCTGGTTGTGATGATCCTGGAGCATCTAACTTCTCTCCAACTGCTACAAGTAATGACGGATCTTGCGAATACTTCGGTTGCACCGACACAGCTGCTTGTAACTACAATGAAGCTGCAACAAATGACGATGGCTCTTGTGCCTACCAAGGCTTGACAATTGCTATTACGCCCGATAACTGGCCTGGTGAGACGTCCTGGACTTTGGTCAACGACTCTCTCGAGACGGTTGCTTCAGGTGATGTTGCAGGTGGGTATCTCTGTTTGCCAGAAGCGTGCTACACATTTACGATTTTCGATTCATTTGGTGACGGTATCTGCTGTGGCTTCGGTCAAGGTAGCTACACAGTTACGGATGGTGCAGGTCAAACATTGGCTGCTGGCGGAGAATTCGGTGCCTCTGAAGCTACTGACTTCTGCTTGCCTGCAATAATCGGCTGTACAGACGAAATGGCGTGTAACTATGAGGGAGCCAATACAGATGACGGTTCTTGCGACTATTCATGCATTGGTTGCATGGATCAGACAGCCGCGAACTACGATCCAACAGCAACACAAGAGAACGAAGGTTCTTGTATCTATTGTGAAGCAGGTACATATGTTGCCATTGTTGAGATGTACGACTTAGGAGGTGACGGCTGGAACGGTGCTTCCTACTTCATGGATTCGTTCGATGGTGCGACTTCGGTGACCGGTACATGGGACGATGCTGACACGTACATTGCTGACGTAGCGATCGATTTCCACTGCATTCCTCTTGGTTGTTACCTCTTTACTACTGGTGGCGGTGCTGCAGATAATGAAATTGCAGTCGTGATTACTGACCAGTTTGGAACCGTCTACGGTGACCAGGTTGCTTCTGGCTACTACGGTCCACTTCCTCCCCCAATTGGATTCCCAAGCGGTGGATGGTTTGTTGACTTCGGTCTGCTCGGCACCTGTGATTTCGAAGGTTGCACAGATCCAGACTGTTTCAACTATAATATCTCAGCTACTGTCGACGACGGATCTTGTATCTGTCCTCCGCCAAACAACGAAATCGCTGACGCGGAAGCTGTCGCTTGTGGTATGGAAGTTTCAGGTTCTTTAGCGAACGCATCAGATGAGGAAGGCGTTACCGGCGCATTTGCTGGAACAGTCGTCTCGACACCAGGTGTCTGGTACGAATTCAACGCTGATTCAGATTACCAAGTGTTTGCGAGCACATGTAATACTCCAACATCCATTTCTGGCTTCGCTGATCCTGTTGGAGACACAAAACTCCACGTTTTCGTATACAATGACGAGGGCGAATTGGAACCAATCGTTGGAAATGATGATGCGTGTGGTTTGTACTCTTCAGTTGCCTTCTTGGCAGAAACTGGACAGAACTACTACATCTACGTTTCTAAGTTCTCTGCATTTGGTGCCGGTACGGAATTCTTGCTCGACATCACTTGCGAGGTTTGTGATGACTTCCCATCTAATGATTACTGTGCAGATGCAACTCCACAATTGGACGATGTAACCTTCACAGGATCAGTATGCTGCTCGAACCCTGCATTGATTCCTGCCTTTGGTGGCACCGTCTACGGTGTATGGTTCACATTCAACAGCACAGATTTGGCTACAGGTTTGGATTACGATACATTCTACTTTGACTTGACAAATGTTGATTCAGGTAACTTGTCGTTGACTATTTACCTAGATGGTGGTGATTGCGAAAGCATCGGTGCTTTTGTCGGTTGCTTGTTTACGGGCACATGTGCCGGTTCGATTGAATCGTTCATTGACCTCGTACCAAACACAGATTACTACTTCTTCGTGGGTACGACTGATCCTGCTGAATGCGGAACGTTCGAATTCACTACAACGGGTATCTTCCTTGGCTGTACAGATCCAGCTGCGGATAACTACTTAGACTATGCGAACCAAGACGACGGTTCATGTGAGTACTCAGTCGTTCCTGACAACGATTTGTGTGAAAACGCATTCGATCTTCCATGTAACGCAGGTTACCAGGAAGGTTCAATGGGTGGAGCAACGGGTACTGGCTCGCCAGTGGATTTGGGTAACCCTTGTGAAGCAGATGAGACCTCAGCGTATGTATACGCCGGCGGTGGAAGCTGGGACGGTGAAGTGTCTTGGAACATCACGGATGCTGCGGGTAACATTTACAGCGGCGTAGCCGGTGAAACGTGGATTTGTGGCATGGCCGCAGGTGAATTCACTTTCGATGGCTTAGATTCCTTCGGCGACGGATGGAATGGTGCAGTAGCTAATGTGTTCTTCGAGAATAACCAAGTTATTGATAGCTTCACCTTCACAACTGGTAGCTCTGCTTCAACGACAGCTGTTGCTGAAGCCGATGGTACAGACGACCTCTCACCAGCAGGCGTGTGGTGGACGTTCGCGGGTACAGGTGAATACCACACGTTGAACACGTGCGGTTCTATTATCGATACGCGTGTATGGGTGTACTCATCTCCATCTGCGTCTTGCGGAGTGTACGACCTCATCAACGACGTCAACGGCAACCCTGCCGATGTCGCTGCTTCATTCGAGGGCTGTGGATTCTTCGATCAAGACGACGCTTACGTCGAATTCATCTCTGATCCATCGTTGTACTACTTCGTATATGTCGGGTGGGACCCATCGGCGTTCAACGGCAACGGTACGTACCAGGTTGAGTTGACTTGCGACCCTGTGGTCGAAGGTTGTACCATCACTGCGGCTTGTAACTATAATCCTGATGTGAACGTTGAAACAAACGAAATGTGTGATTACGTTTCGTGTGCATGCGACGATAACCCAGGTGGTACAACTCTGTTGGTGAACATGTACGACTCGTTCGGTGACGGATGGACAGGAAGCAACTCTGGTTCTCCCGGTGGATACGAAATCTTCGATGCTGATGGTAACTCCGTTGCTGCGAACTACATCGACAACGCCTTCTACCAAGTGGATGAAGACAACGTCACTGGTCCGGAATACGGATTGGATGTATTGTGTGTCGACCCAGGTTGTTACACTTATGCGTTCACAGGGGCCTTCATTTGGTTCGGTGAGCAGACATGGAGCTTGACAGATGGAGAAGGAAACCCAATCCTCGAAGGAGGCGCGAGCGGTTCTTTGGCTGTTGATATCTACCCCTTCTCTGCAGGTCCAGACGTCTTGTGTGGCTGCACGGATGACTTCGCTTGTAACTACGATCCGGATGCCACTACAGAAAACGGAACGTGTGAGTACGAAACATGTGCTGGATGTATGGATCCAGAGGCTTGTGATTACGACGAGACTGCGACCATCGATGACGGCTCTTGCTGCTACGGCACATGTGTTACCATCACGATGGAAGACAGCTTCGGTGACGGCTGGACAGGCTGCGACATTGTAATCACGGATCTCGATGGAAACGTCGTCATCAACACGTCCTTGACTTTGGATAATAGCGACGGCTCGTTCTTGCAGGAGGTATACTGCATGGATGCAGGATGTTACATTTTGACAACAGGCGACGATACCTTCAACTCGGAACCTACATGGACGATTTCAGGTATCTTCGGCGGCGTAGTCTCCGGTGGTGAGCTCTACGGTCCTGAGTACATTAGTGTCGGTGGCAACAACTGTATCGAGGGTTGTGACGTTGCATGTGCATGTAACTACGATCCAGCTGCGAACATTCTCGTCATCGAGGAGTGTAACTTCGACGATTGTGCAGGATGTACGTATCCTGATGCAAGTAACTACGATTCAACTGCAAGCGTGGACGACGGAACATGTGAGTTCGACTTGTCGAACCCATGTCCAGCGGACATCAACGAAGATGGTTCTGTAACGACTGCTGACCTCCTGGTATTCTTGGGAGCGTTCGGTACGGTTTGCGAATAATCGCTTAATATCGAATAGTGAAAGGGCTCGGCTTCGGTCGGGCCCTTTTTTGTTCATGTCTCTTGCCTGTCGTATCTTAAAATGAGATGGACTACAATAGCGGATACAGCCGAAAGATGCATGTAAGGTGTTTTCTGATGGTGTTTGCAGTTATCATACACGGCGTTGGATTCGCGCAGCTTGTGGTCGATAGCATTGGCTCCAATTTGGTTTCCGATCATACCGGGGGGTATTTGGGTACAGGAGTGAGCTTTGCTGATTTTAATGGCGACGGTATTGACGATTTGAGTTTTGGCCACCACAGCGGGGACTTGAAGTTCTACATCGGTGAGAACGATGGTTTCGTCCCTATTGACCTGAACTTGGAGACGCCGAATGCAGAATCAAAAGGCCTGCTCTGGGCCGATATTGACAATGATGGCGATCAGGATCTATTTACTACGTTCCGTATGGCTCCAAATAAACTATGGATCAACCAAGGTGATATGGTCATGGTCGACGTCAGTGCGACGTGTGGTATCGCACAAGACAATCGCCGGAGTTTTGGCCCGGCCTTCGGGGACTTTGACAGGGATGGGCTCTTGGACCTGTTTGTATCTACATACGGGTATCCAGTGGATATGCCGCAAGGCAACGAATTGTACCGGAATTTGGGTGATGGCCAATTTGAAGACGTTACGGAAGCCATGGGGATGGGCGGAATGAATTTGCAGAGTTTTCAGGCATCATGGATAGATGCAGACCGCGACGGCTGGTTGGACCTGCATGTGGTGCGCGATCGACTTATTTACCCGAACCTGTTCTACCATAACAAAGGATTAGAAACGGGGGAAGCAACATTCGTGGAAGAGGCCGCATTGCGGGGGGTGGACGTTGCGATCAATTGTATGTCCACGAGCCCGCATGATTTTGATCGCGATGGCGACTTAGATTTGTTCGTAGCCGGGGGGTTGGAGGGCAACGAACTCCTCGAAAACACTGGCGATGGATTTTACACCAACGTGACGACTGAGCTGGTAGCCATGTATGAGGTGTGCTGGTCGGGTCAATGGTTGGATATCAATGCAGATGGCTGGGAAGAACTGCACGTAGCGACAGGCCTAGCGGATTATGTCGATTACCCAGCGGTGTTGATGAATAACCCCAATGAACCGGACGAGTTGTTTCTAAATGCAGGAGGAAATTTTATGCCGCCGGGTACCTTGTTCCAAGCGGAAAGTACCCTTACATATGCAACGGCCACGGGGGACTATAACGGCGATGGTTTCATTGATTTTGTGTCCCATAAGATTGGTACGTCACCAGAAATCCGCCAGAGCATCCCCAATGGCAATAACGCCATGCTCATCCTGCTGCACGGCACGGAAAGTAATGCTGACGCGGTAGGTTCGAAGATTGAATTGTGGGCCGGATCTGATTACTGGTACCGGGAGACTTATTGTGGAGAAGGCTATCTGGCCCAAAACAGCCGCTGGGAACACTTCGGCTTGGCGAATCACACAACCGTTGATTCCATCAAGGTCCACTGGCCCCAAGGGTCCATGGAAACGTGGTACAATGTTGAGGTGCAAGCCACATTGGAACTGACCGAAGGTATTTCATGTGCGCCGAATTGTTTGGGTTGCACGTACCAAGGGGCGTGCAACTATGACCCCGATGCCTCTACCGATGATGGTTCGTGTGATGTGTCCTGCCTCATCGCCGACTTGGTGTGCGGTACAGGCTTGATTTGGAATCTGGAGACAGCCCAATGCGAAAGTCCCTGCCCAGCTGATCTCACCGGCGATAATCAGGTGGACGTGGCCGATTTGTTGGTGATGCTTGGTGCGTTTGCTTCGTTCTGCCCCTAAAGATGTAGCTCGAGACTTTCAGTTGGAAATATTGGCATTACGGGTTATTTTTAATATACCTGTGAGTAATGCAACCAAACTGGTTTCCATATGCTGCATGCTCAAAAAATAGCGACGCTCTTCAATTTGTTTCAGCACTCCCAAGGGAGGATGCTGGCGGCTATGTCGCTATTGGGGATGCTCACAGCGTTGAACAGTGCAGCCCAAGCCCCTTTTGTGGACGTGAGCAATGAGCTGGACATTTGGACGGACCACACGGGTGGTTACCTAGGAGCTGGCCTGAGCATGGCGGACTTCAACGGCGATGGACTGGACGATTTGAGCATTGCCCACCATTTGGGCGAACTGCAATTTTACTTAGGCGATGGAGTAGGATTCACTCCACACGATATGGAGCTGCCCTACTACCCACACGAAGCTAAGTGCATACTTTGGGCGGACATCGACAACGATGGGGACCAAGACTTGTTCATCACGTACCGATTAGCGGCTAATAAGCTCTACATCAATCAAGGGGACCTCGTTATGACAGATGTGAGCGCCGAATGCGGCATTGACCAAACTATTCGACGTAGCTATGGTGCGTGCTTCGGTGATTACGACAATGATGGACTGCTCGATCTTTTTATTGCTAACTACGTCAGTGGCCAAGATCCGCCGTTCAATGAATTTTATCGTAATCTGGGTAGCGGGAATTTTGAAGAGGTAACTTTTGACTTTCCGATGGGAGAGCCTCTGCATCAGAATTTTCAGGGCCAATGGGTGGACTTCGATGAGGACGGTTTGTTGGATTTGAATCTCATAAGGGATCGATTGTGTTTCGAGAACAAGTATTACAAGCAGACGGAGGACGGTAACTTCTTCAACGATGCGCCCGATATGGGATTGGATTATTCCATCAATGCCATGTGCACGGCCACCACGGATTTTGACCGAGATAACGACCAAGACTTGTACATTTCCGCAGGGATGTTTGAAGGCAACCACTTCGTCGTGAATGATGGGACAGGGGCGTTTGAATTGCACGAACCTGTCGAAGGGGATAGCTTAACTGTCAATCTTACTAGCTGGGCGGGGACGTGGTTTGACATGGATAATGATGGCTGGGAGGACCTGCACGTATGCACCGGATTTTCGACCTACACGATATGGCCAGGAGTTTTCGAGAGTTACCCTTCTATACCCGACAAATTCTTCCACAACGAGGGTGGTGTTTTCTACGAAGATGCTTCCGGATTCTTTGATGTAGCGGCCTTGTCGTTTGCGGCGGTAACGGGTGATTACAACCTCGACGGATTCCCAGATTTGGTTAATAACCACGTGGGAGTATACGCCCAAGTGTTAAAAGCCATCCCTAATGATAACGGGTGGATCAAAATCAGGCTTGAAGGCACAGTTAGCAACCGGGACGGCATCGGAGCGAAAATCCGCGTGTACCGAAATGGTCTGCTAGGGTACCACATGACCACATGCGGAGAGAATTATTTAGGTCAAAACAGCCGTTGGGAGCACTTTGGATTAGGTCTTGCGACCGGCATTGACAGCATCACAGTCCATTGGCCCTCCGGTATTCTCGATAAGTACTACTATCTGCAACCTAACCAAAGTCTTGTCTTTGTGGAAGGGGAAGGGGAGTCTGGGCTGAATCCGTGTGCATTGGGAGCTTGCTCTGGATGCACGTACCCGGAGGCTTGCAATTTCGACAGCAGCGCTAACGAAGAGGATGGTTCATGTGACTTTTCATGCCTGATTCAGCAATGGGCCTGCGGAGATGGGTTGATATGGGATGCGGCGATAGCTCGATGTGTGCCGTCGTGTTCGGCTGATCTGAATGGTGATGAAATGGTCGGCGTGGAAGATTTGTTGCTTTTACTGCAAGCCTTTGGAGTTCCCTGCCCCGACTGAAGACGTTCGCAAAGAGCCATATTGGAATTGATGTGCTTCCGCGTTATATTTAATTAATCAGTGTTTTGAAAGTGCTCCTCTCAAGGTTTCCACATGAATCGTACCTTTCAATTTGCTTCAAATGGCAACTGGTGGACGTTGCTCTATCGGATGAAGGGTCGCGCCCGATTGTCGGGAGTAATTAGGAAGACTGTTTCTTTCATAGGGGCGACCATTCTGGCTTTCGGGGGCTATGCACAATTTACCGATGTAAGTAATCAGTTGTCCCTTGCGACCCATCACTATGGCGGGTTCTTAGGTGCGGGTGTCAGTTTTGCCGATTTCAATGGCGATTACATCGATGACTTGACCTTTGCACATCACGAAGGCAATCTGAAATTCTATGCCGGTACAGGTGATGAATCGGGTTTTGTTGAGGTAGATTTTGGGTTAAGCGACTACGAGGAGGAGGCTAAAATGGTGCTTTGGGGTGACGTCGATAATGATGGCGATCAGGATTTGTTTGTATCGTACCGGCACGCCTCGAACAAGCTTTACCTAAACAATGGGGATGGATTTCTGCAGGACGTCAGCACGACATCAGGACTATCTCAGTCAGAATTCAAGAGTTTTGGGGCGTGTTTTGGAGATTACAATAACGACGGCTACCTTGACTTATTCGTCAGCAATTACGCAGGCCCTGGTGATACAAACCAACAAAATGAACTCTACGCGAACAATGGCGATGGAACGTTTACGGAAGTGGCTGCTGCTGCCGGGCTAATCGAAAGTGGAGTGCAGTCCTTCCAAGGCCAATGGACAGATTTCGACGGCAATAATTTGCTCGACTTACATGTCATTCGAGATCGTCCGCAATACGCGAATTATTGGTACGAGCAGCAGCCTGACGGGGCGATATTTTTGTTCGTCGAAAAGGCGGAGCAAATTGGACTTGATATTGGGATTAATTGCATGTCCACGTCGGTCGGTGACTTTGATAACGACTTAGACCCAGACGTTTATCTCACGGCGTTTCCCGGCGATTTGAATTGGCTCATGATCAATGATGGGTATGGGTTTTTCGGCACAGAAGATTTGAATGGCAATGAGCCAATGAACGATCTGCAAGTGGATGCTACCTGCTGGGCGGCGAATTGGCTCGATGTCGACAACAACGGATGGGAGGACCTTCACGTAGCCGCCAGCTACAGTGTTTTCACCAATTACCCGGCTATCCTTGAGATGTTTCCAGATGTGCCAGATGCTTTTTTTTACAATACGGATGGCATGTTTACCGCTTCGGAAGAGGCCTTGTTTCAAACAGAAAGCACCCTATCCTTTTCCACGGCAACGGGTGATTACGACCGCGATGGCTTCCCAGACCTTGTCTCGCACTGCGTGGGCGAATTTGCTCAGGTCTTGCGGGGAACACCGAATGACAATCACTGGATCAAAGTCCACTTAGAAGGCACCGTAAGCAACCGAGACGGCACAGGAGCCAAAATCATCCTGCATCCGACCACAGGGCCTTCCCAATTGCGAACAACATATGCAGGAGAGAATTACCTCGGCCAAAACAGCCGGTGGGAAAGTTTCGGGCTGGGCGAAACGGCCTCCATCCTTTCCATGGAGGTGCACTGGCCAAGCGGCATTGTGACATCCCACAGCAACTTAGCGGTGGACGCCCACTGGGCCCTGAAAGAGGACGGAACAGCCGTGCAACTTTGGGAACAAACAGTAGACCCATGTGAGACCGGAGGCACCTGTCCCGGATGCACGTATGAAGAAGCATGCAATTATTCTTCAGCAGCGACCTTGGACGACGGTTCGTGCACGTTCGGCTGCTACGCCACTCCGGCTGCCTGCGGACCGGGAACGGCTTGGGAGGATGCCCTCGAAATGTGTATTGCAGATTCCTCGTGTCCGTACGATTTCGACAACAGCGGTACGGTGACCATTGCCGATCTGCTCATCTTCCTGGTGAACTTCAATCAAACGTGCCCGGAGTAGGCAGGTGCTGGTCGAGCATGTAGACCGCGGCAGCAAAGGTGGCGGCCCCGAGTTCGAGCTCGCGCTTGTGCACGTTCTCAAAGACATCCTGCGAGCTGTGGTGAAAATCAAAATACCGCTGCCCGTCGGGACTCAATCCCATCATCGCCGGCCGGGGCTCCAGTACCTTCAATGGTCCAATGTCCACACCTGCACCCCCGCGTCGAAACTGATGAATATTGTAAGGGTCAAACAACGAGTTCCATGATTGGATGAGCGCTGTGGCTTCGTCGCCGGCATCTATGCGGAATCCCCTCGGGACGAATCCCCCGGCATCTGATTCGAGCGCTGCGAGGTACCGCAAATTGGTCGTAGTGTGGTCTTCTTGGGCGCGCGCAGCGTAGGTCTTGCCGCCGCGATTGCCGTTTTCTTCATTGATGAACAAAACGAATCGAATGGTCCGTCGTGGGGTGTAGCCGAGCGCCTTCAAGATGCGTAGCACCTCAAGTGTGTGCACAATGCCTGCGCCGTCGTCGTGGGCGCCTTCCCCGATGTCCCAGGAGTCGAGGTGACCACCCAGCGTGATGATTTCATTGGGCAACTCGCTTCCGCGCCATTCGCCGATGACATTGCCTTGTTCCACGTCGGGGAAGGCCCGACAGTTCATTTCCAGCACCACTTCCAAGTCCGGGTTCCCTTTGAGCTGATTCGCGAGCCAGCTGGCGTCCACCGTTGAAATGGCCGCACTGGGGACGCTGTCGATGCCTTCTTCGTAGTACATGGCGCCTGTATGCGGCAACGTATCCAATGCGTGTGTCATGGAGCGGACCAGTGCGCCAATGGCACCAGCCTTCGCCGCAGCGATGGCGCCACGGCCGCGCTGATCCACGGCACCCCCATAGGCGGCTCCGGTGTTTATGAGCACGGGATCCATGGGGCGATTGAACAGCACCAACCGCCCTTCCACTTCGTCCGGCGGCAATTGACTGAGCTGTTCCAACGATTTGACGTGCACAAGGCGCGCGCGCAGAGGTTGGTCATTCGGGGTGCTGACTGATCCGCCGAGTGCTGTGACGCGCAGCGGGTGCTCCTCCCCATTGATGATGGCCGTGGCTTGCGCCACAGTCCCCCGTGTCCAACTCGGGACCATCACGGGCATGACCCAGACGGAATCGGCACCGTACCGTTCGAGCACGCCTTGGCCCCATTGCATCGCGTCGAAGGCGCTTTGTGAGCCGCTCAGCCGATGGCCAACGTCCTTGGTCAACTGGCGCAAGTTCGCATGCGCCTCCCCTCGGGCGAGTGCTTCGTCATAAATCGCTCGGATGTAGGTGCTGTCACCGGTGTGCTGCAGGTGCAGTTCTGGAGTTTGTCCATGGGTGAAAGGGGTGAGGCCGCCGAGAACAGCCAAGAAGATGAGGATGCTGCGCATGCCCGAAAATACGCCAAAGGACAGGCCCTACTCAAGCGTTGCTGTACCTTTGCTTCACATTCATTTTACCATGCGCCACAACCTTTCCGAAACCACCCAGTTGCTGCGGGACCGCCGCAGCATAAGTCCCGAGCGTTACTCGTCGCGCAAGGTGCACAAGGAAATTGTTGAGCAGGTCTTGACCAACGCTACGTGGGCACCGACCCACGGCATGACCCAACCGTGGCGCTTCAAGGCATACGTTGGGGAGGGAATGAAACTTGTCGGACCCAAACTGGCTGAATGGTATGCTCAGCACGCAGGGGAACAAGCCTCGCCAAGCAAGGTGGCCAAGTTGGAGGCACGGGGCGAAAGGGTGACTGCGCTGGTGGTATTGGGCTTGGAACCGGATCCCAACGGACGCATCTCCATCGAAGATGAGCGAATGGCTGTGGCCTGTGCTGCGCAAAACATGTATTTGACCTGCACCGCTCATGGCATCGGTGGGTTTTGGTCCACGCCGAAGTTTTTGCAGTTGCCGGAGGTTAAGGTGTTTGTCGGGTTGCCAGATAACGGCGAAGTCTTGGGGATATTCTACATGGGTTACCCGGAAGATGGCGCATGGCCAAAGAGCCACCGGAAGCCGTTGGAGTATGTGACCGATTGGAACGAGTGACTTTGACTCCTGCTATTGAGGCAGGATGATCCGGAACTCCAAGGCAAATCCAGCCTGGGGCATGAAGAGCCGAACGTCGGCTTTTTCGAGGTCGCGCTCCCATTGCGCTTCACCCCATCGGTTGGTTGACCATTCCCGCCACCAGATGCACCCGATGTAAAGCCCCGCCTTTGTGGCATCCGACGGTCGATGGAGCGCACCGATCTCAGCGCGCAAGGGCACTCCCCAGCGCCGTTGCCGGTTTTCTTCAACCTGGTATTCGTGGTAGACGGTCCCAATTTGCTGGTACCCCGTGGTGAACACGTCGCTCAACAAAAAGTCCACGCACACCCCACTTCCGGCGAGCAATTCCCACCGTTGGTTCAATGGCACCTTGGTTTGTGCCAGCAGCGGCAAGCGGTAGCGCCCTGCTCGCAAAGAAAGCGTGTCCGAAGTCTCTTCGCCGCTGATTTCCGAAGCGAACACCAGGCCCCAATTCGATCGCATGCGTAAGGTTTCGAGGCCGGTTTCAATGCTCCAGCTGCTGCCTTTGAAATTTCGGTGCAGCCGCAACCCGAATCCGCTCCCCACTTGTGGCTGCCATTGCAATGTGAGCCCCTCGTCAAACGCTTCTATGGGCTCGTAACCGACAGCTTCTAAGGGCAACACCCCAACAGAACTCAATCCGAGTTCCCATTCGGGCGTTCGTTCCTGCGCCGACCCCGTGGCGCTCAGCGCCCCGACCAACGCGACTACAAGCACTGCTCCGGTGATCAGGAGCAGGGCATTGCGCAAGCCAGCTACCGGTATGAATTTGGTGCGGTGGTGGGCGTGCACGAGGTGGTTGCAATGCAGGGCTTCACGGAAATGGGTGCGGGGCACACCAAAAAGCCATTGTCCCCCTTCTTGATGCCGTTCGAATGGGACCTCGGCAGTGCGCAGCATCTCCTCGTATTCTTCAGCATGGGCTATTTCCCGAAAGGAAAAGACGTAGTACCGGTTGTCTCCGGGGTGGATGAAGTAGTTGGTCCAACGCATGCCGCATACGAAGGTATGCATTCCTTTCGGCCCGTTGAAAACGAAAAAGGCCCGGGACGAGCCCAGGCCTTGGTTTCAATTTCTCACTTGACGTCACATCGTTGCTACAATGTGTACGTCGAGTTCGATGTCATCGTTGATGAGTTTGTCGCCCAAGTCGGGGAACAAATCAGGAAACGCCCCCGATCGGAATTTGACGTCGTGCTTGGAGCGGTCAAAGGTGAGGGAAGCATCCACGGTGATGGTGCCATCTTCCTCGCTGAGGGTAACTGGGAAGTGAATCGGCTGGGGGATACTGCGGATGATGATCTTACCAAAAACATGGGGCACACCGTCCTTTTCCTTAACGCCTTCGATGAACATTTGGGAGTCGGGAAATTTTTCGACACCGAAGAAATCCTCCGACTTGAGGTGGCCGAGTAACCTTTCTTTCGCACGGTCGCTCATATCTTCATCCGTGACCACGATGGTGTTCATGTCCATGGAGACAAAAGCCTTGGCAATGGTTTCGTCAATCACTTCGAGGTTACCCTTGTAAATACCGACTGTGCCAACATGTGATTCTCCGGTGATTTCTGTGCCTTTCCAGTTGACTGTGCTTGCATCGGAATCAATGGTGTATCGACCACCGGTTAAGCTCACCGGGTCGTTTTCTAGTGGTTTTTCTTTCTTGGAGGCCTCTGTTGAGGCGTTGTCTTCCCCGGGGGTTCCGCACGAGGCGAGCGCAATGGCAATGGCACATGCGGCCCAAGTGAATGTGTTCTTCATAGGTGTTGATTTCAACGATTTAACAAGCGGTGCGCTCAACTGTTCAAGGCTGCGCGCACAATTCCGGCGATGACCTTGCCGTCGGCCTTGCCTGCCATGCGGCTGGAGGCGATGCCCATCACCTTGCCCATGTCGGCCATGCTCGCTGCGCCGGTCTCGGCGATGATGGCAGCCACTTCCGCCTTGATCTCCTCTTCTGTCAAAGGTTGGGGCAAGAATTCGACAATTACCGCGGCCTGGGCCCGTTCCTCTGCTTCGAGGTCGGCGCGTCCTTGCTCGGCATAGAGGTCGGCGGTTTCACTGCGTTGCTTGAAGAGCTTGGTTAGAATGGCCAGCACGGTCGCATCCGGGATGTCGTCACCGTCTGCTCCTGTTTTGGTGGCCTCGAGCATGAGCTTGCTTTTCACATCGCGCAAAGCTGCCAACCGCTCGCGGTCCTTGTTGCGCATGGCATCCTTGATGCCATCCGAAATGGTGCTGTACATGCTCATGTTCAGTCGACGTTGTCGTGCAGGAAGGGGTTGTCGTTTCGCAATTCAATGGTGCGTTCGCCCTCCTCATCCGTTTCCTCGTGCAGCGTGAATCGGCTGACTTGGGATTTCGATGAGTGATCGATGTCATCGAGGATGACCTGGCGACGCTTATATGCCGGCTCGGCTTCGAGGTCCGCCAGTCCGCCGGGTGTTTTCAGCTTGCGCGTGAATTGCGAGATGCGCTGGTTTCGCGCTTGCAAGTCGCCCTCCGTGGTTCGCGCCACCGGTTCAATGACCTCGCGGGATGCATTCGGTGCGAGATCCGGTGTTTGGGACAACGGCTGTTCAATCGGAGGTTGTGCCGGCGTGATGGGCTGCGAAGGAGGCGTTTCCGTGAATCGGATGCCGCCGAGGTTGGGCTCATCGCTGGTCGCTGGAAGTGGCTCGCTTTCGAGGGTGTACACCGTGACCGATGGCGGTTCGCCGTTGGTTCCGGTCACCGGTGGAGCGTCGTCCGCAGCAGCGGGTTCCGCTTCAGGCGTCTCTGCCGACTCCGCTTCATCTGTGACGAGGTCGAACAATTGACCGGTGGCCGCAGGAGCGGGTTCCTCCGTGGCCTCAACTTGCTTGATGTACGGCATTTCCTCCTCTGAGAGTGCCTCAACAGGAGGGGTTTGCGTATGCTGGGTGGGCTGAACGGGTGCTTTGATTTCCTTGGGCTCTTCTTCCAATGTAAATACCGTTGTCCGCGGTTGGGCCGGGGATTCGAGTTGGTCTTGTGCCTGGAAACCAGTAGCGATGACCGTTACGCACAGGTCCTCATCCAATTTTTCGTCTACACCGTAGCCCCAGATGACCTCGGCAGATTGGCCAGCGGCGTCTTGGATGAAGTCCGTGATTTCCATGATCTCATCCATGAGGATTTCCTCGGTGCCAAAGGTGATGTTGAGTAGGACAAAATTGGCGCCCGTGATGTCGCAATCGTTGAGCAGGGGTGATTCCAATGCTTCGGTTACGGCCGTGCGCGCCCGGCCTTCGCCGCTCGCTTTGCCGGAACCCATGATGGCCCGACCTGAATTGCGCATGACGGTGTTGACGTCGTTCATGTCAACGTTGATTTCACCAGTGAGCGTGATGACTTCCGCGATGCCTTTCGCGGCGGTGCAGAGGATTTCGTCGGCGTTGTTGAAGGCCGCCCGGATCGTCAGGTTGCCATACAGTTCTCGCAGTTTGTCGTTACGGATGATGAGTAACGTGTCAACGGCTTCGCGCATTTTCTCCAGTCCTTCAGTGGCCTGCGCACTGCGGCGACGGCCCTCGAATTGAAAGGGAATCGTGACGATGCCTACTGTCAGGATGTCCATCTCGCGGGCCGCTTGAGCGATGACAGGTGCTGCACCGGTTCCGGTTCCGCCGCCCATTCCCGCGGTGATAAAGACCATACTAGTCTTGTTGCCGATCAGTTCTTTGACTTCTTCCAGCGTTTCAATGGCGGCGTTTCGGCCAACATCGGGAAGAGAGCCTGCGCCTTGGCCTCCCGTGAGGGTGGCGCCGAGCTGGACTTTTACAGGAACCGGGCTTGCGTCAAGGGCTTGGGCATCGGTGTTGCACACGATGAAATCCACGCCTTGGATACCGCGGTCGTACATCGTGTTCACCGCATTCGAACCGCCGCCGCCTACGCCGATGACTTTGATCGGAGAGGTGAGGGACGGGTAGGGGTTGGGAGTGCTCATATCGTTCATCTCAATTCGGGTTCCTGTGGTTATTGAATTTCTTCGTCTTCAACGAAGTACTTGCGCATGCGTTCGAGGATGCCAATCCGTTCTGAACCGGCGGCGTCATCAGTGGTTGCATCGCCGTTGCTGGCCATGCGGTCGAAGCCTTTGATCACGAGGCCGACGCCGGTCGCAAAACTCGGGGCCGTGACCTCTTGGTTCGGTGCTTCGGCCAAGTGCTCGCTTGGGTAACCCACGCGGCAATCCATGCCCGTCACGTATTGGAAGAGCTGGGTGATGTGGCGCAATTGCGAACCGCCACCCGTTAAGACCACGCCGCCAATCAACTGATCAGCGAAGCCGGAGTTGCGGATTTCGAAATGCACGTGCTCGATGATTTCGGTCATGCGCGCCTCGATGATGCTCGCGAGGTTTTTCAAGCTGATTTCGCGTGGGTTGCGTCCCTGCAAACCGGGGATGCACACAATCTCGTTGTCCTTCATTTCGGTGGCGATGGCCGACCCGAAACGTTGCTTCAGCAACTCCGCTTGCTTCTTCATGATTTGGCACCCCTGGCGGATGTCCTCGGTCAACACATTGCCGCCAAACGGAATGACCGCCGTGTGGCGGATGATGCCGTCTTGGAAAATCGCGATGTCGGTGGTGCCACCTCCTATATCCACCAAGGCCACACCGGCCTCCTGCTCTTCTGCACTCAATACCGAAGCCGAAGAGGCGAGGGGCTCCAGGATTAATTGATCGACGTTGAGTTCCGCTTTCTCGATGCACCGGTTGATGTTGCGGATGGCAGCGATCTGGCCGATGATGACGTGGAAGTTGGCTTCCAAACGAATGCCGCTCATGCCCACCGGCTCTTTGATGCCCCCCTCGTTGTCCACGGTGTATTCCTGCGGCAAGACGTGCAGGATTTCCTCGCCGGGCTGCATCACCTGGCGGTACATGTCCTGGATCAGCGCATCGATGTCGATCTGGCTGATTTCCGATTCAAGGTTGTCGCGGGTGCGTTGGCCGCGCGTCTGCTGGCTCTTGATGTGCTGGCCGGCGATGCCGACGTTCACGTCCACAAAGACCGCCCCGGACGTGCGCTTGGCTTCTTCAATGGCCGTGCGGATGGAATCCACGGTTTTTTCAATGTTCGCAACGACCCCGCGGGATACCCCGACGGATTCGCTCTTCCCGTAACCGAGGATTTCGATTTTTCCGTGTTCATTGCGACGCCCGACGAAGCAGGCGATTTTCGTCGTGCCGATGTCCAGGCCAACGACGATTTTTTCTTGGTTGTTTGATGCAGAATCCATGGACGTAGAGGTTGCTTAGTAATACCGTTGGGCGACTACTTGACCCGCATAGGTCAAGTCGATGCGCTTGTAGACGTTCAGGTTGCCCCTTTCGACGTGTTCGGTGTAGAATACAAGGAGTTTGTTCAGTTTATCTTCAAGTTGCTGGGCGTCGCCAAAAGCAATGCGCGCCGCTCCAATCCGAGGTACCACATCGAGCGCGCCGGCGCCGTTGACTTCAATCTGGTCGATGAAGGCCGACCAAAGCGGGTCGTTTGCGGTGGCCTGGACCAAAGCAAATGCTTCAGACGCGGCCTCGAATGATGGCGCGTGAATGACCGGGACCCGTGCAGTGTAGTAAGGCGAGAGCGGAAGCAGTTCACCTTCGTCGTCGATGTAGAAGTCCGGCTCGTCCTCGGAAGTGTGCACCCGAGCCAGTGGCTTGCGTTGGGTGACCTGTACGTGCAGGGTGCGGTTGAGCCCAGGGTAAATTTCCACCCCATCGATGGCAGGGATGTCACGCACCCAGCGCTCCACGTCGTGAAGGGATAAATCCGCGACGAAGGTGCCGGAGATGCTGTCGTTGGCGAAGATGAGATCGCGAACCCCTGCGGCATCGACAAAAAACATGCCGTCGATTTCGACGACGTCGACTTCCAATCCTGTGTAACGAGCGTTCGACTCGCGCTCCACCGAAAACCCAACCAAGGCTCCACTACCGGCAATCAGCAAAACGGCTGAGGCGATGGAGAGGATGGTTCGAATCATGGTGTGTTCAGGTGCGATCTTTGAATCTATGAGGGTCCTCCTTGAGCCATTGGGCGAGGGGTTGAACGCATCGGTCGATGTCGCCAGCCCCCAGGGTCATCAGCACGTCGGGAGGGTACGCCTTCAGGTTATCGAATATCTGATGCGATTCGATGAGGTATTTGTGGGGGTGGGGGATGTTTTCAAATAGGGCTTGTGAATCGATTCCCGGGATGGGCGCTTCACGCGCTGGGTAGATGGGCAACAAAAACACGCGGTCCAATTGGGCTAAGGCCCGACCAAATTCGACCAGGTTATCCCGCGTTCTCGTAAACAAATGCGGCTGGAAAATCCCGGTGATTTCCCGCCCCGGATGGTGCAACCGTACTGCCGCGATGGCCGCTTCCAATTCCACTGGATGGTGGGCGTAGTCGTCGATGTAAATGCCGTAATCCGCTCGGATGTGGTAAGCAAATCGCCGTTCAATGCCTTGGAACGCTCCGAGCCGTTGTAGACACGCTCCCACAGCTGCGCCCGCTGCTTCTGCGAGGCACAAAGCAGCCAATGCATTTTTCACGTTGTGCACCCCGGCGAGGGGAAAGCGCACGCCTTCGTGCCACCCCCCGCCAATCCAGACATCGCCGGTCAACCAGCCGTCTTCGATGCGCAGGGCGGTCGCTGCCGCATGCCAGGCTTCCGCCTCCTGCCGCGAAGTGGTTACGCCGTAGCGCTTGCCTGTTACGCCTTCAATGCGGACATCAGCCTCCAGGAACAGCGTGCCGCTGATGCGTTCCGCAAAGGTCTTGAACCCCTCGTGAAACGAAGCCACGTCCCCATATATGTCGAGGTGGTCGGGGTCGGCGCTTGTGATCGCCGCATGGGTTGGATGGAGGTGCAGAAAGCTCCGGTCAAATTCGTCCGCCTCGACCACGGTCCATTCGGCATTCGGCGACCACACGGTGTTCGATTGCGTTCCCACCAGGATGCCGCCGATGAAAGCCCGACATCCAGAAGGCTGACCGTTCATCAAATGGGCAAGCAAAGCAGAAGTCGTGGTCTTGCCGTGGGTGCCGGCTACGGCCAAGGTGGGCGCGTTTTCGGTGAGCCAGCCGAGTACCTCGCTGCGCTTGCCCATGCGGCAGCCGCTTTCGCGGGCGCGAACCAACACGGGAAAATCGTCGGGGACAGCAGGCGTTCGAACGACAAGGGCGCGCTCGTGGGGCACTTCGTCCAACCAGCGATTGAAATGCGCCAAGGCCTCGGCCTCGGATGCTCCTGCGCTGATGGACATGCCGGAGGCCTTCAATTGTGCGATGAGCTCCGAATCCGTCCGGTCGTGCCCGGCCACGGCCACCCCCTCGGCATGGAGGTAGCGTGCAATGGCGCTCATGCCAATGCCGCCGATTCCGATGAAGTACGCGTGTGAGGTGCCGGTCATAAGAGCTTTTCCAATTCGCTGACAACGTCGTTGGCTGCTTCTGGACGTGCGGCGTTGAGGAGGTTGGTTTGCAGGGATTTTGCTCGGTCTGAATCCTCCAATATACCCACAATTGCGGCCTCCAGGCCGTCAACCACCTCCGAATCCGGGAGCAGAATGGCTCCGTCGCGGTCGCTGAGGGAGCGGGCATTCTTGGTCTGGTGGTCTTCGGCGACCACAGGGGAGGGAACGAGGATGGTGGGCTTGCCCACCAAGGCCAATTCGGCAATGGACATGGCGCCGGCGCGGCTGGCGATGACCGTGGCACAGCGGTACGCGAGGTCCATGCGGTCGATGAAGCCCAAACAACGGATGCCTGCTTGCACACCTTCAGGCCAGGTTTGCATGCGCACGCGCATTGAATCGTGGTACCGGGCGCCGGTTTGCCAGATGAGGTCAAACGGCAAAGCCTCGGTCGTTTCTTCGATCATACTACAGACCGCGGCATTCATGGACGCGGCGCCGAGGCTGCCGCCCATGACAAACACCACCGGACGGCTTCCGTCAAATTCAAAGTGCTTCCATGCGGCCTCGGTTGATTGTCCGTGGTCAGAAACGGCATCGAGCACTTGCATTCGCAGCGGATTCCCCGTCTCCACGATGCGGTCCGCTGGAAACCAACGCTCCAGACCGGGGAACCCGGCACAGATCAACCCGACGCGCTTCGCCAAAAACCGGTTGGTGATGCCGGGGAATGAGTTTTGTTCTTGAATGGCGGTGGGAATGCCTATCTGCGCGGCTTGGTGGAGCACCGGCCCGCTGGCAAATCCGCCTACGCCAACGACCAATTCCGGCCGAAAGCGGCGGAGGATGCGGCGGGCGTTCCACAGGGAGCTGATCAGTTTGAATGGAAACAACCAATTGCGCAGGCTGCGCCAGTTGCGGTCCACCCCGGTGATCCAAAGCCCCTTAATGGCATACCCCGCTGCAGGTACTTTTTCCATTTCCATCCGGCCTTTGGCGCCCACAAACAGGATGTCGCACTGCGGATGCCGGCGTTTGATTTCGTCAGCAATGGCCAAAGCAGGGTGGATGTGGCCACCCGTTCCCCCTCCGGAGACAATAACGCGGTTGAGGGGATGCGAAGAATCAGCCATGGGGTTGGGGTTCACGGACGATTCTGTTGCCCGCAGGCCGCGTTTTTTTGGGGGATTTTTCCCAATTATCGGGGTCGGTCACGGACCGGGATACGGCCAAAATCATGCCGATGGCGAGGCAGGTGAAAATCATGGAAGTTCCGCCGTAAGAGACCATGGGCAAGGGTTGCCCAGTCGTGGGGAACAGCCGAACCGCAACGGCCATATTGATCATGGCTTGGAAGACCAGCATGAAGCCAAGGCCCATCGCGAGCAACCCACCAAAATGCCGCGGACAGCGCGTCGCTGTGCGCATGGTCCGGTACAGCAGGATCAAATACGCCAGCACCAGCCCCAATCCGCCGATGACCGCCCCCCATTCCTCAATGATGAAGGCGTAAATCATGTCCGAATAGGGGTGGGGCAAAAAGTTGCGGGACGTTCCGGTTCCCGGTCCTGTTGGCAGCAGGCCGCCCCGGTTGATGGCCACTTGGGCCAGTTCGATTTGGTATTCCAGGGCATCGCCTTCCTCAGCGGCCCCCACGCCGGCAAAACGTTCCAAACGCCCGGCCCACGTTCCGAAACGCGGCAGCGCCTCGGGCACAGCCTTTCCGATGCCGTATAGCAGCACGAGCCCCAGCACGCCGATCCCCGCTATGCGCGCCATGTGCCGCCACGGCACACCGCCGATGAACAGCATGCCCACGCACACCATACCGAGCAGTGCGGCGGTCGAAAAGTCGGCCGGCAGGATGAGCCCGCAGATGATTCCTATGGGGATCAAAATCGGCAAGACACCCGCCCGGAAGTCGTGCAATTGGGTGCGCCGGTTGTTCAATTCCCGCGCCACATACGTCACCAATACCACCTTGGCAAAATCGGACGTCTGCAGCGTCAGCCCCACGAAGGGTATGCGCAGCCAGCGTTTGGCGTCGTTGATGTCCGCCCCAAACGCCAGGGTCAAGATTAGCAGGACGGCAGCTACCCAGATGAGCACCTGCGAAATCCGGGAGAAGTACCGGAAGTTGACTTTGTGAATGAGGAGCATGACGCCCCACCCGAGGGCGAGCATGACCCCTTGTTTGAACAGGAAACGCAATGAACCGCCGTCCGACTTATACGCCAACGATGAAATGGCGCTGTATACCGCCAACAGCGACAACAGGCTGAGGATCAAGGTGACCATCCAGATGACCTTGTCCCCTTCCAACCAGGCGCCAATGCGCCGGTGCAGGTTCATGCTGCTCCCGTTGGACATGTTCAGAGGTTGCGTACCGCCGCCTTAAATTCGCGTCCGCGTTCTTCGTACGAGCCGAACAGATCAAAGCTCGCACACGCCGGAGACAACAGGGCTGTGTGGCCGGGCGTGCCCAATTGGTAGGCGAGCTGAACGGCTTCCGTGGCAGTGCTTACCTCGTGGCAGCTTTCCACTCGGTCGCCGAAGGCGTCGATGAGCTTCTTGTTGTTTTTACCGAGGCAAATGAGGTGGTCAACCTTGGCCGTAACGAGGTGCAACAGGGACGTATAGTCGTTGCCCTTGTCCACACCGCCAGTGATCCAGATGATGGGTCCTTCGGTGCTTTCGAGTGCGTACCAAGCACTGTTGACGTTGGTGGCTTTTGAGTCGTTGACAAACGTGATGCCGTTGGTCTCGACGACAAACTCCATGCGGTGCTCGATGGCGTCAAATTGCGCGAGGCTGTCGCGGATGCCTTCTTTGCGGAGTTCGAGTGCGCGGGCAGCGACGCTGGCTGCCATGCTGTTGTACAGGTTGTGTTTGCCCTGCAATGCCAATTCTTGGATGGTCATGGTAAATGGGTTTTGATGAGGAATGTTGATTGTGAATTCGTTGGGTTGATCCGGGGTGTCGACCGAGGCCGTTCCCCAAGGATGGAGGCCGTGTGCGGCCAGGTTGTTTTGCAATTGAGATTCGGTCTGCCCGGTCGACACGGCCACCACGCGGGCGGCAAGCGTGCCCGCAGCCTGGCCGCGTTTCCAGCGGACCATCGACAGCGGGTCGTCGGCGTTGAGGATGAGGAGGTCCGAGTCGGTTTGGTGAGAAGCAATGCGCCACTTGGAATCGGCGTATTGTTCGATGTCGTTGTTGTACCGGTCGAGGTGGTCCGGGGTGATGTTGAGGAGCACCGCGACGTCCGGTCGGAAGGAGTTGACCCCGTCCAGCTGAAAACTGCTCACCTCAACGACTTGGTAATCGGCGGGACGCGGGCGTTCGCTCAAATCGCGTGCCCAGCTCTTGCCGATGTTCCCCACGCAAGCCACGTTGCAACCGGCGTCTTCGAACAACGCCGCGATGAGGGCCGTGGTGGTGGTTTTGCCGTTGGAACCGGTTATGGCGATGACGCGTTGTCCGTCGGTGCGTGCGTATCGGCTGGCAAATTCAATTTCGCTGATGAGCTCCCCGCCGGCCGCCTTGACGCGCTCCACGAGCGGAGCGGTTTCCGGGATGCCCGGACTTTTGATGACCGGGGCACCGGCTTCGGCTGCGCCGATTATCCGTGCCTCGTCGTGCCCGTTGGCTTCCCACTCCACGCCAGCGGCATCCAACTCGGCGGCACGCTCAGCCGATACCGCACCCGCGTCGCTCACCCAAGGCTGCAAACCCTGGCGCACCGCGAGCAGGGCAGCACCTGTGCCGCTTTCGCCTGCTCCGAGGATGGGTACAATGGGGTGGGACATGGGTTTATCGAACTTTCAGGGTGACGATGGTGACGACGGCCAACAGAATGCCGACGATCCAGAACCGTGCGGTGATCTTGGACTCGGGGATGTTTTGCTTTTGGTAGTGGTGGTGAAGCGGTGCCATCAAGAAGATGCGCCGGCCTTCACCGGTTTTGCGTTTGGTGTATTTGAACCACCCGACCTGCAGCACGACCGACAGGTTTTCAATCAAGAAGATTCCACACAGCACGGGCAAGAGGAGCTCTTTGCGGATGGCAATGGCAAATGCAGCGATGATGCCGCCCAACGCCAAGCTTCCGGTGTCACCCATGAAGACTTGCGCCGGGAAGGCGTTGTACCAAAGGAAGGCGATGCACCCGCCCACAAAGGCGGCGATGAAGACCACCAGCTCCTCCGAGCGGGGGATGTAGTGGATGTTGAGGTAATCCGCCGTGACGATGTTGGAGCTCACGTATGCCAAAACCGCCAAGCCCAAGCCGATGATGGCGCTGCTGCCGGTGGCCAAGCCGTCGATGCCATCCGTGAGGTTGGCGCCGTTGCTGACCGCTGTAACAATCAGAATGACCAAGGGAATGAACGCCAACCAGCCCCAACCCACAGCCCAGTCGCCCATCCAGGCCACCAATCGCTCGTAATCAAAGCTGTTGTCCTTCATGAACGGCACGGTGGTTTCAGAGGACTTCTTCGCTTCCCAAATGGGGAGGCCACTGTCGGCTTCAAACACCTCAAAAACGGTCCCGTCGGTCGCTGTCATTTCGACAACTTGACCAGAGTACTCGCGGTCGGCGGGGTCTTTGATGGTCACGTCAGGGTGCCACCACATGATGGAGCCGACGATGATGCCCACGCCGACTTGGCCGATGACCTTGAAGCGTCCCGCGAGTCCTTCCTTGTTTTTCTTGAAGACCTTGATGTAGTCGTCGATGAAGCCGATGGCGCCCAGCCACACCGTGACGAGCAACATCATTTGGGTGTAGATATTGGTCAAGTCGGCAAAGAGCAACGTCGGAATCAGGATGGCCGCGAGGATGATGAGGCCGCCCATGGTCGGGGTGCCTTGCTTGTTCATTTGGCCTTCCAACCCGAGGTCGCGTACGATTTCACCCACCTGCTTCAACTGCAGCCATTCGATGATGCGCTTACCAAAGAGGATGCCAATGACCAGCGACGTGATCAGGCTCATGCCCGCGCGGAACGAGATGTATTGGAACAGGCCTGCGCCGGGCACGTCCATCACGGAGTCGAGGTAGGTGAAGAGGTGGTACAGCATCAGGCGGGGTTAAAAGCGTTCAGGAGTTCTTCGCGGTCATCGAAATCGTGGCGGACGCCCTTGATTTCTTGGTAGGTTTCGTGGCCCTTGCCGGCGACCAATACGATGTCGCCTTCCCCGGCGAGTTGGGCGGCCATGCGAATGGCTTCGCGTCGGTCGGAGATTGCGATGCATTTCTTCGCATCAATGGGGTCGAGGCCCGCACGCATGTCATCGATGATGGCGTCGGGTTCTTCATCCCGGGGGTTGTCCGAGGTGAGGAACACCCGGTCGCTCCATTGCGCAGCCACGCGCGCCATGACGGGCCGCTTGGTTTTGTCGCGGTTGCCCCCGCAACCGACCACCGTGATGACCTGTGTCTCGCCGGCTCGGAAGGTATCGATGGTCTTCAGCACGTTGTCCAAGGCATCAGGCGTGTGGGCGTAATCCACAATGGCCGTGATGCCCTCGGGAGCTTGCACGCGCTCGAAACGACCGGCTGGCGGCTTGAGGAGCGACAGGTGGGTGAGCACGTCGAGTTGGTCCATGCCCAATTCCACTGCGACCGCATACACGGCCAAGAGGTTGTAGGCATTGAAATCGCCAATCAATTGGCTGTAGAGGTCGTGGCCATTGAGGTGCAGCTGCAAACCCTCGAGGGTGTTCTCCACCACCCGCCCACGGTAGTCTGCCATGGAGGTCAAGGCGTAGTCTTTGACGCGCCCCTTGCAATCCAGTACCATGTCGGGACCGTGCGAATCGTCTTGATTGTAGAGGGCAAAAGCGTCCGCACCGACCAAGTCAAAGAGGCCTTTCTTGGCTTGGATGTAAGCGTTGAAGTCCCCGTGGTAATCGAGGTGGTCGTGCGTGATGTTGGTGAAAACAGCTCCGGCCAACTTGGTGCCTGCGAAGCGGTGCTGGTGGATGCTGTGGGAACTCGCTTCCATGAAAACGTACTTGCAACCGGCGTCTGCCATGCGACGGAACAGCTGCTGCATCTGCAGGGCGTCGGGCGTGGTGTGGCTGGCCGGGACAACTTCGTCGAGTACGCGGTTTTCAACCGTCGAAAGCATCCCGGCTCGGCGGTCCATGGAACGGAACAAGCGGTGGAGCAAGCTGACCGTTGTCGTTTTCCCGTTGGTTCCCGTGACCGCGACCACCTTCATCGAGGCACTGGGGTCGTCGTAAAATTTCGAAGCGATGTTGCCCAATGCAATCCGCGCGTCCATGACCCGGACGTAGGTGATGTGCTCGGCGCGTTGCTCGGGCAGGCGTTCGCAGACAATCGCCGTTGCGCCTTGGGCGGCCGCTTGTTCGATGAAGTCATGTCCGTCAACGCTCACGCCAGGAATGGCGACAAACAGACTGAAGGCCTTCACCTTGCGGCTGTCAAACGCCAGGTCCTCAATGGCCACGTGGGTGTTGCCCAAGATGTCTTGGATGCGCGTGCCGTAGAGGATTTCTTTCAGGAGTTTCATGCGTTCAAGACAATTCGATGGTGATGGATGAAGTGCGGTTGATGGCGGACCCCGGCGCCAAGCTTTGCCGGCGAACGGTGCCCGATCCTTTGGTCTGTACCTGCAACCCAGCGTTTTCGAGTAAGTAAAGTGCATCGCGCAACCCCATGCCGCGTACGTCCGGGACGTGCGATGGTTGAATGGCGCGGGGGGTGAGGGCGGCAGCGCTGTCGCCGGTCGTAACGGTCACCCAGTCGCTGGTGTTATCGCCCGTGTAGGGCACGCCAAAAGCGGTGTACAGGCTGATCAATTCTTCTCGGGCTCCGTCTTTCGCACCCGGCAAGCGGTGCGCCTCGGTCAGCAGGCCTTGGCTGCTTTCGTGGAACGTGGGGTTGGTGGCGTAGACCTTGTTGGCCAATTCGCGGAACACCGGACCGGCGATGCTCGAGCCGTAGTACACACCGCTGCGGGTGTCGGCAATCACGACGATGCAGGAGTAGCGCGGAGCTTCGGCGGGGAAGTAGCCAGCGAACGAAGCGCGGTAACGCCCGTCGTAACCGTTCGGTCCTGCGATGCGCGCCGTGCCTGTCTTGCCAGCGACGGTGTACGGGCTCTTGGCAAAAATGAACTGGGCCGTTCCCTGGCCATCCGGGTCGGCTACACGACGCATCATGCGCTGGCAGGCTTCGAGGGTGACGGCCGAGCAAATGCGTCGCTTCACCACTTCGGGTGCGATGGTGCGGACGACCGTCCCGTTTGATTCCAGCCGCTCGACCAATTGAGGACGCATGAGGGTGCCGCCGTTTGCGATGGCATTGTAGAGGTTCAGGATTTGGAGCGGGGTCTGGGTCACCTCATAGCCGATGGACATTTGCGTCAGCGAAAGCCCTGACCAACGGCCGCTTCCCACTTCCGTGTAGACTTGCGGCTGCGACTCACCGGCGAGGCGAATGCCAGTGGGTTCATGCACACCCAACCGCTGTAGGCCGTCCAAAAACGCTTGAGGTTCCTCCCCGAATGCGCCTTTCAACGTGAGGGCCGTGCCGACGTTCGAACTGACCTCGAAAATCTCCTCGGTGGTCAGAACGCCGTGCCCGCCTTGGTCGGCGTTGGAATCCGACATGCGTCTGCCGTAGAACCAAACGACGCCATTGCCCGTGTCGATTTCATCGTTGGGTTTCACGCCACCGCTTTCCATGGCGGTAATCAAGGACGCCAATTTGAACGTGGATCCGGGCTCGACGGCCGTGCCGATGGCGTGGTTGAATGACTCTTGGTACACCGATGGGGTGTCGTCCGTGCCTTCCTGGGTCCGGGTCAAGTTGGCCATGGCGCGGATTTTGCCTGTCGCCACCTCCATCAAAATGACGGTGCCCCACGCGGCGTCGTGTTCCTGAAGTTGCCGACGGAGGGCATTGCTCGCGACGTCCTGCAAATGCATGTCGATGCTGCTGATGACGTCGTACCCGGCCACGGGCTCGACGATGTAGTCATCCGAGACAGGCATCCATTGCCCTCCGGCGACGCGGCGTTGCAGCTGGCTACCGGTCACGCCGGCGAGCTCATCGTTCCAGCTGGCCTCCAAGCCGACCCGGTTTTCATCGCGGTCGATGCCGATGGTTCGGCCGGCCAAGTCGCCAAACGGCTTGCGGCGCTGCTCAATGCGCGCGAAGGTGAAGCCGCTCTTGAACCGGCCACGTCGGATGAAAGGCAGCTCGACCAGTTGCTTCTGTTTGATGTACGAAACGCGGCGTGCGACCAGGGTATTCCGGCGGCCCATGTTGCGTCCGTTGCGCAAAATTTCCCGGTATTCAGCGGGGCTTTTGTCGCCCAGTACTTCGCTCAGCCCAGCGCACAAGTCGTCGAGCTCGCGGTCGAAGGTGTCCCAATTGATGGCTTCGCTTTTGCTGTCCCACCGCACTTCAAAGACGGGTACTGAAGTCGCCAAGACACTTCCGTTGGCCGCGTAAATCTGTCCGCGCGCAGGAGCGATGGATTGGACGCTCGACTCAAACCGCTCGCCAATGGCGTTCCATTGTTCGTGTTCCGCGCCTTGGATCCACAGGATGCGGCCAAAAATGGCCAGTCCCAAGACCACGAACAGTCCGAATGAGAGCCAGGTGCGGTTGCTGAATTCCCGTTGGTTCTTCATGGCTCAACGGATTGGTATTCCAGCAGGAACGGGGGTTCGACATTCTGGCGCAGGCCCAACTCGGCAATGTTTTGTTCGACCGTACTCTGCTGAAGCTGGGTTTCAAATTCTGCCTTGAGGGTCTTGTACTCAGCGCTGAGTTCTTCGAGTTGGCGCTTGGTTTGAAGCTTTTCGCGTTCCAACCGCTCAAACTGGTAGCCCATGGCGATGTACGCGATGAACAGGACGCTCACGAAGATGAGGTAGGGGATGTGGCGGGTCACGCCTTCGCGGGTTAGGAATTCGCCGCTTAGGATGTCCCGAACAATGGGGCCGATCGAATTCTGTGTGCGGCGCGCGGCACGCTCTTGCGGGCTGCGTTGCTTGCGGCGTTTGAACCAGCGGGTGCGTGTTGGGCGAGCGCCGGTGGTAGCCGACTCGCCTTCCGTCAGGATGCGGTTGCGCGGTTTGGCGGCCTTGGCGGTACGTTGGGCTTTTTTGCGGGAAGCCGCTTTGGCTTGCTGTTCCGCCAGCTTGCGCTTTTGCTCCTCTTGAGCGGTGATTTCCGCAGCCGTCAGTACGCGGTTGCGTGGGCCGGAATTTGGCTTGGCCTTCGGTTTGCGGAGGAAGGAGAACAACTTCTTCATGCGGCCAAAGAATTGATCTCGTCCAAGGACAAGGCGGTTCGGGTAGCCACCCGCAAGCGAGCGCTGCGCGATCGGGGGTTGCGGGCCTGTTCTTCTTCGTCGGCGACAACGGCTTTGCGGTTGAGCGGGGCAAATGGGCACAAGGCGGCGCCCTTGAGGTCGCGTTTGACGTGGTCTTCGAAGTTGCCAGAACGCATGAAGTGCTTCACCAGGCGGTCTTCCAGGCTGTGGTAGGAGATGACCGCCAACCGACCGCCTTCTTCCATCAGGTGAATCGTGGATTCGAGCAGTGCCTTGAGGGCGCCCAGTTCATCGTTGACTTCGATGCGAAACGCTTGAAAGACCTGAGCATGGAACTGGTTCTCCTTGCCTCTGGGGGCGAGGTGTTGGGTGGCTTCCATCAAATCGCCTGTCCGGGCAATGCGCCGGTCTTCGCGTACGCGGGCAATGGCGTGGGCGACTTTATCGGGCCGCTTCAGTTCGCCGTACAAGCGGAAAATCCGTGTCAAATCTTCGACGGTATAAGTCGCCGCGATATCAGCAGCGGACAGCCCGTCTTGCTGGTTCATTCGCATGTCCAAAGGCGCATCGAACCGGGTGGAGAATCCGCGCGCGCCCTCGTCGAATTGGTGGGAGCTAACGCCCAGGTCGGCCAGCAATCCATCGATGCGGCGGACACCGTTGAGGCGGAGGAAGTTGCGCGCGTGCCGGAAGTTTTCGGGGATTAGCGTGAACCGTTCGTCCGGCAACGCGTTGGCGTGTGCATCGGCGTCTTGATCAAATCCGAACAGGCGACCGTTCGCGTCCAGCGCATCGAGGATGAGGCGGGAATGACCGCCACCGCCGAACGTCGCGTCCACGTAGATTCCGCTCGGAAGCTGAGGGGCACCAATCCCTGCGATGCTAGCGTCGGCCAAAACAGGAACGTGGTAGGTGCCGGGATTCATGGATTAATTCTCGTTGTTGGGTTCGAGGTCCTGGCGGACTTCTTCGGCGAGGGTGCCGAAATCAAAATCTTCGGCGTCATCGAGGACGCTCTTGTCGTAGCGGGCCTTGCTCCAGAGTTCAATCTTCTCGCCGAGGCCGGATACGATGATCTCGTTGTCAGCAGGCAGTTGAATGCCGGCGTGCTCGAGCAGCAGGGCGGGAATGTTGATGCGGCCGGATCCGTCGAGTTCGACGTGGGTGGCCCCCTTCATGAATTTGCGTTGGAACAGCTGGTGCTTGCGGTTGTACCGGCTCAACCGGGACATCTCGCGGTTCACTTTATCCCATTCGGGCTGCGGGTAAACCACCAAGCACCCTTCAAAAATGTCGCGGTTAATGACCAGCCCATTGTGCAGCACGGTTTCCAGCTGCTTTCGCAAGCGCGCAGGGAACATCAGGCGCCCTTTGGCGTCGATTTTACACGTGTATTCTCCGAGCAGATTGAGCATGATCGTTTGGAATATCAAAATTACCCAAGATTTCCCACTTTCTCCCACCTTATGACACTTTCTCCCACTTTGTGGAAAAGTTTTGAAGACGGAAGTAGGGATAAGTCAATTGGGCCGGGGATTTGCCGGATTCTGGCTTCTACGGCGGATTTTCGCTATCAATACGTTTTCAACAGGTGATGTGAACAGCGTGCAGGGGCCTGTGGGCGAATGCGCTCGGTTTGTTCGACCTTTGCCTCCTAATTGGAATCCATGGATCAACCTGCCATCATTGAACGCGGCCCGTACAAGTATGTCGAAGCCGGCGAGGGCGAGCCCCTGATTGTGCTCCACGGTTTGTTCGGCGCCTTGAGCAATTTCAAGGACGTCTTCAGCCATTTCTCCGGTCGCTTCCGGGTCATCATCCCGATGCTGCCCATTTATGAATTGCCCATGCGCAAGACGAGCGCCAAAAGTTTGTCCGAGCACATCGAAGGGTTCGTGGCGATATCGGACAGCGGAAGGTCGGGCGCGAGGAAAGTTTTATTGACGCACCCATCCGGAGCGACGTGCGAGATTTACACGAAAGGCGCGTCGGTCGCGTCGTGGACGTTACCGAACGGAGGGGAAGTTTTGTTCACGCCAGACTTTTCAGACTTTAAGAACGAAGCGCCGAGAGACGCCGGGTTGAGCTATAACTTCCCGCACTGGGACGGGTTCGATTTGCATTCGATGAAGAAAAAAGGAGAAGGAGAAAACGAAGAAGAAGAAAACAAAGGAGATGCAAACGAAATCGACTCGAAAGAAGATTTTAACATTCGACAGATGAACTTTGATATTTTGGATACCGGGATAAGAGAGTTGTGGAATCCGGAAGACAACACGTACACGGCGAACCCGTACGTGACGATTTATACGACGGACGACGACCAATCGAGGAAGAAGTGGAACGACAACGCGTTTCAAGTCACTCTTACTTTTACTCTCGAGTTTGACGCGTTGAATATATCTCACTCGGTTGAGAACAAGAATAATAACATAGATAATGGAGAGAGCAGCAGCACTAGTAGCAACAACAACAACAACGTAGACGAATCATCATCAAATCTCGATTTCGAGTACGCGAGCGGGTATCGAGGCCACGTGAGAGTGGCAGATTTAACCGCGGTTCCACCGCGAGCGTATTATTTAGGCTTAGACGATTGCGTGTATTTCGACATGACCGACACCGAGAAAACTGGAGGAGATCCGCAGGTTAAGTTTACAAAAGATTTGGACGAGTACGACGAAAAGTGTTTCACTCTGAAAGAGAAAACGGAAAGAGTGTACGCCAACGTGAAGAGAGACTCGACGATGTTGGAAATAGGAACGGGCTCATCCATCGTCATCGAAGATTACGATAGATTTGCCATTGGATACGACTTTCCGGACGAAGAAACTGCGATGAAGCAAACGGGAAACTGGCACGATCGCGCGGTATTTTCGTACTGGAAAAGTAAAGAGAAGAAGAACGACGAGTCGTACCGATGGTTCTCCGGTCTCGGGTTTGGGAACATCACAAAGTTGGTCAAATTAAAAGCTGGGCAAACGCAAACGCACACGGCGCGATTAGTCGTTCGGGATGCAACGTTGTCTGAAAACATCATCAAAGAGCGGGACGCAAAACGATCGTACGAAGCAGTGGAGAGAGAATTTTCCAAGAGAGAAGGTTACAACATGGAAGGCTCGGAGCTACCGCAAGACTTTCAATAATATTATATAACTAATAATAAGAATACATTATGTGTGCTATACGTAAAAGCATCGTCGTCATCGTTAGC
>PKEB01000017.1 GCA_002863125.1 Flavobacteriales bacterium
AACGGTGATCCGCGTTTGGCGGCAACCGTTTTCCAAGAGGGTGACCAAATGGGCGACAGAGGCACGTTCACGCTCGACGCGACCGGTATGCCCCACTTGTACTACCCCAAGAAGTACTTCATCAACGCATCGGACGAAGCGCCCTTCGGCGATCCCATTCCAAACGGGTACTCCAACGACCGTATTATCCGGTATGCGGACGTCTTGCTGTTTGGCGCGGAATCTGCCTATTACGTGGGCAATGAAGCCTTGGCGCGTCAGTTGACCAACATCGTGCGCGCTCGTGCACGCAACAACAACAGCTCAATCCTGCCGAATTTGGATGCAAGCCTCACGGGGCAAGCACTTTTGGACGCCATCTACCACGAACGTCGCGTCGAATTGGGCTTGGAAGGTCACCGCTTCTTCGACTTGGTTCGTCAGGGACGTGCAGCAGAGGAGCTGGCTGAATTTGGGTTCACAGCAGGTGTGAACGAAGTGTTCCCCATCCCCGAAGTTGAAATCACCCTGAGCGGTGGTTTGATCACCCAAAACAACGGATACTGATATGAAAAATCACATTGCATTTGCCGCCATGGCCTTGGGCGTGGTGATGTATAGCTTGCAGGGCTGCAAGCCATACGAAGAGGAGGGCATCGTTTTGCCCGGTGCCCCTGTGGCCTCCATTTCATGGTCTTTCATCGATGCCGTTGACTCGCTCGGCCAATTCGTTGGGATTGACTCCAACCGCGTGGAACTGCGCGCGGAGGACGTTGAAGGTTCATTCCTGCAGCTGTGGGATTTTGGCAACGGACAAACCTCGGACAAGCAATTGGATACCGCTTACTACCCCGTAGAAGGAAGCTATGAAGTTTCTTACTCGGTGCACACCGCTGGCGGCATGGGCTTGGCGACGGATGTCATCAACATTGAACAAACGCTGGAGCTGCCCTGCGAGGGCACGCTGGCGTTGCTTACCGGTTGCGACAGCCAGAAAACGTGGAAGCTTTCGAATGAGGCGGGCGCCATTTCTGTAGGGCCGGCTCCGTACTCGACGGAATGGTACACATCCCCGGCTGACGGCCACACTGAATGGCAGACAGATGACCGCTACCAGTTTACGGAAGACGGGGACTATCTCTACAACAACAACGGGAGCACGATGAATCCGTTCGACGGCTACGTGGAAACGGAAATGGCCATAGATCCGTCCACCTATCAGCTGGTGGAAGGTGCAGGAACTTCTGGTGAAGACCAGATCACCCTCGGCGCATTTTCGGAAACCTTGTGCGGTTTCATGGGCGTATGGGATTCGGGTCCATTCTACGACGTTTTGGAAATTACAGAAGATCGTTTGGTCTTGCACGGCCCCATTCAGACCGGTGATTGTCAGCAAGCCGAAGGCTGGTTTACCCTAACCTTTGTAGTGGATTGATCATGCGAAGATTCAGTGGACTTTTGGCGCTGGCTTGTGCAGTGGGATTGAGCTCATGCGAAGGGTGCGGAGATCCCGAGCCCGCAGTGAATTCGGAAATTCGCTGGGCAAACGACGTTACGGTGTTTGAAACAGCGGACATCAATGCGGTGACGCTCACCATTACGTTAGGACAAGTGAACACGGAGCAGGTCACCGTCGATTACGCTACCGTCGAGGGAACCGCCACACCCGGTGAAGACTTCGTCGCTGCCTCAGGAACTGTGACGTTCCAGCCGGGAGAATTCAGCAAGGAAATTTCGATTGAAATCATTTCCGATGAATACTTGGAGCCGGATGAATTCTTCACGGTGGAGCTGAGCAATCCGGTGAACGGATACATCAAAATTGGCGCGCCTGCAGCGAGTGTTGGAATCCGCAACGACGACACGACCATCTACCTCTCAGATGAAGGCTACGAGGCCGCTGATTCATACGAGGGGATGTCGTTGGTGTGGGCAGACGAATTCGAAGGCGAAGTCATCGACCTCAACAACTGGACGTATGACCTGGGTAACGGAGACTGGGGGTGGGGAAACAATGAACTCCAGACCTACACCAACAGCAGCAACAACAGCTTCGTCGCTGACGGCAAGTTGTTCATCGTCGCTGAGAAAGTGGGGGAGAGCGCCTACACCTCTGCACGCCTGAAGTCACTGGACTTGCAGGAGTTCCAATACGGTCGCATTGACGTGCGTGCCATTTTGCCACGGGGACAAGGCATCTGGCCCGCGATCTGGATGCTCGGAGCCAACTACCCCGACGTCGGCTGGCCCGCGTGTGGTGAAATCGACATCATGGAATTGCTTGGGCATTTGCCCGGTACGATTCACGGAACGGCGCACTGGGGCATGGATTGGCCCAATTGGACCCACCAAGGCATATCTACGAGCATTTACCCGGAGTACTTCGACGAGGAGTTCCACGTTTTCTCCATCGATTGGTCCGAAGACAACATAGATTTCATCCTGGACGATGAGGTGTTCTTCAATATCAATCCCAACATGATGAACGGCCAACCGTACCCGTTCAACGACCCATTCTTCTTTATCCTGAACGTGGCCGTAGGCGGTAATTGGCCGGGCAACCCGGACGCATCCACTGTATTCCCGGTCTTCATGGCCGTGGACTACGTGCGTGTTTATCAATAACGCGAAAGATGCACAACGAAAAAGGGGAGCCGCCGGGCTCCCCTTTTTATTTGCTCGATGACTGAGGTGCTCAGTCAATCAGGGCATTCAGTGTTGCTGACGGCCGCATGATGGCCGCAGCCTTCGCGTCGTCCATGCGGTAGTAGCCACCGGTGTCAGCTGCATTGCCTTGCACCGCGATGAGCTCATCAACGATGGTGGATTCAGCTGATCGCATCGAGGCAGCCAATCCGGCAAAGGCGTCGCGCAGTGCTGGGCTTTCTTGTTGTGCCACCAGTGCTTCGGCCCAGAAGAGCGCGAGGTAGAAGTGTGAACCGCGGTTGTCGATGCCGCCCAAGCGCCGCGTTGGGCTCTTATCTTCGTCGAGGAACCGACCGGTCGCGTCGTCGAGGCAACGGCCGAGCACGCGGGCTTCTTCATTGCCTGTCTGGTCCGCATAGTGATCAAGGGATACGGCCAAGGCGAGGAATTCGCCCAAGCTGTCCCAGCGGAGGTAGTTCTGCCCTTGGAGTTGCTGCACGTGCTTCGGTGCAGATCCGCCCGCACCCGTTTCGAACAGGCCACCGCCGTTCATCAACGGCACGATGGACAACATTTTCGCGGAGGTGCCTACTTCCAAAATGGGGAACAGGTCGGTCAAGTAATCCCGGAGGACATTGCCCGTCACGGAGATGGTGTCTTGGCCTTTGACGATGCGTTCCAATGAGTAAGTCGTGGCTTCAACCGGTGCCAGGATTTCGATGGTGAGTCCATCGGTGTCGTGGTTCGGGAGGTAGGCCTTGACCTTCTTGATGAGTTCTGCGTCGTGGGCGCGGTTTTCGTCGAGCCAGAACACGGCGGGATTGCCGGTGACACGGGCCCGCTTCACGCCGAGCTTCACCCAATCTTGGATCGGGGCGTCTTTCACTTGGCACATGCGGAAGATGTCGCCCGCCTTGCCCGGTTGTTCAATCAATGCCTCGCCGGATGCGGTTTCCACCACAATGGTCCCGTCACCGGGGAACTCAAACGTCTTATCGTGCGAGCCGTATTCTTCGGCTTTTTGCGCCATCAATCCGATGTTCGATACACTGCCCATGGTCTTTGGGTCGAGTGCCCCATTGGCTTTGCAGAAGTCGATTGTGGCTTGGTACACACCGGCATACGATCGATCTGGAATGACGGCCTTCGTGTCGCGTGTCTGCCCTGCTTTGTCCCACATCTGGCCCGAGTTGCGAATCATTGCAGGCATGGAGGCATCGATGATGACGTCCGATGGCACGTGCAAGTTGGTGATGCCGCGGTCGGAATCCACCATGGCCAGATCCGGACCGGCCGCGAAGGCGGCGTCAATCGCCGCGTTCAACTTCGCTTGCGTCTCCGCTGGGAGGCTGTCCATTTTTTTCACCACATCGCCCCAACCGTTGCGGGAGTCGACACCCGCCGCCTCGAGTTCAGCCTTGCACCCTTCAAAAACCGGAGCGAAGAACGCCTCGACAAACACGCCAAATAGAATCGGGTCAGACACCTTCATCATGGTCGCCTTCAGGTGCAGCGAGAAGAGGACGTTGTTGGCTTTGGCATCGGCCATCTCATCACGGGCAAACGCTTTCAACCGCTCCACATCCATCACGGCGGCGTCGATAATTTCGCCCGACTGAAGTGTGAACGCACCCTTTATTTCCTTGGTGGTGCCATCAGCTCCATTGAACACGATGCGCACATCGGTGGCTTCAGCGACGGTGTGGCTCTTCTCAGATCCGTAGAAATCGCCCCCGTTCATGTGCGCTACGTGGGACTTCGAGTCGGAAGACCACGCCCCCATGTTGTGCGGGTGTTTTTGGGCGTACGCCTTTACCGCTTTCGGTGCTCGGCGATCGCTGTTGCCCTCGCGCAAGATGGGGTTCACCGCGGAGCCTTTGACTCCGTCGTACCGGCGCTTGACGTCGCGCTCGCCGTCGTTCGCGGGTTCTTCGGGGTAGTTGGGCAGGGCGTAGCCTGCGGCTTGTAATTCGGAAATGGCTGCTTTCAACTGCGGGATGGACGCGCTGATGTTGGGCAACTTGATGATGTTCGCTTCGGGTCGCTTGGCCAGTTCGCCCAATTCGGCGAGGGCATCATTCACGCGCTGGGCCTCCGGAAGGCGATCATTGAAGGCGGCGAGGATGCGGCCGGCCAAGCTGATGTCTCGTGTTTCCAACTGCACGTTTGCACGCTTGGCGAACGAGGTGACAATGGGCAGGAACGAGTACGTCGCCAATGCGGGTGCTTCGTCTGTTTTCGTGTAAATAATTTTTGCCATGGGTTAGTCGAAATCAAGAGCGATTTGCCGCGCAAATCGGAATTTCAAAGCGGATGGAAAGGTCGGACATAAAACGGACGAAACCAACGCCTCACGGGCGCTCATACGTCAAGTAGGCCGCCACGTTCCAAAAGTTCATTTCGGATTCAGTGAACTGTTGTGCGGTCGGCACATCGATAATCAATTCATGCATTCCGGCGTTGAGGTCCCCCAAGGACACTCGCACCGGCGGTACATCGCTACCTGGGCACCATCCCGAACGCGAATAATCACTCGATGCAATGCGTTCATCGAGGCTGTCTCCCCTCCAGTAAGTGCGTTCCATCCAAACCCCGGATGTGGGGTTGAACCGCCGAAAGCTCGCACAGTCGTCTCGCCATGGCGTAAACGACAGGCACGTCTCGCCATCCCACGTGACGTGGTGTTCGCAACGCACAAATTCATCACCCGTTCCATGACCGCCGTGTCCGGTGGCGGTGTAGTGCAGGACCGCATTGGCCGCTGGTTCGTCGAGGGCCACATTCACCACTAAAGGCGCTCTCGCAAATCCGTCGTAGGCGGTTTGTTCGCTTCCAAATTTTGACGTGTTCACTAGCGGGAGGGTGGCCAACGATTTGCCCGGAATGACCGTCGCGGGATTGGGGTCGAAATCCAGTTCAACATCAAGGGTGTACCCTTCGCTTGTCCACGTATCGATGTAAACCCCAAGCGTCGCAGAATCACCCAGCGCTTCCCACAGATGGCTAATGTCCGCTGTCCAATGCACCGAGTCCTCCCACTCGGGGATGTACACGGGTTTGTATTCGTCCAACGGCTCGGACGCGCTGAAATGGCCTACGCCGAATGGGGTGATAAAGCGTAACAGCTCAAGGGTGGGTTGGAATCCGGAGCCCGCCTCGTTGAGGGCAATGCCCGGATAGTTTGCATGCGCTAAGGTGTCCCGGGCAAATCCCACATCCAGCAAATTGAGAGCCGCATCAGGAAGCAGGACCAACGAACCCGATTTATCCCAAGGATCACCGGCGGATCTCAACGTTACGTGAGCGGTGATGGTCGGCCGGATATCAAAAGAGGGAATGCCGATTTTACGCGTCAGGAACCGTCCGTTGTCCCAGCGGAGCCAGCCATCGTCCGCACGGAGGGAGTCCCAGTTGGTGGATGGCGCAAAAAAGATGTGCGTGCTGTCCATGCACAGGACGGAGGCATCCCGCTCTTGACCTTGAGGTGAATGACACGAAAAAAGGGCAAAAACAACCATACCAATCGACCAGGGAAAGAACTTCGTCATAGCTTTTGTAGTTTTATCCGTATCTGATTGACACGAAACATAAACCTGCTATCAAAGATGAAACAATTCTCCTTGCCGTTGCGGTCTGCGGCCATGGCTCTCTTCGTCGCCTTGTTGTTCGTTCCAGTTCACGCTCAAGTTGATGACTGCAACGGAACCCGCTATCGATACACTTCTGCATTCGAAAATTTTAATGTCTCTTACGACGTCGAATACGGCAATGCGATTAACACAACGGGATTGAATCAAAGCCTTGTCGTTGACATCTACGAACCGGAAGGAGATGTGCACGAGAGTAGGCCTTTGATCATCATGGGGCATGGGGGATTCTTCATTGGCGGTGACAATGCCGGTGTGGATGTCGTGCCACTTTGTGAAGACTTGGCCAAGATGGGGTATGTCGTCGCCTCCATGTCGTACCGTGTTGGCGTGGACAATTTCCTAGATGTCTCGAATGCCTTGGTGCGCTCCGTTTGGCGCGCATATCACGACGGGAAGGCCGCAGTTCGCTTTTTTCGAAAAACGGTGGAAGAGGGTGGTAATCCGTGGGGCGTAAACACCGATCATATTTATTTGGGAGGGGTATCCGCAGGAGCATTCATCGGCTTGCACATGGCGTCCATCGATGAGGAATCAGAGATCCCTCCTCAAGTCGATCAATCTCAGCCGGGCATGGGTGGAGGACTGGAAGGCGAGTCTGGCAACCCCGGCTACAGCAGCTCGATTGCAGGTGTTGTCAATATCGGTGGGGCACTGAAGACGGTTGACTTCATGAGTGAAGGTGATGCTCCCATCGTTTCTGTGCATGGAACCAATGATGAAACGGTGCCGTTTAGCAATGGAATGATCATGCTGAGCGGCTTCCCCATTACGGAAGTGGATGGGAGTGCGATGATTCATGAAGCAGCGCAAGCGTTGGGGATTGAAAGTTGCTTAACTGAAATAGAAGGGGCGGGACATGCCCCGCACATCACGGATTCTGATGCATACTATGAAACATTGGGTACTATTTCTGGAGCGCTATCGAGCTGGATATGCTCTGACTACGAGCCTGTATGCGGTCCTTATGACTACGAAGCCGTAGGGGTTGCCGAATGGCTGCAGACTCAATACGGCCAGTGGCGCGCGTTCCCCACGGCCGTAGACGCAGGTGAGCCCCTGCAGATCCAGTGGTTGGTTTCTCCTCGGGCTGCGTGGAATTATGAGGTGTACGACGCCAGCGGACGGTTCATTCAAGCGGCTACAGGTGCAGGCGAATGGTTCGCCGTGCCTACCGGTAACCTGGCCGCAGGGCTGCACTTCATCCGAATTCCCGGCACAACAGAGTCCCACCGCTTCTGGGTGCAGTAATCACTGTCCTTTGATGACCTGAAGCGAACGAGGTCCATTTGCTGTTTCCAGCACTACAACGTATTTCCCGGCTGGCCAAGCGCCTGACGCCAGGACCAATGATGACGCGTTGGCCACATTCTGCTCGTGAACGATGCGGCCGCTGAAGTCGACCACGCGCACGGATTCGACATCCTCCCCCAAGCTGAGGTTGAGGGTGCTCGTGAACGGGTTGGGGTACGCCCAATTCTCGGGTGCTTCGAAATTTGCCACCGCGTTTGGCTCAACCACCTCTGGTGCGGGGAGCAACGAGTCGAGTGGGAAGCTCAACAAGCTCCGCGCGAACGTGCCCGCAATGAGCCGGTTAGTGATGGTGTCCGCGTCGACATCGTACACCGGAATGGTGGGCAAGGTGCCCACGGGTTCCCAATTCGCTCCGCGGTTCAATGTGGCGAACACGCCCGCGTCCGTTGCCACCACCCAAATGCTGTCGTTGAGCGCGTGGATCTGATTCACAGGATGCTCGGGCAGGTCGCCTTGGATGGGCTGCCATGATTCACCGATGGCCGCGCGGAAGATGAAGGGGGAGTACACAGCATTCCGGTAGCCGCTCACCGTGCAGAACATGGAGTCCGGGTGGTAGGGGTCAAATTCGACGTCCGTGACGAATTGCCCCGGCAATCCTGTTTCCATGGGTTGCCACGAATCGCCGTGGTCCTGCGAAATCCACACCCGACCGTCCGTCGTTCCAGCGGCAACGACATCCGCGTCGAAATGCGACCCTGCGAGGGCGCTTACACACCGATAGGACAGGCCCGGTTCGGTGGCGTACGTCAGGTCCTCGCTGACTGGCTCCCACACGTCGACGGGAGCGTCTTCCATGCGGTACACACGTTGAGAACCGGTCCACATTTCATCGGGGTTGGACGGGTGGTAGATCAAGGGCGCATCCCACCAGACGCGGTCCTCTTCCTCAATGCCGTAAGTGAAGTCGTTCCACTGGAGTTCTTCACCCGGTTCGGTCATGCTGAACCGCCAATTGCCCCATTGGTACCCAGCATACCGGAGCGCGGGGTCGGTGGGGTGGTAGATGGCGGTGAAGCCATCGCCGCCGAGGTCTCGGGTCCATCCACCCAAGTCTTCGTAATTGCCCGTGGTCGTTCCGTTGTCTTGTGCACCGGCTGTGTAGAATCCCGGGTTGTGTGGATTCCACGTGGCGCGGTAAAACTGGGTGACGGGGATGTCTTCGAGGTCTTCCCACGTCGCGCCGTGGTCCTCGGTTTTGTAGAGGCCGCCGTCGGTGGCCAAAATGCACGTCTCCGACCCCAGCCACTGCAGGTCGTGCTTGTCGGCGTGCACCTCGTAGGTCCACCATTCCGGCCCCATTAGGTTCCAGTTGGCTCCGCCGTTGACGGAATTCCAAAGATTCACCCCGAGGATGGTGATGTCATCGGGATTGAAGGGGTTGATGCGCACCTTGGAGAAGTACCATCCAAATCCGCCTAAGGCGTTCTCGGGTATGTTGTCCTCTGGGATGACGGCACTCCAGGTTTCTCCGCCATCGGTGGTGCGGTACAAGTTGTCCAGTTGGCTGTCTTGTCCGACCACGAGGGCGTAGACGCCTTGGGAAGAGTGGGCCAATCCGATGCGCCCGCGTTCCCCTTGGCCCCAGGGATTGGGAATTGCTTGCCAGTTGGTTCCGTTGTCCACGGATTTCCAAATGCGGCAATGCGGTCCCCACACTTCACTGGCCGTCGAGTTGCGTGTTCGCTGCCATGCCGCCGCGTAAATGGCCTCCGTATCGGGGTCGTACAGCAGGTCGGTCACACCCGCAGAATCATTGGGCAGTAACACCTGTTCCCAATTGACCCCCGCATCTGCGCTCCGAAACAGTCCACGGTACGCGTTGGGCTGGGCGGGTTTTCCCATTGCTCCAGCGAAGAGGACGGGAGCTGCTCCGTCCAAACCAGGAACAAACAGCAATTTGCTGATGACTCCCATGGAGTCCAGCCCCATGTTTTCCCACGAGCCACCGCCGTCCAATGATCGGTAGATCCCGTTTCCGATGCGCGGGAAACTGCTGATCTGCGGGTCGCCGGTGGCCAGGAATATCCGATCGGGGTTGCCGGGGTAAAAGGCCAAGTCACCCATGGCCATGGCAGGAAAATCCTCTGTCAGGGGTTGCCACGTGCCGCTGTTTGATCCCTTCCAAAGTCCGCCTGCGCTGCTGCCTGCGAAAAGCGTCACGGGGTCATCGGGGTGTTGTCGGATGAAATTGAACCGTCCGCCAATGTTCGTGGGGCCTTCCAACCGCCATTCGCCCTCGATGTTTCGCGCTCCTGCTCCCTGTTCCGTGTGCTCGCGTTTCCACCGATCGACTTCGTCCAAGAGTTGCGCGGCATGCCACGCATCCCAGTCCGCATCGGGTGCCGACCACTTCCAGGCTTCGGCTTCGAATGGCTTTAGTTTCTTGAATTCAACCGATGCCTCAGCCTCAGGCTTCATCGGGGAACAAGTACAAAGCAGCAAGGTGGCTGCAGCGGCAATTAAGTAGGCAGTTGGGTTCAATCGAATCATCAGCGAATCAACAAGATGTGGCCTTGCAAAGTTTTGATGGCATACGCATCGTCCCGCAGCACAGCCTCGTAGTGGTATACGCCATCGGGTGCAAAATGGTCGCCTCCTTGTACGTCGCCTACCCAATGTTCCTCGGGGTCCTCAGATGCGAAGACCAAGGAGCCCCACCGGTCGTAGATGTGCAGTTCAAAGCGCGTGACCGCGCCGCTGGTGTACATGCGCCAGGCGTCGTTGTGTCCATCGTTATCCGGGGTGAAGGCATTAGGAGCAAAAGCATTCAGCCCCTCCGCCAGGTCAATCACGGCGCATGTCAAGGACGAGCAGCCCAGACTGTCCTCTGCTTGCAAGCAAAGTTGGAACAGGTCCAAGCCAATTTCAGGAATGGAAAACGATTGATAGGTGCCTTGTCCCATGGTCGTTTCGTCTACATGCCACGTGTACGTGTTGGTCGGGATGGAATCCGAAGCCCATGCCTCGATGTTGGTGTCGAAAATGGATGCCTGCGCTGGGGATAAATTGAACGCGGAGGAAGGTGGAGCACCGAGGCAGAGCAATTCCTCGGCCGAAGCTGTGTTCGTGCATCCATTGTTATCCAAAACGGTATGGCTCATCAGGTAGCAGCCCGGGTTTTCGATGACAAAAAGATTCTCCTCACAGCCCATGGATCCCCCTACGCCATTGGCGTTGTACGTCCATTGGCAGTCCACAATGCTCGGATTCACCGGTGCGCTGCACTCAATCACCGCGGGTGCACATCCTTCAGCAGGTGCATAAGTGAAATCAGCATTGGGCAGGGCGTGAACGGTGACTGTAGCATCCGTTGTCGTTCCGCAACTTCCCGGAATGGTGTAGGTGATGGTGTGCACCCCCGTACCCGCAGCGGAGGGTGAAAACTGTCCGGCGGTTGAAATGCAATTGACGCACGATGCGGACCAGTCACCTCCTGCTTCGTCTGCCACGGCGGTGGCTGGATCATGGTCCAAGCAATACTCAGGGATCAAGGAAAATGCGCTGCTCGTATTCGGCGTCACGGTGAACGTGGCCGTGCCTGTTGCTGGACACGTCCCGTCGATGGTGTACGTGAGGTCCCACGTGCCGGTCCCGGCGATTTGCGTGTCAAATACGCCTTCCGAAGTGCAGCAGTTGGCGCATTCGGCGGTCCAGCTGCCGCCATTGGTGACGGGCACCATCACCACTTCACCCGTGCCTTCGCAGAAACTCTGGTCATCGATTCCGGCGTCTGGGACGCTTCCAATTTCCACCTCTACCGTAGTTGTCTGCGCACAAAGGTTGTCGGACGTGTACGTGATACTTACGGCACCGGGCGATGCATTCGAAGGGGACAATTGGCCATTTGCCGACAGGCAGTCTGCACAAGTTCCCGCCCAGCTTCCGCTGTACAAATCGTCGGTCGTTAGCAGCACCGTTGCCGCATCGTTGCACACGAATTCCGGAGCGGTGATTTCCACCGGTTCGGGAGAACTGAGGCTGACCTGAACCTCAGATGGTACCATCGGGCATCCGTTGTTGGTGCCACTCAACGTGTAGGTGCCGCCATCTTCGGCTGCAGTGGAGGCGATAAACAACGTCTCTTCGGCGAAGGCATCCCCATTGGGCAAAGTCCATTCCCATACGGCGTCGGCGAGTGCCGCATTCGGTTGCAATGTCAGGCTGCTTCCCTCGCAAATTTCGATGGGCTCCGTGTCGAGTGGAGCTTGTATCGTTTGCGTTACCACGAGTTCAAACGTCGTCGGCTCAGAAAGGCACGACTGGGCTTCGATGACCAACGTGTATTCCCCGGCGTCGGAAGGGTCGGCATTGGAATAGGAGGCAGTGCTGTCGCCCTCGGAAATGAGGTTGCCTTCAGCATCTTCCCAAATCCAATTGTTCGCCGGTGTCAAGGAAGTAAACGACCAGTTATCTCCTTCGCACAGCGCGTCGATGGGTGCGACCTCCGGGGCAGGAGGCTGTGGGGCAACAAAAAGCTCGAGGGTATCCGGTAAAATCTCACACTCACCGGCCATCCCTGAAACCAAGTACAGTCCGGCATCTTCAACGGTTAACGGACCGATGGTAATTTCATCGCCTTCGGCTTCGAATCCGTTGGGTCCGATCCATTCATAGGAGGCTTCCAAAATGGGGGAGGCAAACAGCTCTGCGGTCTCCCCGGCGCACAATTCATTGTCCGAAGCGAATGTCGAGTGCTGGTAATTGGAGAAGTCGCTGAAGTAGCCGTAACGCGTTCCTGAAGAAGCGCCTCCGTTGATGATGCCGAGGTGGAACTTTGCGGTACCGTTGACCAGTCGAGAGGCACCGCCTGTGGGGACGAATCCCGATGCGGTGATGTTGGCGTACATCCATTCGCCTTCCGTTCCGGGCACATCGCTGAAGTTCACCGCGTTGATGTTGCCGACATTTCCATTGAACGTGAAGTCTCCCTCAGCCCCTGAGGGCACGATGATTTTCATGCCGATGAAGTCATTGCTCGATCGCACGAAGGCCACTTCATCCGACCCGGTGCAGGTAATAGGCGGCAGGATGGCACCGCCGACTTCGCAGCCGAATCCGGTCATGTGCAGCGCGACCACGGGCGCGCTCGTCTCGTAAAAAGCAGCCGGTGCGCTCAAGGTATGCGCATACGTTTCACCTGCATTAATTGTCCAGACGTTGGTGCCGTTGATGGAAATGGACGTGTTGTCCTCGGTCCCCACGATGAAGACCTTGTCGGGTCCACCTAAGTTGCCTTTGATGGCAATGTATTCCTTGCCTGCCACGTCAACAGGAATGACTTGGTCACCCATAATGTCATAGCAGCCACTCGGGTTGAAAGGTGCACCAAGGAGGCTGTCGTCACTGATTGTGACTGCAATGGGCGCGGAGCTTTGGATCAACGTGCCAGAAGGGTGCGATATGGCCAAAACCGAAGCTGCTCGCAGCGCATAAGTTTCCCCTTGATTCAATTCAATGACAATTGGCACGCCGGCTGCATAGCCTGTTAGTGCAGCTGTCGGTGTAACCGTGATTTCAGTACCGTCCTCCGTTGCCACAATATCGATGCTGGCGGTGGACTGTTGGTACACATTATCTAAGTAGTTTTGGAAGGGTACGTAGAACGTTTCTCCCAGCGCCGATGCCCCTTTTAAAGCAAAAATGTCTGGATTGTTAGGGTGGTTGATTTCATAATAAGCAGTCACGGGTGCGTCCGAAATGATGCGAAGGCCTTTCTCCAAAACCGTGTTGAACGGTTTGTTTTCAATGTCACCCAACCACGGCGTGAGGTCCAGGGTTTGCGTTCCATTGGCTGGTATGTTCAAGGTTTGGACTGGAAACGTCGGGTTAGCCGGCTGGTCGACGGTCACTTGAGCGGCCTCTGCCAAGGTCGAAAAGCGCAACAGAATGGGGTCGTCACCGTGGCCATCCCATACCTCAGGGGCGACAAACCAGAACTCCGTATCCAACTGTCCGATGGCCCCCGGCAAACTGCACGTCTGGGCCAGACACAACACGGTGAGCAAGCGAAGAACACGGGTGATCATGGCAATTGGGTGGGGAGATGTCAACGTCGGCGTTTGGTTGTAGCCATTAGAAACCAATGCGACTCGAAGATATGGGGAATGCTGATGCAACCCAATAACATAAAAAACGCGCCAACCGTTGCATCCGACTGTACGGCTTCCGGATTGCCCAGCCCCCACATTCCGAGGCCGATGAGTGCGAGGGCACCCACCGTAAAAGGCAGGGCTTTCATCCATAAGGATTTTGAAGAAAGCCCCAATCCTTCTCGAAGGTGATGCCAGCCCGAAGCGCTGTGTTGGCCGATGAAGTACAATCCGAACGACAACAAGACAGGAATCCAAGGGGTGAGGCCAATCAGGGCAATGGCGAGTCCCCACGTCCAGTGCTTCATGCGCAAAGCGGCAATTCCACACGCAATCAACCCGGCAGTGAACCCAAATTGCAATTCATCCTGCACCTGCACGAGTGCTTCGCAAGCGCCTGAGGAGACGCCCATCTGGGCAATGATGGGGTTGACTTCTTTCACGTGCCAACCCAGGATCATGCCCAATGCGACCGTTCCCCAAGCCATGTGGCCTTTTGAAATGCCCCACCGTTCAAAATCCGCCTGCCCAAAATGCCAAGCGCTGAGGAGCAGGAAAACGAGGAGGCCCGCATGCGGGAAAATCCACCAAGCGCCAAGGATCCCGGCGATGGCCAAGAGGTAACTCAATATATACAAGCCTGAATGACGTCCGGGCGACCGGTGGCGGTGCGTCCATACATCCAACGCGCCGTGTGGAATGCCAACAGCCAGCAATCCGATGAGCAACAGCGCCCCCAAAAACGAGTCTACCCAACTCACACCTCCCGCGTCGAAACCGATGTAGAGCAGCGCGACGACCAATAGGCCAACCGGTCGGATGTAGCCGTTCATCGCACCAAGGTTAGGCTTCCAAACAGCCGAATGGGGCCGGGTTCAGTGAAGGTGGTGGTGCCGTTTTCATCCGTTATGCTCAAGTCGCCTTCGTTGCGGTTGATGACGACCTCGTAGTAATAGGTGCCTTCGACGGCCTCCTCGGGAGTGGGTTCCCAACCGGCGGCGTTGCCAAAGTCTTGCGACTCGTACACCACTTGGCCCCACCGGTTGAAGATGCGGCAGGTGCTGAATGGGAAATACGTCAAGTCCGGCAATGCGAAGCGCTCGTTCTGCGCGTCCTGATTGGGCGAAATGATATTGGGGACGACCAAGGCGCACAACACGGTCGTCACATCGAACGTCCCTTCGGCCGTTAAGTTGCACGGAGCCCCCGTGTTCAAAAACGCGGTGTAAACGCCGTCGTACAAAGCCACCATCCCGGGGCCTTCTCCGAATTCAATCGTGTTTTCATCGCTGTCTGTGTAGGTCCACTCCACAGCGTACAACGGGTCCCATTCTGGCAAATCCAAGGCCGGCGTATTGTCCGGACAATGCTCGACTTCGATGGGGCCAAAGTTTCCGGCAATCACCTCAGGGAGTGGCGCAATCTCCAGTTCTGCGGAGACAACTGGGGATGGGCAGTTCGACTCTATGACGTACACTTCATAGGTGCCGGCAGCACCCAACGGCACGGCATCCAGTGGCCATGTCTCCCCGGTGAAGGCGCCCCAATACGGATGGAACCAATGGATGGTACCGTCGCTCGCCGCTTCAGCACTCAGTGACCAATCTGAACCTTCACAGATTTCTGTAAACCCACTCAGCACGGGAGGCGCGGGGGTTGGAAATACATCGAGGTACACCGAGTCGGGAAGCATGGGGCACGTGCCCACCGCGCCGTTGACGACGTACCACCCGGATTCATCCGGTTGCACGTTGTTGAGGGTCACGGATTGGGCGCTGGAATTGAAGTTCGCTGGCCCATTCCACAACCAGGCCGTGCCATCGGGGCCGTTGCCGTCTAGGATCCATTCATCGCCTTGGCAGATTTGGTCGGCTTCAATTGGACTGCCGTTGGCATCCAAGATGTCGAGGCTTTGCTGGGGGACGAGGCTGAAATCGAAAGCCTCTGGTCCTGCGATGCAGCCGAGGTAATTTACGCTCACGCTGTACGCTTGTGCATCCGCCCAATCCGCCTCCGCAATCACCCATGGATTCCCGGAACCCAAGCTGTCCCCATTGGCATCAAACCACGTTACAGCCGCGGTTCCGTCAGAGGAGTAGTTGGCGTAGAATGTCGCTTCATTCCCAAGGCACACGGCGGGTGCATCCACGGATTGAATGACCGGGTTTTCAATGATCTCCACCCAGGTTGAATCCGGTAGCAGCGGACACCCTTCCGCTTCGCCTTGCACGGTGTACCAACCGGAATCCTCAGGTTGGCTGTTGTTCACCTGCACACCCACTTGGTTTCCCATGGCTTGACCATCCGGGTTGGTCCAGGCATAAGCGGCCCCGGCAATCTGAAGGGCCTCCAAGGTGAAGTTTTCAGTTTGACACCAGGTTGCATCGTCTGTTGAAATGTTGAGCGCTTGCTGCGGGATGACTTCCACGTCGAACAACGTCGGCGGAGAAAGGCACCCGTGGTCGTTGACGACGAGCGTGTAAATGCCATCGTTGTCGAGGGTGACGGACGCCTCGGCAATGCTGTCTGCGCTGGGATAAAATCCGTCGGGTCCGGCCCATTGGTACTGCACCGTTTCCAACGGGGTGGTGGAGAGCACCAATGGGGCGCCTTCGCACACCACTGAGTCCCCTGAGATTTCGGGAGCTTCTGGGAACGGGTAGACCAACAGATTCAGGGTGTCATTTTCGATTGGACACGCACCGACAAAGCCGGAGACTATGTATTCCCCGGCATCGCCCAATCCGACTTCGCCAAACGGGAAAGGATTGCCTTGCCCGGAGAACCCGTTCGGTCCCGTCCAATCGTAAGTGGCTCCAAAAAGCAGGTTGGATTCAAGCTCGAGTTCATCCCCCTCACACAGTGTATTGTCATCCACTTGAACGATGTAGGCTTGAGCTGCGTAGTTGCTGAAGTACCCGTAGCGCGTGCCCGAAGATGCCCCGCCGTTGATGATTCCCAAGTGGAAATTGGAGGTCGAGTTGTACAAGCGGGAGGCGGATAACTGCGGTACAAAAGACGAGGCGGTGATGTTGGCGTATTTCCATTCGCCATCCGTGCCCGGGACGTTGCTGAACTGATTCGCATTGATCAATGCGGGATTTCCGTTGAATTCAAAGTCGTCTTCACCTCCGGCCGGCACGAGGATCTTCAATCCAATGAATTCGTTTGTGGACCGAATGAAAGCGACTTCCTGAGAGCCGGTGCACACAATGGGAGGGAGCAACGCGCCGCCTACTTCACACCCGAATCCGGTCAAGTGCAACGCATATACTGGACTGCTGGCTTCGTAATACGCCGAGTTTGCATACAAGGTGTGCGAATAGATGGAAGTCAAGTTGTTTAGCGTCGTGACCACGTTGCCATTGACGGAGATGGTGGTGTTCGCCTCGGTGGGGATGAAAAACACCTTGTCCGGCCCGTTGAGGTTGCCTTTGATGGCGATGTATTCCGTTCCGACAATGTCAATGGGGACAATTTGGTCGCCGAAGAGGTCGGCACAGCCGCCGTATGGTGTGCCGTTGAGGGAGTCATCGCTGATGGTAATGGCAATGGGATTGTCCGAATTGACAACGGTCCCGAAGGGATGTTGGCTCGCCGCCGTGGATGTCGCCCGTCCGCTCCATGTTTCGCCGGCATCCAAGGTGATGGTAAACGTGACATTTTGTGGATGTCCGACGATGGGTTTTCGCGGTGTGATTTCGATGGTGGTGTTGTCCTCGGTGGCCACAATGTCAAAACCTGCGGGCGACTGCGTGTAGCCGTTATTCAAGTAATTCTGAAAAGGAACAAAAAATGCGGTACCCAGTGCGTTTGCGCCTTTCAGCGCGTAGATGTCTGGGTTGAGATTATTGGATGGGTTCACCTCGTAATAGGCTTGGATCAGCGCTGTGGAGGTGATTTTCAGCCCCTTGGTCAAAACCGTATTGGCAGGCTTGTTTTCGACCAAGGAGAGCCAAGGCGCCAAATTGAGGGAGGAAACGCTGTTGGCGGGGACCGAGATGGTTTGCGTGGGAAACGCTCCATTGGCCGGCTGTTCCACGGTGACGATGGCGGCTTGGTCAAACGTAGCGAAGCGCAGGAGCGTCGGACTGTCGCCATGATTGGCCCAAACCTCCGGAGCGACAAACCAAAATTCGGTGTCGACCTGCGCGTGCACGCGACCGAGCCCGCTCAGCAAGCAGGCCATCAGCACGAGGTACACCAGGGGGGAGAGCCGTTTCAAATTCAAGTCAATCAATTGGTTGGAGCAAGGTAATTATTTCAACGCAACGAAAATGCGTTTGCTCCCGTATACCGCACAAGAAAAGAATCCCATGGCTTACCTCTGGAACCCCAATGCCCTTCCTCAATTCGATAACGATACGCTGATTTTGCGCATTCCGGCTTCCGGTTTGTTTGCCCGTGTTTCTGGGCCAATTGTGGAATTGCTCAGTCAACTGCCTTTCTCGGACGTGGACGCCGCCGCTGCTGATTGGCAGAAACGGTGCGGTCGTGCGGACCTCGAGGCGCAAAGCGCCAGCATCATCTGGCACGAATTGGTGGATCTTGGAGCCATTCGGGAAGTTGAATTCGACAAGCCGTTGAACCCCGCGCCAGAAGGGCAGGTGATCCAATTGGACACCGGTCAACGCCATTCGCGCCTTCATCGGTTCATGGGCGCTCAGGGATTCCTCGCTGATGACGACGTCCTGCATGCAGGAGCGTAAGCACGCGCTCAGCCGCGTATCTTCGTCCAAAATTTGCACGCAAGTTTGGACGCCTTACATCACCGCTCAGAAGCCTTGGATTTGTAGCCTTGGCCATTTCGCTTTTTTCATGCGAAGGCAACACCCGCCTCGAGTGGAACCTGCAAAACCACTCTTCAGAAGATGTGTATGTCGTGCACAAGACCTGGGACTACAGCTCCGTCCCGCCTGAAACGGTATCCATTGCTGCAGGTGAGACCTACCTCCTTGGGGTCAATGACATTCTCGGTGGCAATTCCACTCCATGGGATCCAGCCAGTTTCATTGACACGCTGTTCGTGACCTCCGCTGCCGGAGCATTGTGCACCAAGGATTGGACTGATACAGAAAACTGGGGAATTGTGAGCCAGGAAGAGCGTCGCATCCCGTCCAATTGGTCACACACCTATTTCTTTCGCGTCGAGGACGCCGACTTTTAACGCCACTTCAGGTGCTTGATCGACCGCCCTTCGGATTGAATTTCCTTGAGGGAGTCGATGCCAATGCGGATGTGTTCGTCCACAAAGGATGCCGTGACTTTGGCGTCGCTGGCATCGGTTTTCACGCCTGTTGGGGTCATGGGCTCGTCGCTCACGAGCAGCAACGCCCCGACCGACAACCGATTTGCGAATCCCACACTGAACAGGGTGGCCGTCTCCATGTCGATGGATTGCGCCCGTGTGCTGCGCAAGTACGCTTTGAACGCATCGTCGTGTTCCCATACCCGGCGGTTGGTCGTGTACACCGATCCCGTGTAGTAGTCCCGGTTGTAATCCCGAACGGTTGAGGAGATGGCGCGCTGCAATGCGAAGCTCGGCAAGGCTGGAACCTCGGGTGGGAAGTAGTCATTGGACGTCCCCTCGCCGCGAATCCCGGCCAACGGCAAGATGAGGTCACCGATGCGGTTTTTTTCCTTCAAGGCTCCGCATTTCCCCAAGAAGAGCACGGCCTTCGGTGCGATGGCCGATAGGAGGTCCATGACCGTAGCTGCATTGGCGCTTCCCATGCCGAAATTGATCATGGTCGTGTCGTCTGCCGTGGCGCAGGGCATGGCTTTCTCCCGGCCGACAATTTCACATCCATTCCATTCGGCGAACTTGTCGAGGTAGTTGCTGAAGTTGGTCAGGAGGATGTGGCTTCCGAAATCATCCAACTGCATGCCAGTGTAGCGCGGCAACCAATTTGTTACGATGTCTTGTTTCGTTCGCATGATGCCAAGGTAACGCATCCCGGACCAAATAAATTTTCTTTACTTGCGTGCATGATTCAACGCATTGAACGGTCTTTTCACCTCGAGGAATGGCGGGCGGATGAGCTGGAAACCTCCGACCATGAGTTGCTCCAATCCGCACATAAGGCGTGCCAAGCAGCCTATTCCCCGTATTCGAAGTTCAATGTGGGCTCCGCGGTCCGGTTGGCTTCAGGAACCATTGTGGCGGGCAGCAACCAGGAAAATGTAGCCTATCCCAGCGGGTTGTGTGCCGAGCGCGTTGCCTTTTTTGCTGCCGGTGCGCAGCATCCGGATGACCCCATCGTAGCCGCGGCGGTGGTCACCGATAGCACCATGTCTGTGCTTGATTTCTCGCCGTGCGGCGGTTGCCGACAAGTGATGCTGGAGACGGAGGATCGCCAGGGCACGCCCATCCGATTTCTGATGCAGGCGGGCGAATCGAATGTGTTGATTTCACAGGACGTTGCGCAGTTTTTGCCTTTGTCGTTTAAGCTGCCTGCTCACCGCAACCCTTAAGCCCGGATTGACGTATACCGCAGCATGCGGTGTTCACACCTCAATTCGATTTCAACGTTGGTGTGGTCAGGAATTTTCTTGGCCATTGCCGTGGCATTTCCTGCGGTGAACTTGAGCCAGCAATCCCTGCATTCGATTCAATTCGATGCGGGTTCGGGTGTTGCTTGCAATCCGATGCAATCCACTGCATCCGGGTTGGTGGGGACTTCAGCCGCTTCGCTGAAGGGATGGGGCCATCAAAGCACGGGGCGCACGCTCATGCACTGGAAAGGCTCGCTGAATCACGAAGCGTACAACGGGCAGCCCGCAGCGAACCAATTTCGGATCAATGGACACGTGGGCCTGCGCCGGGCCCTCGGCGAGCATGCGGAAACCGGCATTGAAGCCGGAGTTTCGCAGGGGACAGTATGGGAGCGAAGCATGCGGTACCGGGAGGAATGGCGAGCATTTGATGCCGGCCATTGGAGCGGCGCGTGGTGGATGGCATTGCGCAGTGAAGGACGAACAGGCCGGATTTATGTCGAAAAACACGGCTGGAATTACGGGGCCAACCTCGGATTTGATCGCGGTGAATTTCACGTTGGCGGGGAAGTCCGCCTTCCCATTTTGACGCGTGTTCGGGGCCACATCCGCTTGAACAAAATTGGCCAACGCCGAACCCATCACATGGCGGATTTGGTCTTTGCGCTCCGCCACTGCGAGAAGCAATTTCGCAATTGGGCCCTGAGTGAGGGAGCGGTGGGTAACGGCCTTGATTTCCGTTCAGCAGCGCGCTCCGCGGCTGGGTCGGAATGGATGGGCTACCGAATGTGGAGCGAAACCGAAGGGGAGGTGCGTCTGGAGGTTCCGGAACACCGAGGCCTCAGCGGTGGTGTTGAAATGGCATGGAGGCACCGCGTCGATGCCGTGCGTGGTACCTACGATGAGGACCGCGCCCTGGTTGGGGCGTGGATTTCAGGGGCAAACCGCGCTTGGTCCGGTAAAGCCCGGTGCACGTGGAATGCTGTCCACAGTGCTGGCCAGGCCGTTTACAGCGAGCACGGTTGGGATACTTACCGGTACAACCACGTGGTGTGCGAAGGACGCTTGGAGCGAACGATTCGAGGAGATGTGGGGGCTTTCGTCGCTGGTGGGTTGCAGCTGTGGCGGTCGAACGCCCTACCTGTTGGATGGTACCAGCGATCAGATTGGTCCTCTGGCTGGATCCGTTGCGGTATCGTGTGGCAGGCGTCAACGGCTCCGCGTTGGGAGCGACGTCACACCTTGAAGCGCAGAATCCCTGTAGAGTAGTCGACATTCTTCCGAAGCATTGTAGATTCGTTGCCATGACAGTGATAATGAGTCTCGTGGGCATGGTGGTTTTGGTGGGCATCGCATTTGCCGCATCGAACAACCGGAAGGCCATCCAATTGCGCACGGTGTTGGGAGCGTTCGCCATCCAGTTGTTCTTCGGCGCATTCGTTTTGTACATCCCATCTGGAAAATCCCTTCTCATATCCATATCATCCGGGGTACAGCGGGTGATTGATTATGGAAACGATGGCATCACCTTCATTTTCGGAGGCCTCAACTCCGACCAGATGTTTGAAGTCTTCGGTGGATCCGGGTTTGTCTTTGCCGTTCGCGTGCTTCCGGTCATCATTTTCTTCTCGTCCCTGATCGCAGTGCTCTACCACATCGGCATCATGCAGTGGGTGATCAACGTGCTGGGCGGTGGATTGCGTCGGGCACTGGGCACGTCGCGTGCCGAATCGCTCTCTGCAACGGCCAACATTTTTGTCGGGCAAACCGAAGCACCCCTCGTCGTGCGTCCCTTCATCAAGAACATGACCTCCTCCGAGCTCTTTGCAGTGATGGTAGGGGGGCTGGCCTCGGTCGCGGGGTCGGTACTGGCGGGGTATGCGTCCCTCGGGGTACCGCTGGAGTACTTGATTGCTGCATCCTTTATGGCGGCCCCGGGCGGGTTGTTGTTTGCCAAGCTCATTTACCCGGAGACAGAAGAGCCCAAGGAGGCCTTGTCCACCGAAGAAATGAATGAGGAGTTGGATGGTCAATCGGTGAATGTCATCGATGCGGCGGCCAACGGTGCGGCCTCAGGCCTCAAACTGGCAATGAATGTCGGTGCCATGTTGCTCGCTTTTGTGGGGTTGATTGCATTGGTCAACGGCCTGTTCAGCGGCATCGGAGGATGGTTCAATCACCCGGAACTGACCCTCGAATTGATCCTAGGCTATGTCTTTGCGCCGCTGGCGTTCTTGATTGGTGTGCCGTGGCATGAAGCCATCGTGGCCGGTTCTTTCATAGGTCAAAAGCTCATTGTCAACGAATTCGTGGCCTACTTGAATTTCGCGCCCTACTTGGCTGAAGGCGCCGAGGTAGTCCTGAGCGAGAAGACCAAGGCTATTGTCTCTTTTGCGCTTTGTGGGTTCGCCAACTTGTCGTCGATTGCCATTCTGCTGGGAGGACTGGGGTCGTTGGCCCCGTCGCGCCGCCCGGACATTGCACGGTTTGGTTTGAAGGCTGTGCTTGCTGCCACGTTATCAAACCTGATGTCGGCAACGATTGCGGGGTTGTTTTTGTCGCTGTAAACGGCAGGGGACTGACCATGTTGATTCCGGAAATCATACGAAAGAAGCGGGACGGCCAAGCCTTGAGCACGGCTGAAATTCAACGTTTCGTACAGGGGGTAACCGAAGGAGAAGTAACGGACGCGCAGATTGCGGCGTTCGCCATGGCCTCGATTTTTCAGGACATCTCGTACCGTGAGCGCACCGACCTCACGTTGGCCATGCGCGATTCCGGCAAGGTGCTCAACTGGGACGCCGAACGATTGGGGGGTCCTGTGTTGGACAAGCACTCCACGGGTGGTGTCGGCGATACGGTGTCGTTCGTGCTGGCCCCAATTTTGGCTGCATGTGGCGGCTTTGTGCCCATGATTGCCGGTCGGGGATTGGCACACACGGGCGGGACAATTGATAAACTTGAGTCCATCCCAGGGTACACTACCGCCCCGGACGAGTCGACGTTTCGCGGAGCGGTCGAGCGGTGCGGATTTGCCATCGCCGGCCAAACCGATGATTTTGCGCCGGCCGACCGTCGCATGTACGCCACCCGCGATGTGACAGCGACGGTGGAGCAGTACGGATTGATCACGGCCAGCATCTTGTCGAAGAAACTCGCAGCAGGCCTTGGGTCGTTGGTGATGGACATCAAGGTCGGGAATGGGGCGTTCATGACAGACATGACCGTAGCGCGTGAGTTGTCGGACTCGCTCTGTGCGGTGGGAACCCAAGCCGGCATGCCCACCGAAGCGTTGCTCACCGACATGAACCAACCGTTGGCGGATGCCGCGGGCAACGGGCTTGAGGTGAAAGAGGCCATGAGCTTGTTGCGGGGTGAAATCACGGAAGGAAGGCTGCATGAGGTGACCAAGGCACTGGCCATTCGCAACGGCTGCCTATCCGGCTTGTTTGCCTCTGAGAGCGATGGGGCAAGCGCCGTAGATCGCGTGCTGTCGGATGGAACAGCAGCAGAACGTTTTGCTCAATCCATCTCAGCGATGGGCGGACCTGCGGATTTGTTGTCCAATCCGAAGCACCTCGCGAACGCTCCCGTTGTTCGACCGGTGATGACCGGAGCTGCAGAGTGGGGCAAAACCCTCACGCAAGTGGATACCCGTCAACTTGGTTTGGCGGTGGTGGATTTGGGCGGTGGTCGGACCCACGCGGGTCAATCCATTGACCATGCTGTGGGATGCACGGGCTGGCTGCGCTGTGGATCGATTGCCGATGCCGATGTGCCGTTGGCGATGGTGCATGCGCGAAACGAGGCGGATTATGAGCGAGCGGCGCACCGCATCCGCCATGCCTTCCAATTTTCAGAAAAAGCGCAGGCGACGGCGGCAACCGTTGTCATCGAACACCGCACAGCCTAAGTTTGCGGTATGGTTAAAGTCAAGGTTTTCGACTCTTCCGCGGCCAAGGCGTCCAAGCGGCAAGTCATGGAGGCGCCCGCTACCGATGCAGAGGCGTTTTATGATGTGGTTGATTCACGAAGGAGCGTGCGAATCTATGCGGATGAACCCGTGCCCGAGGAGGCAGTGCGGCGGGCGATGGATGCGGCCTTGAAAGCCCCCAATTCCTCTAATCTTCAGGTGTGGGAAATCCACTGGGTGCGCTCCGCCGAAAAGAAGGCGGAACTGGCCAAATACTGCTTGGGGCAACCTGCAGCGACAACGGCGCAGGAGTTGTTGGTGTTCGTGGCGCGTCCAGACTTATGGCGCCGCAACAACAGCCGGATGATTACCCACCTGCGTTCCAATCCCAAGACCCCGGAAAAAGCCTTCCAATACTTCGAAAAAATCACCAAAATCGTCTACAACCAAGGGCCTTTCGGCGTGTTCCGTCCGTTCAAATGGATCTGGTTCACCGTGCGGGGTTGGAGTAAGCCGACCCCACGCGAGCCCATCAGCCTGGCGCACATGGACGTTTGGGCCCACAAGACGACCGCCTTGGCGTGCCAGACCTTCATGCTGGCCGCGCGGGCCGAGGGGTACGATTCATGCCCCATGGAAGGGCTGGATTCCAAACGCGTCAAACAATTGCTCGGCTTGCCGCGCCGCGCTGGCATCACCATGGCCATCTCGATGGGGAAACGCGCGGAAGGCGGCATCTACAACGAACGGTTTCGGTTTCCTCAGGAGGACTTCATTCATGAACACTAAACGATGCGATGGATTGGTTGATTAGCCTCATCATGTTGGTGGCCCTCGAGGCGGTATTGGGCATTGATAATTTGCTGTATATCGCTATCGAATCTGGTCGAGTTGATTCGTCTCAACAAACTCGAGTACAGCGTATTGGGATATTTGGAGCTGTGATAATGCGGGTAGCGTTATTGCTGCTGCTCGTGCAACTCATCCAGTGGTTTCAGCTGCCCTTCGCAACCGTTCATTGGGAGGGGGTGATTGAAGCGTCTTTCAACGGCCACAGCGTCATCGCCATGGTGGGTGGCGGGTTCATTGTGTACACCGCAGTGAAAGAAGTTTGGCACATGCTCGCCGGCGATCTGGGCTCCCACGAAGCACAAGCGACACCGAAATCTGCCCGCGCTGCCATCTTCGCCATGGTGCTGATGAACGCCGTGTTTTCTTTCGATAGCGTTTTGACGGCCATTGCGCTGACCGACAACATGGCGGTTATGGTTGTGAGCATCCTGCTGAGCGGCGTTATCATGCTGCTGCTCGCCAATCGTGTGGCAGCGTTCCTAAAGAAAAACCGAGCCTACGAGGTGCTCGGTTTGTTCATTCTGTTGCTGGTCGGAGTAATGCTGCTTTCTGAAGGTGGGCATCTGGCCCATTTGACCTTGTTTGGTGGGGAAGTGCATGCCCTCAACAAGACCACCTTCTACTTTGCTGTTTCCGTGCTCATCGCGGTGGATTTGGTCCAATCGCGTTATCAAAAGCGCCTTGCGAAGGCTCAGGAATCTGCTTCCGCTGAATAGCCGGAGTTGTGCACGTTGGTGACCGCGCGCCCCGAAGGGTCGACCACATTTTTGAGGCTTTCATTCCATTCCAGTGCCTTCTCCGTCGAGCAGGCTACAGACTTGCCGCCAGGGACGGAATTCGCCGCGGCAGCCGTCGGAAAGTGCTTTTCAAAAATGGTGCGGTAGAAGTACCCTTCTTTCGTTGCCGGAGGATTGATTGGGAAACGCACGGATGCGCGTTCCATCTCATCGTCGCTCACCAAACGCTCGGCGTGGTCTTTCAATCCATCGATCCAGCCGTAACCAACACCGTCGGAGAATTGCTCCTTCTGGCGCCAGAGTACTTCGTCGGGAATGAGGCCCTCGAACGATTCGCGGATGATGTGCTTCTCGATTTTGCCGTTGCCGCCCATTTTCGCGGCCGGGTCGAGGTTCATGGCGTAGTTGACAAACGGCTTGTGCAGGAATGGCACACGCGTTTCAATGCCCCAGGCCATCATGGATTTGTTCGCTCGGGAGCAATCGTATTTGTTCAATGCCAAAACCTTGCGTACGGATTCCTCGTGAAACTCCTTCGCATCGGGAGCCATGTGGAAATAGAGGTATCCGCCAAATAGTTCGTCTGCACCTTCGCCACTGAGGACCATCTTGATGCCCATGGCTTTAATCTGGCGTGCCATCAAGTACATGGGCGTGGAGGCCCGGATGGTGGTCACGTCATAGGTCTCAATGTGTTTAATGACATCTTCGAGGGCGTCCAGGCCTTCTTGAATGGTAAACACAAGCGGGTGGTGAATGGTGCCAATGTGGTCGGCCACTTTTTGCGCCGCAGCAACATCCGGGCTTCCCTCGAGGCCAATGCTGAAGCTGTGCACTTGGGGCCACCATGCTTCGGAATTGTCCTCATCGTCCACGCGCATTTGCGAGAAGTTCTTGGCAACCGCTGCAATGACGGAAGAGTCGAGCCCACCGCTGATGAGGAGACCGTAGGGCACATCGCCCATCAGATGTGATTTGACGCTCTGTTCGAGCGTGGCGCGCAATTCTTCCTTTCTGTAAGCCTGCTTTGGAGCTTTTTCCCAATCCATCCAGGCTTCGTTGTAATACCGCGTGGGGGCAGCATCCTCCGACGACCACACATGACCGGGAGGGAATTCACTCACATCCTCGCACAAGGGTTCGATGCCTTTCATTTCTGATGCGACAACCAAAGCGCCATCGGCGGTGTGGCCGTAGTACAGCGGAATGATCCCAATGGGGTCGCGGCCGATCAGCCACGTGTCATTTTCGACGTCGTATAACACGAAGGCAAACATGCCTTCCAAGTGGTGCGCGAGTTCGCGACCGTGCGCCCTGTACAAGCTGAGGATGACCTCACAATCGCTGCCGGTTTGGTAGGGAAATGAAGTCGTTTGCGCCCGAAGTTGCTTGTGGTTGTAGATCTCGCCGTTCACCGCAAGCGCCGTTCCGGTTTCCGGATCCAGCAGGGGCTGGGCGCCACTCGTAACGTCCACAATGGCCAGTCGTTCATGGGCCAGGACTGCGCGTTCGTGCTGGAACACCCCGGACCAATCGGGTCCGCGGTGCCGTTGCCGTTTCGAAATGGCGAGGGCTGTTGCTCGGAGCTCATCTGCGGGAGCGTCCGCATTGAGGATGGCGGTAATTGAACACATGTTGCACTTTTCTTTGGTGCTCCTACGCATACAGCGGAGTGGATGTTGCATTTTGGTCCATCAATTTTACCTGCTTAGTGATACCTTTGAAGAACCTCAAAAATTTTGAAACCATGGTGAGCAAACCTCAATTTGCGCTGCTCTTTGCGCTGCTGTGCTTTACTGCATCCCTTTTTGGTCAAATTGCGACCGACGAAACGCCTTTCATCGAACATGAAATCTTGGTCATGTTGGCTAACGATGTTCAGCCGGAAAAGGTGTTGACGGAATTGGCCGAAGACGTGGATTTTCAAGTACTCAGCGTTCCGTCGCCCTCGACCAACATTTACTTGGTGCACGTAGATGGATCGGAATGGGCTAACGCATTGGGCAAATTCAAATCCCACCGCCACGTCCGAGCGGCGCAGCTGAATCACCTGGTTTCTGAGCGTGAAACAGTGCCGAACGATCCCAATTTTGGCCAGCAATGGCACCACGTCGAATCGGGCGATCACGACATTGATTCGGACCTTGCCTGGGACGTGACGACTGGCGGAGTAGCAGCCAACGGTGCGCGCATTGTTGTGGCCGTCCTCGAAGGCGGCGGCTCCAATTATAGCCACACCGACCTCATCGACAACCACTGGACCAACCCCGGTGAAGTGCCCGACAACGGCATCGATGATGACAACAACGGCTATGTGGACGACTACAACGGGTGGAACGTGGGCAGCAACAATGACAACATTGCAGGCGGCGGACACGGGACCTCTGTCAGCGGCATGATCGGCGCGACCGGTAACAACGGCACCGGCGGAGCCGGAGTCAATTGGGACGTGGACATCATGCAGGTGGACATGGCGGGTGGTCTCTCGGAGAGCAACGTGATTGCGGCCTATGAATACCCCAAGACGTTGCGCGACCAGTTCAATGCGACGGGAGGAAACGAAGGGGCATTCGTTGTAGCCACCAATGCTTCTTGGGGCATCGATCAAGCCAATCCCGCCAACTACCCGGCATGGTGTGCTTACTACGATGAACTCGGAATTTCGGGCATCTTGAACTGCGGAGCTACGGCAAACCAATCTTGGAACATCGACAACGTAGGGGACATGCCCACCGGTTGTTCATCCGATTACATGGTGTCGGTGACGGCGACCAACGACAACGATGTTCGGACTTTCAGTGGTTACGGCGTGGAGAGCATCGACTTAGGTGCTCCCGGAGAGCAGGTGTACCTGCCCAGTGGATCGAGCAACTACGGCAACACCAGCGGTACTTCGTTCGCGAGCCCGTGTGTCGCCGGTGCCATTGCGCTGGTCTACAGTGTGCCGTGTCCTGACCTTGCGGAGCTGGCCATTGCCAACCCACAGGGCGCAGCTGATTTGGTGCTTGGCTACATCTACGATGGCGTAGACTTGGTGCCCAATTTGCTCACAGAAGTGGCCACCGGAGGGCGCCTTAACGTGGCGAACTCGGTCAATCTGGCGATGGCTGGATGCGGCCCGGTGGACTGCTCCATCGAGTCCTTCACTGCGACCTCCGAATGCGTGTACGACATGGGGGCCGATACGGTGCTGACCATTGTAACCTTGGACGCTTCGTTTTCTAATTTCCTCTGTGCCGCGGACATCGTGTGCTACAAAGATTCGGCTGCGGAAGACTGGACGTGTGAACTCACCGAATTGTTGGGGGAAGATTTGAGTAACAGCTCGGCCTTGACGTTGGCCGGTCTGATGCCCAATACCACATACGAGGTGTTCTTCTCGCTCGATACCTTGGTGAGCGATACAATCGCATTTAGCACGCCGGATTGCAGCGCGCTGATTCCGGGTTGTACGGATCCTGATGCCTTGAATTACGACGAAAATGCGACCATCGACAACGGCGGGTGTGAATACCCTTGCACGGATGTGGTGCTCACGATTACGACGGATTGCTGGCCCGAGGAAGTGGGGTGGACCATCGTTAGCGAAAGCGGAAATGAGTTGGCCGGCGTCGCTCCAGAGACCTATGAAACAGACGAAGCAGAAGAGGTCTGGGAGGGGTGTTTGGTCAACGGGTGCCATGTCTTGACCATTACCGACGAATACGGAGACGGCATGTTTGGTAGCCAATGGGGCTCGTGTGATGTGGATGGAGATTACGTGTTTACCACAGCGGAAGGCGCGGTCATTGTAGCGATGGGCGATCCGGATTATGGCGATGGTATCTCGCACGATTTCTGTTTGCCATTTGAACCCGGCTGTGCGGATAGCTCAGCGTGTAACTTTGATAATGAGGCTACGGTTAATGATGGTAGTTGCTACTTTGTCGGTGATGCCTGTGATGATGGTAATGAGCAAACAATACTAGACGAATACAGTGCAGAATGTGATTGTATTGGAGTCACCGCGGTGTTAGGCTGTACTAGTGAAGCTGCGTGCAACTTCAGCCCAGAGGCCAATGTTGACGACGAGAGCTGCTTTTTTGTTGGCGATGCCTGTGATGATGGTGATGAAGACACCGTGTTCGATGCGTACACTTCCGATTGTGAATGTGCAGGGGTCCCTGCGATTGAGGGCTGCCTGGATGAAAACGCGTGCAATTTCAATGCCGAGGCCAACGTAGATGATGCCTCGTGTTTTTATGTCGCGCAAGGAACGATTGCAGGCGCGCAAACCGCGACGGACATGACCACCGAAACCTACTCCTACGACGGAAATGCTGAAAACACCTACGACTGGACCGTCACGGGCGGTTCCATCCAAGGGGAGTCCAGTGGTGTGGGCTTGCTGAGCGTGGATGTCATGTGGTCTTCAACTGGCAACGGCTTGGTGACCGTCACCGAAACCGACACAACGGGTTGCAGCGGCGACGTCGCAATCGATGTGGACCTCTTGGTTAATTCCATTGGTGAATTGGAAATGATGGGCATGGTGTTGTACCCCAATCCGGTGCAGGATGTCCTCATTCTCTCGACACAGAATGCAGCCTTCGGACTCGAGTGGGTGGAATTGGTTGACATCCGAGGCCAAGTGGTCCGGACGTGGCCAGCCGTCGATGTGCAAATGAACTTGAATGTTCAAGACTTGGCTACAGGCTTCTACACATTGCGCATCAGCCTCGAAGGTGGCACGCTGGCAGCTGCGCCGGTCGTGATTCAGCGATAAAGTACTCTTTGCGACCTACCCAATGCGGGGTCCAATTTCGAACCAAAAAGAACCTCCATGGCGCTCGACGCCGTGGAGGTTTTTGTTGTCCCAAAGTGGGGCCAAAGCCGCCTTCATCTCCGGCTGCTGCGCGACCCAAAACGCAGGGAAAATCGGGCGGTAGCGATCGGGGTTGCTCATGACCATGGCTGCGAGCACGTATTGCTCGGAATAGCCGCGTTCGCACATGTCTTGCGGGTAGTCCCAGGGCAAGTAAACATCGTGTACCTGCACGATGACCCCTTCTATGAGGCGTGGAAGCCATTCCAAGAAGAACACCGTCGCATCTGAATTGGGCAAGGTGCGGTGGCTGTTGTCGATGAACAGGATATCGCCGGCTTCGAGCTCATTAGCCCATTCGGTCCCCACCTGCTCAAACGGCCTGCGAACAATCCGCTGTGATACCTGGTCGATGTCCGCACGTGGATAGGGGTCTATGCTGATGATCTCAGTGTCGGTGCTGCATTGGTTTTTGGCTGCAGCTGCGACCAACGTGGAATTGCCTGAGCCGACTTCCATGTATTTTTTCGGCCTCCGCTCGGCGATGAACATGTACAACGCCGCCATATCCAATCCGGGCAGGAAGTTGTTGTTCCAAGCGGGAAGCAGCGGATTGGACTCTTCGGAGCGCTTGCGAATGGCATGCAGCTGCTCGGTGTAATGAAGAATGCGCTCAACTTCGCCGGTAATGTTCGAACGTTGCTGTTCCAAAATGGCTTGGATTTCGACCAATCCAGCACCGGACGCTGGACTCGAACGCGGGGTAAAATCCACCCGGTAATCGAGGTGCAGCGTCTGCCAACGCTTGGAAAGGAAACGATAAATGGACTTCAGGGTGTTCATCCTTTTCGCTCTTCCGCTATCTGTTCATCCCATTCTCGGCGCAAGCGCAGCGCTTCTTTTTCCGTCCATGCTCGGGTTTTTTCCAGCATTTCACCCCCATCAGGCAGGCTATACGTGGGGCCATAGGACACCTTGACATCGATGTGCTTGGCTCCAAACTGCTTCCACGCGTGGGGAACAAACATGGACTGGCCGACCCACGCGATGTTCGGGTCTTTGTATTCGATGGCAATGGGCGTCACGGGAAAACCGCCTTCGGCGCTGATGTAGAACATCGAGGGGCGGTATTCCAACACATCGGGGCCCATGTGGGTGGTCCCTTCCGGGAAAATCACAATGCCAAAACCGTCCTGCAGCCGCTGCTTCACGGACTCGCGGGTTTCCTTCCGGCTTTCTTTGCTTTTGCGGTTGACCCAAATGGTTCCCAAAAGCGTCGCCCCCCAGCCGATGATGGGCCATGATTTGCTTTCAACTCGTCCTACGAATACCACGGGCGTCTTGGCCGGAATCATCACGGCATCGACGTAGCTGCGGTGGTTGCCCATGAGAATGGATGGTTCCTCGGGCAGTTCCCCCTGCACAAATACCCGGATTCCCATGAGCGCGTACACGCGGTGGATGAATTCAATGAGGATGCGGTGAATGCGATGGCGATCGGCACCGTGAATGATGTGCACGATTCCCAGCTTAAGGGTATAGGCCAAACTCAAAAAGAGGAACCCCGGAATGCGGTAACTGGAACGGAGGAAGCGCGCAATCATTCGTGCGAAGATAGGCGGAAGCGTTGGACGAATTCAGATTGGTGTACAAAGGGCACCTTTCTGAATTTTTTGGACGGTTCGGCTTCAAGCTGGATTTGAACGTGGGCATTCCAAGGGTGCTCAAAGGCCAAGCCATAGGCACAGAGAAAAAGTCCACTTCCGGTGTATCGTTCTCCTGGGACGTAGTAGCGGTCATCCCCGACAATTCCGTGCCCTGCGCCAAACAAGTGACGCCGGATCTGATGGGTCCGCCCGGTGACAGGCTCAGCACATACCAAACTCACGGACCCGGCACCCGCCATCGTTCCCATGGCCAGCCGTTCGACCCGGGTGCAAGCGGTTTTCCCATCCAATGACCACATCAGGGCCATCGATCGCGGAACTTTCCCGAGCACCAAGGCGACATACCGCTTGGCCACGCGGCGCTGTTCGAAGAGCAATCCCACCGCTCGTGCGGCTTGCTTGGTCTTCCCAAACACCACCCAACCGCTCGTGCCAAAGTCGAGGCGGTGGCACGGTAAAACACCGCCTTCGGACAGGTCGCTACGCGTGCGGTTCAGGGTTCGGACAAACGTGCTTCCGCTGTTGCCCGAAGTCAATATGCCGTGGGGTTTCCAGGCAACGAGGAGGTGCTCATCTTCGAACCCGATGTGCATCGGTGTTGGGTTGGGCTTCACGGAGTGGGGAGGGGCACGTTCATGGCATCGAGCATGAACGCCCACTTATCGGCTTGCTCGTCCAGGATTTTGGATGTGGGCTTGCCAGCGCCGTGACCGGCATTTTTCTCAATGCGAATGAGCGCCGGTCGATTGCCTGCTTGACAGGCCTGCAGACGTGCGGCGAATTTGAAGCTGTGCGCGGGAACGACACGGTCGTCGTGGTCCGCCGTCGTCACCATGGTGGCGGGATAGGCCGTTCCAGGGGCGAGGTTGTGGTACGGGCTGTACCCTGCGAGGTTCTCAAAGTCCGCCTTGGAACTGTCCGCACATCCGTACTCCGGAATCCATCCCCATCCGATGGTGAACCGGTGATAGCGCAGCATGTCCATCACGCCAACAGAGGGGAACGCTACGCCGGCAAGGTCGGGTCGCTGGGTCATGGTCGCACCGACCAACAAACCGCCGTTCGATCCCCCGGCAATGGCCAGACGACTCGATTGGGTGTAGCCTTGATCGATGAGGTATTCGCCTGCGGCAATGAAGTCGTCAAATACGTTTTGCTTCTTGAGCAACATGCCCGCTTCGTGCCATTCTTCCCCAAATTCACCTCCGCCGCGCAGGTTGGGCATGGCATAAACGCCGTCGTTTTCCAAGAGCAGCAGCAAGGAAGAGCTGAAACTCGGGGTCAAGCTGATGTTAAAACCGCCGTACGCATAGAGGTACGTTGGTCGGTTGCCGTCGAGCGCGAGTCCTTTTTTGTGGACGATGAACATCGGCACCGGGGTACCGTCTTTGGATTCGTACCAGACCTGCTTTGATTCGAAGTCTGCGGGGTTAAAATCAACTTCAGGTGCAGCAAACAGCGTACTTTCCCCCGTGGCCATATCGTAGCGGTAAATGGAAGTGGGGTAGGTAAATGAGGTGAAGGCGTAAAACGTCTCCTTCGCGTCGATTTTGCCGCCAAAACCGCCGGCTGTTCCCGCGGCATTCGGAAGTGCAATTTCGCGTGGGTTCGAGCCGTCCATGTCCATCCGGATAACGGCGTTGCAAGCATTCTTAAGGTACGTCGCGAAGAGTTGGCCACCGGTGCTACGCACGCCTTCAAGCAGGTGCTCAGAGGCAGGGATTATGTCCACCCAATCGGAGGTGTTCGACGCGGAAATTCCAGCCAATCGATACGTAGGGGCGTCGGTATCGGTCACCACCAGGAATCGCCCGTTGTGGTGGTCAATCACGGAGCTGCGGGTGTTGAAGCCGGGGATCAGCGATTGCCAGCTGGCGTTGGGGTTGCTGAGGTCCAAAAAGTCCAAGCTGTTGCCATCGGTGCCAGTGGAGGAATTGAGGATGAGGTATTTCTTATCCTCGGTGGCGTAGGCGAAGTGGTACCTGTTGGGTTCGTTCTCATTGCGGTAGACCAGACGGTCCTCGGACTGGTCCGTCCCAACTTCGTGGTAGTACACGCTGTGGAAGGTGTTCTCGGCACTCAGTTCACTGCCCTCCGGTGCCGGATAGCGGCTGTAGTAAAACCCGTTGCCGACCCAGCTCGTGCCGGAGAACTTCACCCAGCGCAGGACATCCCCTTGGTGCGTGCCCGTGGCCAAGTCGTACACATGAATTTCCTGCCAGTCGGATCCCGCTTCGTTCTGAATCACGGCGATGTAGCGGTTGTCGTCGCTCGCGCTACCGAGGGATGCCGTAACGGTACCGTCCTCGCTCAACGCATTCGGATCGAGGAAGAGCTTGTCCTCGCCGTCCAGTGTTTCGCGCACGTACCAAACGCTTTGGTTTTGCAGTCCATCGTTCTTCGATAGGAAGTACCGGTCGCCGATTTTCCGTGGCATTCCGATTTTTTCATAATTGAAAAGCGTTTCAAAACGATCGCGCAGCGGTTGGCGCCAGTCCAAGCTGTTCAAGTAGCCTTGGGTGCACTCGATTTGTTCATCCACCCAAGCCATGGTTTCTTCGGAGCGGTCGTCTTCCAACCACCTATACGGGTCCGCGACCTCAATGCCCCACAGGGTGTCTTTGACGTTTTCGGTGCGGGTCTGAGGGTAGTCCATGGTGCGGTGCATCGGGGAGGTAGAAGTTTGGCAATTGGTGAGGAGGAGCGAGGCGCACAATGCAGAAGCAACGGCAGCAAGGCCTCGGAATGAAAGAGCTGTGGGTTGGTGAATCATGGAACATCAGTTATTTTCCCCAAAAATACCGGAAACATGAGCAACGCGAGCGACGAGATTGACTTTCAGATTTATGGCGATGACATGCAAACTGTCGAGGTTGAATTGGATCCCGGCGAGACTGTGGTCGCCGAAGCTGGAGCGATGAATTGGATGGAAGAGGGCATCCGCTTCGAGGCGCGCATGGGGGATGGATCCGCTGTGGCTTCTGGTTTTTTTGGTTCGCTCTTGGGTGCTGGAAAACGCATCTTGACAGGCGAATCCTTGTTCATGACCCATTTCACGAACGATGGAATCGGCAAGGGCCGCGTGGCTTTTGCTTCGCCCTATCCGGGCAAAATTATGCCCATTCAGCTGGCAGAGTTGGGGGGTGAAGTCATCTGCCAGAAGGATGCGTTTCTGTGCGCGGCACGTGGCACAGAGGTGTCCATCGCGCTCAACAAGCGTTTGGGGGCGGGTTTCTTCGGAGGTGAAGGGTTCATCCTTCAGCGACTCAGGGGGGATGGAATGGCCTTCTTGCATGCAGGCGGGACCATCGTGCAAAAGCAACTCAACAACGAGAGTCTGCGAATCGACACCGGGTGCATTGTGGCGTACGCCGGGCAAATTGACTATTCCGTGGAAGCAGCCGGTGGATTGAAGTCGATGTTCTTTGGAGGCGAAGGGTTGTTCCTGGCAACGCTGCGCGGCACCGGAACGGTGTGGCTGCAATCCCTGCCGTTCAGCCGTTTGGCCAATCGAATCCTGGCCAATGCGCCAGCGGCTGGTGGAAATTCGAAAGGGGAAAGGTCAACCTTGGGACAACTCGGGCGCATGATTGACGGTGATTTTCGAATTTGAACTATGTTTGTGCGTGTTCGTAAAAACATGCCAAGCTAGTGTGGTCTAAACCCACCTCTCTTTACCACTCTTTTTTTTAAATGAAACTCTTCGTTGCCAAGTTGAACCGTGATGTTCAGGATGAGCATTTGGTTGAGGCGTTTTCTGCATACGGTGAAGTCGCCTATGCGCGCGTCATCACAGATCGGGATACCGGTCAGTCGAAATGTTTTGGGTTTGTACAAATGCGCGATGAGGCTGCTGGAAGGGCCGCCATTGACGAAATGAATGGAGCGGAACTCATGGGGTTCCGGATGGTGGTAAAGGAGGCAGAGGAACGACCGCGTGCCCAGGGAGGTGAACACAGGCCAAGCCGAGGCTCAGGTCCAGAATCACCGAGCGGCCGTCCCCGTTCTCCTCGCAGTTCGGATGGCGCGGAGTTCAGTCGCCAACCCGAATCGTCCGGATCGTCCGGACCGCCGGAAGCGAAGCAGCGTGATTTCCGCAAAAAGTTCAGTCCGAAAAAGAGCAACAAGACCAAGGGCCAACGTGATATTTATGCCGACGGTCCGAAGCCTTCAAAAATGAAGAAGACCAAGCCCAAAAACACGGATTGGCTTGACGATTTGGACGATTATTAAAGAGATTAAACGGACCATCAGATGGGGAGCGAAATGCTCCCCTTTTTTTGCTTTTTATCAGTGATTTTATGTTTTAAAACTGCCTGAATTACAACATATTTAGGCGGACAAAAAACATATTTAATCGAGATAATAGGCTTGAATATCGAAAAGTGTACGAAAATTCGCTATATTTACGATGCCATAAACCATCACGAAAATGAGCCGTATCCTACTGCTTTGCGCCGGATTATTGATGTCCGGACTCACTTTTGGTCAGTATTCACTGACAGTTTCGGAGCATGCGACTGACATCGTACCGGGTCAAACGACCTATCGGGTGTACGTTGATATGATCAATCCTGGAGACTTTTTGAGCTCCGTCTACGGGAATGAGGGCGACCCCATGTCGTTTTCCACCTCAGACGGATTCTTCAACGATCCATTTGGCTCAACGGTAGCTTCTGGGATCAACCCAGCATTCTTCGCTTTCGTTCCCACGCTTGAGGCGGACAGTTGGATTACGATTGGCATTGACAGCCAGAATACCGGTGATGAAGTTGCCATTAGTACGGTCGAAGATGCTTCTCAACCGTTTGTGGCTTCTTTCCAGTCGGGATCGGCTATTGACGGACAGGACATTGAAATCAACACCCAAACTGGAGGTGCTTGGTACGTTTTGAATGGTTCTCCGAATGGTTTGCCCGATGATGACGGTCGTGTTTTGGCTCTACAATTCACAACCGCGGGGACATTCTCTGGAGAAATGAATTTCCAAATTTTCGAGAACGGTGATGGTTCAACTGATATTCGGAAGACATTCTCTTTTGATGGCGCTGGAACGTTTTTTGAGGATGGCGATGGCGGCGGCGGCACAGATCCAGTGTTGGGTTGCACGGATGTGTCCGCTTGTAATTACAACGCAGATGCCACGGAGGATGACGGTTCTTGCTTGGAATTAGATGAATGTGGTGTGTGTGGTGGTGACGGAATTGCCGACGGCGCTTGTGACTGTGACGGTAATGGTCCTGTTGCCGGCTACGATTGCGACGGCAACTGTATGAACGACGAGGATGGCGATGGTACCTGTGATGAATTTGAAGTAGCTGGTTGCACCGACGCTACCGCTTGTAATTATAGTATTGATGCCACGGATGACGATGGCTCATGCCTCCAGCTCGATGAATGCGGTGTTTGTGGTGGTACGGGCATCCCAGATGGTGCTTGCACTTGTTCGGGCGACGTGTTGGACGAGTGCGGTGTCTGCGGCGGTGAAGGCATTGCCGACGGTGACTGCGACTGCGACGGTAACACGGAAGATGCGTTGGGTGTTTGTGGAGGTGATTGTACTTCTGATGCGAATAGCAACGGCATCTGCGACAGCGATGAACTTGCGGGCTGTACAGACAGCGACGCCTGTAACTATGACCCAAATGCTACGGAAGACGATGGTTCATGTGACTTCTGCTCATGCGCGGGTGAATCCGCCGGTGGTGTGGCGAGTGGCTACACTTTAACGGTAGAAGAACATGCTGTGGATGTTGTTCCTGGCCAGACGACGTACCGTCTATATGTAAACTTAGTTAATGAAGATGATTTCTTGAGCTCGGTTTACGGCAACTACGCGGATCCATTGAACATTGCTACTGACTTAGGTTTTTTCAATGATCCGTTTGGTTCAACGGTGGCTTCAGGCATCAACCCTGCGTTCTTCGGTTTCGTTCCAACGCTCGCGGCTGATAGCTGGATTACCATCGGTATTGACAGCCAGAATACGGGTGATGAGGTTGCAATTAGTACAGTCGAGGACTCAGCACAGCCGTATGTTGCGGCATTCCAAGCGGGCTCTTCGCTTGATGGTCAAGATATTGAATTGAATACCCAGACGGGTGGAGCCTGGTATGTATTGAACGGTACGCCTAACGGCATTCCTGACGCTGACGGTCGTGTGTTGATTATGCAGTTGACGACGTCAGCTGGTCTTTCGGGTACGCTTCCGGTTCAGATTTTTGAGAATGGTATTGGCACGAGCGACTTACGCAAGACGTTCACGTTCGACGGTACTGGTACATTCAATGCGTTGGGTGAAGGTTCAGGCGGCAATTCTTGCGGATGTACGGACGACTCGGCCACGAATTACGATCCAGATGCTACGTACGACGATGACAGCTGCGAGTACTCCGTATCGGGTTGCACCGACGATACCGCGTGTAACTATGATATCGACGCGACGGACGATGACGGTTCTTGCTTGCAATTGGATGAGTGCGGTGTATGCGGTGGTGACGGCATTGCCGACGGCGCTTGCGACTGCGACGGTAACGGTCCTGCTGCCGGTTACGATTGCGACGGCAACTGCTTGAACGACGCGGACGGCGACGGCACTTGTGATGAATTTGAAGTAGCGGGTTGCACCGATGAT
>PKEB01000027.1 GCA_002863125.1 Flavobacteriales bacterium
CGAACGCAACGTGCCGATCGCAGGCGGCGTTTACATCATCCACGTCGATGTCCCAGGCATCGGTGAGAAAACACTCAAGTGGTTCGGCATCATGCGCCCAACCGATTTGGATAACTTCTGATTTGACCCCGAATTCGCTATGAAGAATATGCAACATACCATCCTCGCATCCGCTGCCCTGACAGCGTGCTTGATGCTCACCACGGCGGTCTTTGCCGGAAATCCAGACCGTGCCGGTTCGGCAGGTGCTGGCCAGCTCCTGATCAACCCGTGGGCACAGTCCAACGGCATGGCAGGCACCAACATGGCCATCACAGAAGGCCTCGAAGGAACCTTCCTCAATGCAGCCGGCCTGGCGTTCATCAACCAAAACGAACTCCGTTTTGCCAACACGCAGTACCTCTCTGGTTCGGGCATCTCGCTCAACGCCATTGGTTTCGCCACCACGGTCGGTGACGGGGCGGTCCTTGGTTTGAGCGTAATGACCATGGGATTCGGTGACATTCCAATCACCACCGAAAACCTGCCGGAAGGCGGCATCGGTACGTTCTCGCCCTCGTTCTCGAACATCGGCGTCACGTATTCCAAGGCCTTCTCCAACTCGATTTACGGTGGCATCACCATGCGCATCGTGAGTGAGGCCATTTCGAATGTTCGGGCATCCGGTGTCTGCTTCGATGCAGGCATTCGCTACGTTTCAGGCGACCGCCTCAACTTCGGCATTGCTTTGCGCAACGTCGGCGCTCCCATGCGCTTTGCAGGGGACGGTTTGACGGTTACCGCTACCCCACAGGGTTCGGCTACGTCGCTCACCATGTTGCAGCGCAGCGAGCGCTATGAATTGCCTTCGTTGGTGAACATCGGATTTGGTTACGACGTCTACCAGTCGGAAATCATCAATACGACCCTTACCGGTCAGTTCATCTCGAATTCCTTCACCAAGGACCAATTCGGCGGCGGGTTGGAATTCACGTACAACGACCGCTTCGCCTTGCGTGCGGGCTACTTATGGGAGGATGGCGTAGGCAGCGATGAAGGCATCACTACCGCTTTCACTGGTCCTTCTGCCGGGTTCTCTGTGAATTTGCCTGCATCCCAAGACGGTGCAATGATTGGCATCGACTACAGCTACCGAACAACCAATCCATTCAACGGAAACCACAGCATCGGCATCGTTTTGTCGCTGTGATTTGACATCCTTTCACGGTCAGGTGGCGGGCTCCCCGCAACCTCTCCGTCGGAAATTCTTATCTTTGTAGAAGCATTGGAAGAGAAAGCCCGGTCGTTGGGTTTTCTCTTTTTTTGCCTCAACCCCCAATGGACATGGCAGACATCTCCTACTTTACGAAAGAAGGCTTGCAACGCCTCAAAGACGAAGTGCACCAGCTCGAAACAGTTGAGCGACCCAAGATCTCCCAGCAGATTGCGGAAGCGCGCGACAAAGGTGATTTGAGCGAAAACGCGGAATACGACGCTGCGAAAGAGGCCCAAGGCCTGCTCGAAGCCAAGATTTCCAAGCTCAAGAACACGCTGGCCAACGCGCGTCTCGTCGACGATTCCAAAATCGACAACACCAAGGTGTACATCCTGTCGACGGTCAAAATTCGCAACACGAAAAACAACGCCGAGGTGACCTACACCCTCGTAGCCGAAAATGAAGCCAATCTCGCGGAGAAGAAGATTTCCATCGACTCTCCTATTGGCAAGGGCTTGCTTGGCAAAAGCGTAGGTGACATCGCGGAGGTGCAGGTGCCTGCGGGCATTATCCCGTTCGAGGTCCTCGAAATCTCACGCAGCTAAGATGGCCTCCATCTTCAGCAAAATCGTCGCCGGGGACATCCCGTGCCACCGCATCGCGGAAAACGACGAGTTCCTCGCCTTCCTCGACATTCAGCCCCTCGCGGAAGGGCACACCCTCGTCATCCCCAAAAAAGAGATCGACTACTTCTTTGACCTCGACGAGGGGCTGTTGAGCCGCATCAACTTGTTTGCTCGGGACGTAGCGAAGCAAATCGAGCGCGCCATTCCCTGCCAGCGGGTCGGGGTGGCCGTAATCGGGTTGGAGGTGCCGCACGCGCATGTCCACCTCATCCCGTTACAGTCCGTGAGCGACATCAATTTCGAGCGGCCCAAGCTCGACGTGACGCAAGAGCGGCTCGCCGCCACCGCGGAGCGCATCCGCAAGGCATAGGCATCCTCCTTACTCCACGTACCCGTCGAGTATAGCCGTCCAGATGCTCAGGACACCACCGTCGTTGCGCGTCCAGATGGGCCGGACGATACCCCCGTATGCACTGATGTTGTTGTAATCTCCGAAAAAGCCTTTGGGATTTGTGCGGAATTTCTCTTCGCTGACACGCAAGTTTTCCCACGTGTCACCCCCATCGTAAGACGAAGCCACGTACACCTCCGTGTCCCAAGTGGAGCGCAGGTTGAGGTTTTGGTGCTTGGCAAATGACGTACGGCGATCGTAGAAAACGATGTGCACGTTGCCCGTCACGTCGTCGACGTCCATCCACGGAAAGAACTGCTGCGCGCCGGGCGAATCGTCGTTGACGCGGACCGGCTCTGTCCAGTTGCGGCCTTGGTCGTCGCTGTACACAAGCCACACATCGTTGTCATCCTCGCCGTTGCGGTTGTCTGTCCAGCAAACGTAAACGCGGCCGCTGTGGGGGCCGTTGCTGCGGTCGACACGTGTGACCGGCATACCGTTGGCGCGTCCCACACCGCGGATATCTTGGTCCCAGCCCCCGGCGATAGTGGCGACGCGCAGGTCTCGCTTCAACCACGTGGTGCCGCCGTCCGTGCTGCGGTCCATCCAGATCGTATCAGCCTGTGCCCACGCCACGTACATCGTGCCGTCCGCGTCGATATCGGGTACTGCGCCTTCGACCGTTTCGTCGCCGTCCCGGCAATCGCCCGCGATGGCGTTGATGCGAACGGGTTCAGACCACTTTTTGGCCTTGCGGTTGGAGGTGCTGCATAAGATGACGGTGCTGTCGGCCTCCGCTGGACTGCCGTAAAGGTCAAACTGCGTCCAGCAGGTCAGCAGGGTGGAGCCGTCGGTGCTCACTGCCGCCCATTCCTTGTCTTGGTCTTTACTTCCGTTCAGGCCCATCCCCGCGCCCTTGTTCCAGCGTTTACCCGCTTTTTTGGAGCGCTGGACGACAATGCGATCGAGCAACGCTTCCGAGCTCCAGGCTTGGCCATCGGGATTGGACAAATGGAGGTAGTAAAAATCTTTTTTGGGTGAAGCGACAATGCACGGATCGCCGTACACCCCGTATTTTGAAGTTAACGTCTCCGTCGCCCACGTCCATCCACCGTCCTTCGACACGTGTGCCCGGTCCAAGATGGAACCTGCCACCATGTGGCGGGGGTTGGCCGGACTCACCGCGATTGACGGCTCGCAGGGCTGGTAATTGTAACCATATCCATCAAAAATCAGCACGTTGTCTGGAGCGCGTTGGGCATGAACCAATGTGCAGCTGCACGCCGCCACAATGGCCAAAACAGGAGCGTGCTTCATTCCGAGGCTTCTCCGCCGTTCAATTCAGCTTGCACGGCGTCGTAAGCCGTTTGCAGCGACTGCAACTCAGCGAGCAACGCCGCCTGAATTTCGCGAATCTCCTCATCGCTCATGCCTTCCAAATTGAGTTCGTTGCCGTGGTCGTGCGCATGGTCATGGCCGTGGTCGTGGCCCTCGTGGTCGTGCGCATGGTCATGGCCGTGATCGTGACCCTCGTGGTCGTGCGCATGGTCATGGCCGTGATCGTGACCCTCGTGGTCATGTGCGTGGTCGTGATCGTGGTTGCGCGCATCGCCTGGGATGCCCACCACGGTCGACTCCCAATCGTGAAAGCGAACGTCCAACTCACCCAGTTGGCTTTCGAGTCGAGCAAGCTGAATGGCCAACGTGGAATCACCGGCGCTCATGCTCGCTTCAATTTCTTCTTCAATGCGCACCAATGAAGCCTGCATAGCCTCGTGCAAATCCCCGGAAATGCGGGTCAATTGATCGTGCAATTTGCGCGCTTCTTTCAGGCTTTCACTTTCCGCGGGTTCACCGCATCCAACGGCCACGCAGCACAGCACAATGGCCATTCCAACAAATCGGTTCATGGGGTTCAGGTTTTTGTGTTTTCAGTTTCCGCTGCCGGCGGTACGGGATCATAGGCCGGTTTGCTCCACGGGTGGCACCTGCCAATGCGGCGAATGGCCATCCAGCCTCCGCGCCACGGGCCGTGTACTTCAATGCTTTCCTTGGCATAAGCCGAACACGTTGGCTGGAATCGACAATTGGATCCGAGCAACGGACTCAGCGCGACTTGATAGACGCGGACCAAGAACAGCATTATGGAACGAACCATGATGGAAATTTACGAAGTGCAGGGACGCCTTCACTACAGCCTCTGCCAAATTTCAAAAAGGCAAACGCTTCACCGCCATCAGGAACGCCACCGTTCCTGTCACAGCGCAGACGAAAACCTGCTGTTCGCGCGCCGTAACTCCAGCCGCACGTGCCAAGGAGGCCAGTGCCAAGCACACCGCAAGTATCAGCAATTGCCCCACTTCCACCCCCAAGTTGAAGCGCAGCAACGGCATCACAATGCCTTCACCTTCTTCGCGCATCATCCGGAAAAAGGAGCTGAAGCCGAGTCCGTGAATGAGCCCAAACCCCACCGTGGCGAGGTAGGTCACATTGTTGCCCCGCTGGCCTTTGGCACCGGCGCCACGGCGCAAGTTCCACAGAGCCGTGGCCGTGATGGTCACGGGGATGAGGAATTCAATCCACGCCCCATCTGCGTGCACCCAGCCCATGCCCGCAAGGAGCAGTGTGATGCTATGACCGAGGGTAAAAGCGGTCGCCAGAAGCACTACGCGCCAGGCATCCGCCAAACTCGCCCACGCCACCAGGGCCAACAAATACAGCATGTGGTCATATCCGTTGAGGTCGGTGATGTGCTCCACCCCCATGTAGATTTCATTCATGACGCAATGTGGGTGTATTCGACAACCTCAAACGCATGCTCGTTGCGCTCGTCGGCTTCAAACCGACCGTGTGACACCCGGTCCCACCCCGTGGAGACGACGCTCAAATCAAAAAAGGTGTCTCCCTCCGGTGCTGCGTCCACGTGAGTTAACAGCACCCGGCCAACATCGCCACGCTCAAGTGCTTGACTGTAAATCTCGCCGCCGCCAATGATGAATGCCTCCGCTGCACCGGTTGCCGCAGCAGCATCCAAGGCCGCCTGAAGCGAGTGCACAACCTGCGCGCCCGGCGCCGCATACTCCGTGTTACGCGTCACCACGATGTTCGTGCGGTGGGGAAGCGGTCGGAACTTCTCCGGGATGGACTCGTAGTTCTTGCGACCGGTGATGACGGCGTGTCCACGCGTTGTTTCCGAGAAGAACTTCATGTCGTCGCGCAGGCGCCACACGAGGTCGTTGTCCCGTCCGATGACGCCGTTGTTGGCCACGGCAACAATGATGGAAATCCGCATGGCCTGGGCTTAGACGGAAACTGCCGCTTTGATGTGCGGATGCGGATCGTAGTTCAACAACTTGAAGTCGTCGTAGGTGAAGGCAAACAAATCCTTCACGTCCGGATTCATCCACATCTGCGGCAGCGGACGCGGGTCGCGGGTCAACTGCTCACGGGCCTGTTCCACATGGTTGGTGTAAAGGTGGACGTCGCCAAACGTGTGCACAAATTCGCCCGGTTCTAAGTCGCACACTTGCGCCATCATCATGGTGAGCAAAGCGTAAGAAGCGATGTTGAAGGGAACACCTAGAAAGGTGTCAGCGGAACGTTGGTAGAGCTGGCAATTCAAGCGGCCATTGTCCACGTGAAACTGGAACAAGCAGTGGCACGGCGGCAAGGCCATCTCATCAATGAAACTCGGATTCCACGCGGAAATGACGTGGCGTCGGGAATACGGATTGGTCTTGATTTGCTCCACCAACTTGGCAATCTGGTCGGTGTGGGTGCCGTCGGGGTTGGGCCAGCTGCGCCATTGGTAGCCGTAAACCGGTCCGAGGTCGCCGTTTTCGTCGGCCCACTCGTCCCAAATGCGGACGCCGTTGTCCTTAAGGTACTGAATGTTGGTGTCGCCTTGCAAAAACCACAACAGCTCGTGGATGATAGAACGCAGGTGCAGCTTTTTGGTGGTCAACACCGGAAAGCCTTCCTGCAAATCAAAACGCATCTGGTAGCCAAAACACCCGATGGTACCGGTTCCTGTGCGGTCTTCGCGCAGGTTGCCATTGGTCAGCAAATGGTCAAGTAAATCATGGTATGCACGCATGCTACGAAGGTATTTCCTACCCCCTGCATTTCCCGTGCCCGTGGAAATCGGGTTGAAAAGAATTGGCTAACGCGGCGGACGTCAGGTGAAGCGGCGTACCGCCCATGATTTTTCCGCCAATGCATCCAATGGCATGGCCCAGCGGTAGAAAAAATTAATGACCACCAAGTGCAACACCAGCGTGGCATGCAACGGCAAGATGTACCAAGGCCAGGCCAGGTCCGGCACAAACGGATTGTCCACCTTTGGCGCCTCCCACATGTACATGTAATTCGCTGAGATTTCTGCGGGATGATAGGTATTGAGGTGCCAATTGAGCACCCCCACAGAAGTCGAGAGCACCGCCGCTACTACATACGTCCAGGCCCAACCCCACTTCGGAAAACGGAATCCATATACACGAGCCATGATGATGGGGATGACCAAGATGGCTGTGTGGTTCGCGTAGTATTGTGCCAGGATCAATGGAGCATCTCCGATGGTCAGCTGCGGCGTAAGCAACGCGTGTACCCCGCCGATCGTTCCGAGAAAGGCCGAAAACGTGAAGACTTTCTGGTTCTTCCAAAAGCAATTCAAAGCGACCAACCAACCATTGATACCGCAGAAATGCACTGGCAAGTTGCGGTGGATGGTTAATTCCACGTCCGGGTTGAGCATCCCGTACAGAAGCGGCACGAGATTAACGAAGATCATGAAAATCCCCAAGTTTCGGAGTGCTCGCTCCTTGCGCGAGCCGGTCAACTTTTGGTACGCTTGCACGACGGTATAACCGACCAAAACAGAACTGATTAAACAATACCAATACCGCGGTTCATCCATGCGGACAATCACATCGTAGGCCTGTTGAATGGCTTCGGCTTCGTTCATGATGGTGTGGAGTTAGTGGCCTCTTCGCCCTGGTGAATCAGGGTCTGGGTTGGGAATGCAAATTCAAGTTGCGCTGCGTTGAACCGGCGCAAGATTTCCAAGTTGATGGCGCCCGGCGTCAAGCACACGTCCGCTTCCTTCCGGACGTAATAGATGGCGCTGACGTTGAGTGAAAAATCACCAAATCCGCTGAACCAAATAATGGTGTCGTTTTCGGTTCCAACGTGCTTTTCGACTACTTCACGTAAAATACCAATGGCCTCCTCGATGCGTTCAGGCGTCGTGTCGTACGTCAACCCAAGATCCAGCCGGATCTTCCGCGCAGGTTCGGCGGTCACATTCTCAACAACGCTATCGGTGAATTTGTGGTTGGGGATTGTGACGATGCGGCCTGCGAGGGTCTTGATGCGGGTCGAGCGGATGCCCACTTCAATGACAATGCCGTCTACGCCATCGAGTTGCACGCGGTCACCGACGACGAATGGTTTGTCGACAAAAACCGTAATACCCCCGAAAATATTGGCCACGAAATCCTTCGCCGCCAGGCCCATGGCCAAACCGCCGATACCAACCCCCGCGAGAAGCGCGCCGACGTCGTACCCGGCGTTGTTCATCGCCATGATCACCCCAAGTACCCAGACGGAGGAGCGCAGGGTTTTGCGGAGGATCGGTGCCATCTGCGCCATCATCGCCGATTCGGATTGCTCACCTGTTCGCGTCAACAGGCTGCCCAGCAGGCTATCCAGGAGGCGCGCTGCCATCCACGTCACATCGATGGCAACCGCAATGGAAAACACGTGCTCCATGAAGGTATCCACGTCTTCTCCAAAGTGCAGGTGGTCGTAGCCGAACCAAAAGCCGAGCAGGATGACCGCCAAGGCCAATGGCTCCTCAACCTGGTCCACAATCAAATCGTCCAGCTGGGTTTCCGTCTTGCTGGCCAATTTGCGCATGCGGCGACTGAACCAGCGGTACAGCAATTTTCCGACAACGATCCCGCCGATTGCCCACAGCAAGGCAATGCCCCACTCACGCAAAGGGTTACCCAAAAAAACCTGTTCCAAAAATTCCATGCTGCAAAAAACGACAAATATCTTTGTACCATGGGAATTGCCTCGAAAAACACCGCTTCTTTCGGTCCTTCATTGCGCCTCGGCGTATTGGGCGGAGGGCAGCTGGGCCGCATGATGATTCAATCCGCAATCGACTTTGATGCCCGGTTGGAGGTCATGGACCCAAGCGCGGATGCGCCGTGCAGCAATTTCACGCACCGGTTTGTGCAAGGCGACCTCAACGATGCCGAGGCCGTCGTGGCCTTCGGGCGGGACTTGGACTGCATCACCATCGAAATTGAGCACGTGAGCGTCGAAGGCCTCCGCAAGTTGGAGCAACAAGGCGTACGCGTCATTCCCAAACCCGACCACTTGGCCACCATCCAAGACAAGGGCTTGCAGAAGCAATTCTTCGAGGCGAACGGCATCCCCACCGCGCCATACCAACTGATCGACAACGTGAGCGAAGTGGGGGCCATGGGCTTCCCCATCGTACAGAAAATGCGCAAGGGCGGGTACGACGGCAAAGGTGTCGTTGTGCTGAAAGACGAAGCGAGCGTCGACAAGGCGTTTACCGTGCCGAGCGTTCTCGAAGCCGCGGTGGACATCGACAAAGAACTGAGCGTCATCGTCGCCCGCAACAGCGCCGGCGAAACGAAGTGCTTCCCGGTTGTCGAATCCGTTTTTGATCCGGTGGCCAACCTGGTCGACTACCTCATCGCACCTGCAGCGATCACGGCTGCTCAGGCCACTGAAGCAGAGCGGGTGGCCCAGCAGGTCGTGGAAGCCATGGATTTTGAAGGGCTACTCGCCGTAGAATTGTTCCTCGACACCTCCGGGAACATCCTCGTCAACGAAGTCGCACCCCGTACCCACAACAGCGGACACCACACCATCGAAGCCAACGTGACCTCCCAGTTTGAACAGCACCTGCGGACGGTGTTAGACCTTCCGCTGGGCTCGACGGCTCCGGTGCACGCCGTGGGCGCGATGGTCAATATTATCGGTACAGCCGATGCACAGGGCACCCCCGATTACAAAGGCATCGACGTAGCGCTCGCCACAGAAGGCGTTCACCCCCACCTCTACGGCAAATCCCAGGTCAAGCCCTTCCGCAAAATGGGCCACGTAACCATCACGGGCGGTTCCCGCGAAGAGGTTTTGGAACGGATGATGCGCATTCGTGAACAACTGGCGGTGGAAGGAAAACAAACCCCCAGCGCATAAACCGCGCCCGGCAACCGTTCTTGTTTCCATGCAAGCCCTCGTCGTTTTCACAGGCGGTACCTCTGGAGAAGCCGAGATTTCCCGAAAATCTGCGGCCATGGTCATGGCCAACATCGACCGCACGCGGTTTGCGCCCACGCTGGTGCACATCAACAATGACGGGTGGTTTGCGGTAGTGGAGGGCGAGATGCTCCCCACGGATCTGCAGCACCTCCAATCTGATCCGGCCAATTACATTGGCGCCTTTGTCATGGTCCACGGCACGCCCGGGGAGGACGGCAAGCTGCAAGCCGAACTGGAGGCGGCCGGCTTTCCGCACACAACGGGGGATGCAGATGCCATGGCATTGACTTTTCACAAAGGCCGTACGACGGCGTTTTTGGCAGAACAAGGCCAACCCGTAGCTCGGACCGTGCAGATCGCACCCGGTGGGAAGTGGTCTGCGGAGGAACTCATCGAAGAACTCGGATTGCCCTGCTTCGTCAAGCCCAACGAAACCGGATCGAGCATCGGCATTTCCAAGGTCTCTGAAGCGGCCCAGCTCCAGGCCGCCATCGATACCGCCATGGCCGTTGGCGGCAGCGGCGTGGTCGTGGAGTCCCTGCTGCAAGGGCGCGAATTCACGTCCGGAGTCATTCCGGATGCGTCGGGCGATCCGGTGGCCTTGCCCGTGACCGAAATTCGAACGCACCGGGAATTTTTTGATTACGAAGCCAAATACGCCGGTGAATCCGAGGAAATCACCCCCGCTGAGATTTCAGCGGATTGGGCGCAAGCACTGCAGGCAAAAGCCATCGAGGTATACCGCGCCACGGGCATGCGCGGCATGGCGCGCGTGGACATGATGTCCGAATCACCGGAGCAAATTCACATCATCGAGATCAACACGGTTCCCGGATTTTCTGAAGCCAGCATCATCCCGAAGCAGTCAGCCGCCGTGGGCTTGAGCAAGAAGGAGTTGATCAGCCGCATCATCGAGCAAACACTGCTCGCCTGACAGCAGGCAGGCAACGGTGCACAACAAAAGAGGGTCACCCCGTTGGATGACCCTCCCCTGTTGAATGAAAACAAGTAAACTGTTATCTGAGCCGAAGCTCACCTCGCCCTTACGAAGTGGTTTGAGAAAAGGTTGCATTTTTTCAAAAAAAATCTGCCGCGCGCCTTCATGCGCCTACAACCCGGTCACTCTGGTCGGCCACAAACGCCTTCCAGCCGCTGTATCCAGCTTGCATCCGCGGTGAGGCCAATTGAAAATGATGGCACAAGGCTACGGCCACGCCATCGCTGGCATCGAGTTCTTTGGGCATGTCGGCCGGTTTGATGGCCAACGTGCGCGCCACCATCGCCGCAACCTGCTCTTTGCTCGCGGCCCCAGAGCCAGTGATGGCCTGCTTGACTTTTCGGGGGGCGTATTCGGAAACGGGAATATCCCGAGACAAGGCCGCAGCGAGTGCGACCCCTTGGGCCCGGCCCAATTTGAGCATGGACTGTACGTTTTTGCCAAAAAACGGCGCTTCCACCGCTAAATGATCTGGGGCGTACGTCTCAATCAGCGCGGCGCACCGGTCAAAAATCCGCTTCAACTTGACCGCGTGGTCCTTGTACTTGGTGAGGTGCAACGCACCCATCTCCACCAGTTCCACTTGCTTGCCCCGCACTCGGATCACGCCGTACCCCATGATGGTGGTACCGGGGTCGATGCCCAAAATGATCTGTTCGGGCGCGGTCTTGGAGGGGTTGGAAGGCATGCTCCGACGAAGGTACATTTGGAAATGCGTATTCGCTACATCGTCACCGCGGCGGCCCTAGGCTATATCGCCTGGGCATTGACCGACCACAGCATCTGGTCGGACCCGGCGGCGTTGGAAGTGCTGTGGCACCCGAGTCGTCCGTGGCTCCTGTGCGCGCTCGCCGCAGGACTGCCAATCAACATTGGATTGGAAACCGCCAAATGGCACGCGCTGACCGCCACCGCAGACAAGTCCTGGACAGCTAGCCTCCGTGAAGCACTGGTCGGGGCGACGTTTGCGATGGTCACGCCCAACCGCACCGGCGATGCCGTTGCCCGCGTGGCTCTGTTGCCTGCAGATGAACGACCGCTCGGAACGCAAGCATGGCTGCTGAGTGCCTGGGCGCAAGCCGGATGGACCCTCACCTTTGGCACAGCCGCGTGGTGGGTGTTCACCGCGGACGGACAGATCCACCTGCCCATTCCCGCTGGGGCCCAGTGGGCGATACTCGCCGGGCTTGCTGCCGCAAGTGCAGTTTGGTGGCTCTTGCCTCGCCTCACCCGTTCTCCTCGGCGCATCAATCGGTGGTTGGAAGCCCGTTGGGGCCTCGTGTCAGACCGGTGGACACCGCGTCAATACCGCTGGCAAATCGTCCTGAGCGGATTGCGCTACGCCGTATTTGCTACCCAGTTTGCCGCGGCCCTCGGCGCTTGGGGCATCGAGTGGGACCTGGCGCTCTACACCACCATCGCCGTGGTTTACCTTGGGAACATGATCGTTCCCACCGCAGCCTTGGCCGAACTAGGCGTCCGTGAGGCGCTCTTGGTGGCCTGGATGCAGCCGCCGGGATCGGTATTGCCGGGGCTGCTCGCTGCAGCCTTCCTCGTTTGGGTGGTCAACCTCGGGCTCCCCGCACTCATCGGCGGTGGCCTGCAATTCCAACGGCGCCATGGATGAAGTGCTCATGCCGCTGGGTGTGATTGCCGGAGCGACCTGGCTCGCCTACGCGGCCTTCGCTTGGAACGTCGGTAAGCGATTGAAAGCCGCCGACCGCAGCAGCCGGCCCGTTGGGGACATTTCAGGTGAACTCACCGTACTCATCCCCTGCCGCAACGAAGCCGAGGCCCTTCCCCATCTGCTGAACGACCTCCAATCCCAATCTCACCCCGTCCGCATCGTGGTCATCGATGACGCGAGCACCGATGGTACGCTCCGCGCTGCAGAGGCAGCCGGAGTCACCTGCATCCCTGCAGAGGGTTCGGGCAAAAAATCCGCCCTGGCGACGGGCTTCAAGCACGTGAAAACCCCGTGGTTGGCCACGGTCGATGCCGACGTACGACTCGGTGCGGATTGGGCGCGCAGCCTGGTAGCTGCGGCGGTGCGCGAAGACGCCGCGTGCGTGCTCGGCGGGGTGGTCATCAGTACCGAGCCGTCAACCGCGTGGCATCGGTTTCAGCGGCTTGAATTTGCCGTCATACAAACGTGGATCGCAGGAGGCGTGCAATCTGGGCGACTCGCCATGGGCAGCGGAGCCAACAGCCTGTATGCCACCGCCGATTATCCGGTCGACGCCCTCCATCCCGAATGGGCATCGGGGGACGACGCGTTCGCCTTACTTGCTCTTCGGCAGGCCGACAAGGCCATTCAGTGGTGCGGAGGTGCGGATGCTCAGGTATCCACTTCGGCCGCCCCCAACTGGAAGGCTCTATGGCAACAGCGCGCCCGGTGGGCCTCCAAGACCGGCGGACAAGATGCTGAAACCCGACGAACCGCCCTCACCATTGCGGCCGTCCATGCCGTCCCGGTCGCATTGGCCATCAGCGCTTTGGTGACGGATGGGACCGCTGGTTGGAGGATGCTCGTGGGATTTGTCGCTGCGAAGGCACTCGTGGATTGGCGCTTGTTGGCGCTGGCCGGCCGGCAGTTTGGAATCACCTGGCACGCCAGCGATGCAGCGCAGTTCCCGTTTCGGTATGCCGTTTTGGTGTGGGGAGCGTGGTGGCAACTTCTACGGGGTGACGTTCAGTGGAAGGACCGCCGGATTTAATTTCACCCTACCAATTCGATTGATTTGAATCGCCTCGCCCACCACCTTCCCGCTCGCATTGGAGCCTGCTGGATCGCCTTGCTCGTGCTGGTGGCTTTGGCCGGACCAGCAATTCGACCGGATGCCACCCCAAATGCAAATGACCAAGTTCTCGAACGCGCATTGCTAGCTCCAGGTTCGGAATGGACCTCAGCGGACGGAGGGACCCAAACCCACTGGCTCGGGACCGATCGCTACGGCCGGGATGTACTCAGCCGCCTCATGGCAGGGTCGGCCATCAGCCTCGGTGTGGGCTTCACGGCGGTGTTGATCTCGCTATTCATTGGCATACTGCTCGGGGCATGGGCCGGCTACCGCGGCGGACGGGTCGATGCAGTCATCAGTTGGTTCATCCAAGTTGTGTGGACGTTGCCAACGCTGCTCATGGTCCTCGCCATCACCATGGCATTTGGCAAAGGACTCTGGCAGGTGTTTCTCGCCATCGGTTTGACCATGTGGGTGGACGTGGCGAGGGTTGTGCGGGGGCAGTTTTTCGCCTTGCGGGAAATGGAGTTCATTCAAGCCGCGCAAGCTTTTGGATTTTCTGACCTGCGCGTGATGCTCCGGCACATGCTGCCCAATGCCACCGGACCCATCACCGTTATCGCCGCAGCTAATTTTGCCGCTGCCATTCTCATTGAATCCGGATTGAGTTTCCTCGGCTACGGCGCCCAAATCCCCATCCCGAGTTGGGGCAACATTATTCAAGAACACTACCACCTCATCACCGGCAGCCACGCCTGGTTGGCCATCGCTCCCGGAGTGTTGATCATCAGCGTTGTGTTGGCGTTCACCTTTATTGGTGACGGGCTGCGGCAAACTCAACCGAACTGAGGTTTTCGTTTTTACTTTGCGTCATGAGCTCATCAGAAGGGGAATCGCCAATAAAAATTTTTGTCGCAGGACACCGCGGCATGGTCGGATCCGCCATTGTACGCCACTTGCAGTCGAAAGGAATTTCAAGCATTGTCACACGTACTCGAGCGGAACTGGATCTCACGGACCAGCAGGCGGTTGATGCATTCTTCGAAAACGAAAAACCCCAACAGGTCTACCTCGCCGCAGCCAAAGTTGGCGGCATCCATGCCAACAACACCTACCGGGCGCAGTTCCTTTATGAAAACCTCATGATGGAGGCCAACGTCATCCATGCGGCGTGGAAGCACGGCGTGGACAAACTGCTGTTCCTCGGTTCCTCGTGCATCTACCCGAAACTCGCCCCACAGCCGCTGGAGGAAGATGCGCTATTGACCGGTTCGCTCGAGCCCACCAATGAGCCTTATGCCATTGCCAAAATCGCGGGCATCAAGCTGTGCGAAACGTACCGCCACCAATACGGCGCCAACTTCGTCAGCGCCATGCCCACCAACCTCTACGGCCCGGGCGACAACTACGACCTTGAGACGAGCCACGTCCTGCCGGCCCTGCTCCGCAAGATCCACACCGCCAAAGTCAATGGTCACCCGAGCGTTCCGCTCTGGGGAACAGGGTCGCCAAAGCGCGAGTTCCTGCACGTAGACGATTTGGCCGAGGCATGCGTGCACCTCATGGACACCTACAACGGCGAGGAGTGGGTCAACGTCGGCACCGGCGAGGACCTGAGCATCAAGTCCCTGGCCGAGTTGATTTGCGACATCGTTGGATACACTGGAGCGCTTGATTGGGACACCAGCAAACCCGACGGGACCCCCCGCAAGCTCATGAACGTCGACCGCATCAACGCGCTTGGTTGGAAAGCCAGCATCGGCCTTCGAGAAGGCATTGAACGGGTGTACGCCGAAGTCAAATCAACCTTCGAATGACCCCAGCCCAGCCGATTCGCCTCGCTTTGGTGCTCCTTGCTTGGCTGCCAGTGGTGGCCTTTGGGCAGGCCGGCAACTGGTGGTCGCTGCGCGGGGCGGACAGCACCGGATTCGTTCCCATCGAACGGCTGGAATTAATCGAACCCTTGGAGGGCGGGAACTGGTGGCAGCGCACAGCACACAACCACCTGCTTGATTTCTCCGATACGGACCGGACTCAAAACCTGATCGTGGTGGATCCAGTGGTGGAAGCGTACGTGGGATCAATCCGGACCGCGGATGTCGATGGCAATACCCAAACGCGCAGTTGGTGGGACAACATCCGTGGGGCGCGTTTTCAAGGCATCATCGACGGCAAGTGGCACGTGGGAGGCGAGTTGCTAGAGCGCCAAGGTTTGGCAGAACCGTTGCTCGGCTTCTGGGCGACAGATTACCGGATTCCGGGATGGGGACGGGCCAAGTTGGGCAAAGACGGCGGGTACAACACGGTGGACGAAGCATACTTCGATGTCATGTTCACACGGGGCTGGGTAGGACGTCAGTCACGAGCATGGGGATGGGACGCCGGGATCGACGCCCTGCACATTGGAACAGGGCGAGCGAGTGCTTTTTTGTCCCGGTATGCCGTCCCCGCACCGTACCTGCGAGTCACCCACCATCGTGCGCAACACCGAACGAGTCTGTGGTCGACCCGTTGGATGTCCACTCGGCGTGGGTCTCTCGGGGAAACTGCTGAAGCACTGCTCGAACGCAGCCGTGCCATTTTCCTCACACACGAACAGCATATCGGGTCCTACTTCGTGGTTCAAGGTGTCTACAATTTCAGTTGGGAAGTGACGCGTCTGGAGGCAGCTGGAGGATGGGAAACGCTCGGATTCGAGGAAGGTGAACTGTACACCCCCACCCGGCATGTGGCAGGCCTCGATGTCCAATTTCACCAGCGCATCGCTTCGGCCCGCATCACTGCATACGCCCAACAATCTTTGACGTGGATTGGTAGCACGCAATCCGTGGCGCCACTCACCCAGGTTGCGGGCCTTAAAGCAACTGGTAACCGCTGGATGGCGCGCGCAGAATGGACCAAACGAGATCCCGGCCACTGCCGCGATTGCCACACCATCGCCGATGGCAGCTTTGGACCGATCCAAACCGAACTAAGCAACGCCGGCATCAACCTCCACAGCCTTTGGAGTGAAAGCCTTCGGGCGGAGACCCGCATGCGCGTTCATGAGCGGTGGATGCTCAACGCCGCAGCAGAACAAACCGACCTGGCTGCCACTTGGCATGCGGACGTGCTGTTCGAATTGCAACCCACGTGGCCCTTACGCCTGTGGATGGGAATCGGGCAATGCAGTCCCCAGCTGCTCGGTGCGCCGTTTGAAAGCTACACCCGCCTGCGGTTGGGCGTGCATGCCGGCGTTCTCAATTGGGACTGAGTAACCCTTGGTGAGTTTTCCTCGTATTGTAATTGTCCACAATGAAGTAGTCATACTTTCCAGCACGGCGTCTTTTATTGTTTTTTTTTTGAAATAGTTTAGCGAATACATGATGCTTTTCATCGCCATAACAGCGTTTTTTATCGTGCTATTCGGTATGCCGGCCTTGATCAAAGTGGCGCGGGAAAAAGGCTTGATGGATTTACCGGAAGACCCACGAAAAATTCACAAGCGTGCGGTCCCGACCATCGGTGGTGTAATGATTTTTGCCGCCTTGTTGATTAATCTGTTCTTCTGGCTCGCAGTTGGACCGGCCCCGGCAACCGAGGTATTCCAGGCCGGCTCGGCGTTAGCAGCTTGCACCGTGATCATCTTTTTCATGGGATTAAAAGACGACATCATCGGATTGGCCGCTTCCAAAAAACTATTGGTGCACCTTGGGGTGGGTTTAATGCTCATCACCGCTGGGGGGTACAAGATTCAAACCTTTGGGGGCTTGTTCGGCATCGAAGAACTTCCCGAGGCGCTTTCGCTCTTATTTTCCCTGTTTGTCTACGTCGTTGTTGTCAATTCCCTGAACCTGATTGATGGAGTGGACGGACTGGTGGGTGGCTACTCGGTGATTGCCATGTCCGCATTTGCCTTTTGGTTTTTGAATACTGGGCAAACTGCTGACGCCATCCTCGCACTGACCATGGCGGGAGCCATGCTTGGCTTTTTGGTGTTCAATTTTGCCCCTGCGCGCATCTTCCTCGGAGATAGCGGATCCTTGTTAGTGGGACTGGTCGCATATGCATTGGCGACCCACATCATCAACACGCCCCAGGAGCTCGTACCCGATGCATGGACGGGCATATCGAAGCCGGTGATCGCCATGAGCATCTTGGCTTATCCACTGATGGACACGTTACGGGTGTTTTGCCTGCGTGCGGCACGCGGCATCAGCCCATTCAGCCCTGACCGGAACCACCTGCATCATCGCTTGATGATGCGCACCCGCAATCACGCGAAGACGTCTTTATTTGTATACATCTTCTCGCTGGGCATTGTTTGCATTGCCTGGGCACGCCCTTACCTCTTTCCACAGTTGGGAGAAGAAGGCATGTTCTTCGGCTTGTTTGCACTGAGTTTCCTGTGGTTCCTCCCTGTTTTGAGCAGCACCAAAGGCCAGCACAAATTGGCCCAACGACGCGATGAGCTGCTGCGGGACGCCGTCGAAAAAAGCAAGCAACAAGAAACTCAAGAATCGGCTATTGCTTGATTGTACCTTTCGGACATGACGCGTGCCCGTCGCATCCTATTGTTTTTTCTATTTGTCTGCACGGGATGGCCTTGCCGTGGGCACGCGCAAGAACTCGTAAGTGACCATTGGGATATTGGTGCCTGGACGCCCGGTGCTGGAGGCGTTTGGCCTGCAGTGGTGCAATCGAATGACACCACCAACCGAGAATTGGATGTTCAAGGCTTCGGCGCACTGCAGTACAGTCCCGGCGCATTGCTCCGGGGCGCCTTTTGGGATTGGCCGTCTGCCGGGGGCGTTGGCTGGCAGCTGGGCATGACGTGGGACTGGACACATGACCGATTTTACACCCATGGTCATGCCGAACATTGGCGAGTAGCCGGGGTCAATGCGGACGACTGGAACGAAGCGTGGCAATGGGGCACATGGGACGGCATGGGCTGGGCTTGGAATCCAACCCAGGCCGACATCGCGCTTGCCCGGATAGTTGGCACCATTGGCTACAACCTGGGTCCATCCCTGTCAATCGAAGCCGGGAACCGCCGCCACCATTGGGGCAAGGGCTGGCGTTCCCTGTGGCTGGATAGGCAAGCTGCGCCACTTCCGTTTGCGCGCATTGTATTGAACACTGAGCGCATCTCCTATGTGCACATGATTGCGCGTACACAACACAGAACCGTCGGCAGCCCGGCAGATTTCCCGGGGTCCGGACAGCTGAGTCCAGGCGCTTACGTTGACAAACGCGGCAGCTGGTTGGCAAGCCACGCCATCGACGTGGCAATCGCTCCCGGTTGGACCGGCACGTTGTTCGGCGCCGTTACCTGGTTGGGTGCCGACAGCGGCTATACGTCGCGGTTTGAACCGGTCTATGCCTTGCCCGTGGTCGCCTTCCGACCGGCCGAATACGCCTTGGGGTCGGCGGACAATGCATTGATTGGTGCAGCACTCGCATGGGTGCCTGCATGGGCCAACAACACCCTCCAGCTCTACGGCCAACTGATGCTGGATGAATTGGTCGTCAGCCAGGTATTCAGTCCAGATCAGTGGTGGGCCAACAAGTGGGGGCTGCTGGGCACCGCATCATGGCGACATCCATCGAATGGATGGGGCGCAGTCGTGGAGGCCTGCGCTGTCCGCCCCTACACCTACGCGCACGCGGCACCTGCTCAAAGTTGGACCCACAACCACCAACCGCTCGCCCACCCGGCGGGCAGCAATTTCATCGAAGGCCGTGCCCATGTGCGGTGGGAACGCGGCGCTTGGAGTGCACACGCCGGCGTTGTCTTGCGGCAGCAGGGCGCGGATGAAGCCGTTGAACTCGACAAAGAGCCCACCTTCAGCATCGGTTCCAACCCGCTGCTCTCCTACGTCACACGTCCAGCGGATTACGGCGTGGAATTGGGCTACACCGGTGACGGCATCGCCGGCGACACGGACCTCATCACGCAACGGCTCTTGTGGATCGATGTAGGCCACGACATTCCAAGGCTCGAGGGGCAGCAGGTGTTCGTCCGCGCCATGCAAAACCACCGCACCGGCGACCTGGGAACCGAAAACTGGTGGCGAGTGGAATGCGGTATTCGGCTTAACCGTGTCCTTGAAGAACGAAATTGGTGAGGTGATATCCCGCGCTGCTGCGTAATTTTGCCCCCCAACTTGGGAACATGAAAGACATCGCAGCACTCTTCAAGGTCCGCCTCGGCTTCTTCGTGGTCATGTCTGCGATCCTCGGCTGGTTCATGGCCGTGGAGACCTTGGATCTCAAAAGCTTCTTGCTGCTGACAATCGGAGGCTACCTGCTTACGGGTGCTTCGAATGGATTGAACCAGGTCATTGAAAAACGCGTGGATGGCTTGATGGAACGCACCGCCGAGCGCCCGCTTCCCGCTGGCCGCATGGAACCTTCGCAGGCGATTATGTACAGTGTTCTCGCTGGCATCATCGGCTTGGGGTGCCTGTTTACCTTGAATCCCCTCAGCGGTTGGTTGGGCGTTGCAGCGTTGGTTTCCTACGCATTCATCTACACACCGCTCAAGAGCCGTTCGACCCTCAGCGTGTTTGTTGGGGCCTTCCCGGGTGCATTGCCACCCATGATTGGGTATGTTGCAGCCACGGGGGACTTCGGCATCGAACCTGGGACGTTGTTTGCTGTTCAGTTCATGTGGCAGTTCCCGCATTTCTGGGCCATCGCTTGGCTCGCCCACGACGACTACCAGAAAGCTGGGTACCACATGCTGCCCTTCCGGGCGGGACGAACCAAAGAAAGCGCTTGGCAAATCTTGATGTACACCGCGTTTTGCATCCCTGCGTCGCTGCTACCGTGGGCCCTTCCGGCGGGATCCCCGATGGTGGGCAACATCGCCTTGAGCGTGGCCATTCTCTGCGGAATCGGGTTCATGATTCCGGCCGTCAAGCTCTTCCGGACCTTGGACCGCAAGCACGCGCGGCAACTGATGTTTGCCTCGTTTGCGTACCTGCCGGTGGTGCAAATCGCTTACGTACTTGATAAAATTTGATTGAACATGGCCCAGACTTCAGCTGCCAAACCCGACGTTTTTGAAGGACACGACCCCGCTGTTCGCGAGCGCACGAAGAAGATGTTGATGTACTTCATCGTTTTCGCCATCGTGATGCTGTTCGCGGGTTTTACCAGCGCCTACATTGTCTCCAACATGGGCCAATACTGGGTGCACGTGACGCCTACCACGCCGTTTTGGATCAGCAACGGTTTGTTGGTGCTTTCCTCGGTCGCCTTGTGGTTGGCCGTGCGGTGGATGCGCGCTGGGGATAAAGTCAAAACCCTCGCAGCCTTGGGCGGTACACTGCTGTTCGGCATTGGTTTCACCGTGAGCCAAGCGGAAGGCTGGCAGGGCATGGCCGACTTGGGCATGGGCTGGTCGGTGAGTGAACATGACTCGGGCATGGACGCCTACCGGTGGAACAGCATTGAATCCATCATGGAAAGCGGCGCTGTCTACGGCGAGGACTATGAAGTTTCCCGCAACGGCCTTCCGTTGATCTACAGTCCCGAGCGCCAAGAATTTTATGCGTCGAACGACGAGCTGATGGTCAAGCCAATTACGCGGGATGTAGCACGCACCTCCAACTCCGGTGGCGGGTACCTGTGGGCCTTGATTGCGGTGCACATTTTGCACCTCATTTTCGGGTTTATTTACCTCGTTGTCAATGGCATACGTGTGGCCTTGGGGACCATCCACTCGGGTGATGTGGTCCGGCTCCAATCCCTCAGCATTTACTGGCATTTCATGGGTGCACTGTGGCTGTACCTGTTCGCGTTCTTGTTCTTCTTGAACTAAAAATTCGCAGGGGAATTGAACGAAATACCCCGTTGATTGTTTCCGGGCCACAAAAAAGGTGTTTCGTTGCAGGCAATTGACTAAATTTACCGCCAAATTGTAGCCATGGGCGGAGAAGCAACGAAAGCCATTTCGAAAGAAGTCCTCTGGGGAGGAGGTCGCTCACCTTTCAGCGTGAGTTATGGGAAGATGATGATGTGGTATTTCCTCGTGTCAGACGCGTTGACGTTCGGAGGATTGCTCACTGCATATGGATTCGTTCGCGCCAGCAGCACAGATGCTTGGCCCATCGGCGAGCAAGTGTTCCGCGCACTCCCCGGATTGGACGGAGAATACCCGCTCATCTACGTAGCCTTGATGACGTTCATCCTCATTGTGTCTTCGGTCACCATGGTACTCGCTGTTGAGGCGGGTCACCGCAACGACAAAAGTGGCGTCATCCGCTGGCTCGGATTGACCATCATCGGGGGCTTTTTCTTCCTCGGTTCCCAAGCTTGGGAATGGTCGCACTTCATCCACGGCAGCGGCGGTTCGTTCCTGTTGGCAGAGAACGTCACAGTCACCGCAGACGACGGCGAAGTGTTCAACCTGTCCAAGGGCGATCCGGTCTTCATGGACCACCATTTTGGTCATTTGGCCGAGCCTTGGATTGAAGGCGAACCCAACGTCTCTTTGGTAGAGAGCGACCATGGCATCAAGCTGGTTGAGGTTGGTGAGCATTCCCACGAAGCAGAATTGCACGCACTGACGCTCAACAAGTACGTCGAGAACGAATCCTTCGTCAGCGGCGATGAGGCCATGAAACTTTGGAACGCACGTTCCGGCACCTTCGCTTTTGGGGCGAACATGCACGACAACGAGTATGCGATTCAGCAAGCCTACGCGAACTTCTTCTTCTTCATCACCGGTTTCCACGGATTCCACGTGTTCTCGGGTGTGGTCATCAACATCATCATTTTCATCATGGTGATTCAAGGCGTATTCGAACGCCGCAAGCACTACGAAATGGTGGAGAAAATCGGCCTGTACTGGCACTTCGTAGACCTCGTTTGGGTCTTTGTTTTCACCTTCTTCTACCTGGTCTAACCCTGCTCAATTTTAACCCCAGCAACCATGGAACGCGACGACCTCATTGTAAACGATAGCTACGCCCTCAATTCCCACCACAGCGAAGAAGAAGGCGCCAAGATTCGCAAGAACATCTGGAAGGTTACGGGCATCCTCACCTTGCTCACCACGGTGGAAGTCCTGATGGGCATCTACTTCAAGCGCTCGGAGACGTTCACGTGGACCATGATCAAGTGGTCGTTCATCATTCTGACGTTGGTGAAGGCTGCGTACATCGTTTTGGTGTTCATGCACTTGGGGGATGAGCGCAGCAACCTGAAAAAGGTCATCATTGCACCCTACATGCTCTTCATTGGGTACTTGATATTCATTGCAATTTCCGAAGGTTTCGGGCATTTGGGCAACTTCAATACCCTGCACTGAGCCGGTGCATTTGAACCCTTTCGGGGGTTGAACTTCACCGCCAGTTCACCGGTTTCTTTCCTGTGAGCACTCCCCTTTCCAAAACCCTCAAGAAGTATGCGGTCCTATTGGGCATCATGCTCGCGTTGCCGTTGATTGGGCTCATGGTTTTGGGCGTCCACGGAGAGCACCATTTCAACACCCTCCCTTACTTCACCGAGGACGGTACCACCGAAGCATTCAGCGAAAGCGTTCAACGGGTGCAGCCGTTCGCATTAACCAATCACCTTAGCGAGCCATTCGATTCCCAATCGCTCGACGGAAAGGTGTGGCTGGCGGCCTTCTTTGCGACCGATGCGCCGCACGTGGCGCAAGTGACCAAGCAACTGCTCTGGCCCAACTTTCGGTACCGCGACGAGAGCGACATCACCACCGTGTGCTTCACGTTGGACGCTGAGCACGACACGCCCGAAGTACTGGCCAAGTATGTCGAGCGCAACACGCGCTACAACGGTTTTGACGGGAAGTGGCAATTCCTCACTGGCAAGCAAACCGACATCGATGCCATCATTGCGGAATCTTTCATGATCGAGCGGGATCCCTCGGACCCCGACAACATCGCCACGCTCTGGCTGGTGGACAGCAAAGGCTACCTGCGCGGTGTGTACCACGCGGCTTCTGAAGATGCCATCAAGGACGCCGTGGAAGACATTGCCTTGCTCCAAAAGGAAATGGACGAGGCGGCCTACGCCAAGAAAAAGCGAGCGGAAGCGCTCGCCGACCTCCCTCCACTGCCCGTGCTGGGGCCAGAGGGGCACACGGTTCCGCCGTTTGCGTTTCTCGATAGCGACAGCGTGGAGTTTTCCCATTACGATTGTGACGGGCAGCTGCGCGTGGTTGACTTTTTCTTCACGACGTGCCCAACGATTTGTCCCATCATGTCCAGCCAAATGGCGCGCCTTCAAGCCGGAATCGAAGCGAAGGGAATGAAGGGCGACGTCCGACTCATCAGTCACTCCGTCGACCCGGAGAACGACACGCCTTCGCAGCTGAAAGAATACGGGGAGCGACTTGGTCAGGACCCCGTGGTGTGGAAACTGCTGACTGGCAACAAAGAAGACCTCTACGACCTCGCCCGCAACGGGTACTTCCTCACGGCCATTGAAAGCGATACCGCAGCCGGTGGCATCTTCCACAGCGACATCTTTGCAGTTGTCGACCGCAGCGGCCGCATCCGCGGTTACTACGACGGAACTGACACCGAGGAGGTGGATCAGCTGCTAGAAGCCGTCGAGCAACTCTGGGCACTCAATGAATAAGCCATGGTAAACAACGAAACAAACGTAAAGCGCTTCATCTGGACCATGGCGGTGGTCATCCCTACCGTCGTTGCCCTGTTGTTCCTCATCCCACCTGTGGAGTCCCTCTCGGAATCCACCCGGCAATCACTGTACATCCTTCCGAAGCTCAACGCCCTCTTCAACGGCACCGCCTTTTGCTGCCTCATCGCGGCGTACGCAGCCATTCGCAGCAAAAACATCAAAGTGCACCGCGCTTTCACCACCACTGCGCTGAGCTTGAGTGTGCTGTTCCTCGTGAGCTACGTTGCTTTTCACTTGACCACCGAATCCACCAAATTTGGCGGCGAGGGCTGGATCCGCAGCGTTTACCTTTTCATCCTGATCTCCCACATTGTATTGTCTACTGGAATCATTCCGTTGGTGCTTTTCACCTATGCCCGAGGGCTGGGGATGCAAGTGGAGAAACACCGCAGGCTGGCCAAAATCACCTGGCCAATCTGGCTGTACGTTACCGCAACCGGGGTGATTGTCTACTTGATGATTTCACCATACTACCCGCATTAATATGACCACAGTGCGCAAATTTCTCCCGCTCGTTTTGGCCTTGGTCGCCGTATTCGCTTGGGAACAAGCGACAGGGCAATGCGTCATGTGCAAAGCTGTAGCCGAAGACAGCGCCGATGACGGTGGCCTCGGTGCAGGGCTAAACCGTGGGATTTTGTACCTGATGGCCGTTCCTTACATTTTGCTTTCCGCCCTTTTCTTCGTAATTTATAAGAAGCGCAAGAGCGCATCTTAAGCGAAGAATCACATGACCTTTCCCCCCTGCGTCCGACTATTCGGACTGCTTCTCGGACTCCTAAGTTGCGTGCACGGCGCGGCTCAGTTCGTGGTGGAACGCAGCCCATGGCTCGACGGAGAGGCCGTAACGGAAGAGCCGGTGCACCAGAAGTGGGCGGTGGCCGACCAATCCACTGCCCAACTCATTCGAGCGGAACTTACTGTGGAGGGACTGAATCCCCGCAAGCCCGTGCGGTTGCGTGTCGATGAGGACACCACCATGAAATTGGCCCCCTACCGCCGGTATAGTCGGTTGTGCGTCGAGCCCGATTTCATGCTTTATGCAGACTACATCTTCGCCGATCCGAACATCCAGACGGATACGCTGCTCCTCGAACCCCTAGCCATTGGATTGGAAACAGCCCTGCCAGCCATTGAATTCATGCCCGGCACCGAAGACCTGTATTTCACATCTGTGCCGGCCTTGGAAGCGTTGCGCGGATTCATTGAGGTCAACCCAACCGTATCGGTGGCGATTATCGGACACGAAGGGGAAGGCACGACTGAACAGCACCGCACTAGCCGGAATCGGGCGCGAGCGGTGTTTGAATACCTCGTGTCTTCAGGGATCAAGGCGAACCGCTTATCCGTCGAGGGCCGCGGTTCAGAACAGCGCCTGTACCCAAAGCCGGCAACTCCAGAAGAGGCGGAAGCCAACCGGCGCATCAGCATTCGAGTTACCAATTACTGATAAAGCGTTCGCAGACAGGCGCTTTGGGTTAATTTTGTCCATGCGCAAATTGAAACCTGCCATTCCACTTATCGGAGCCTTGGTGCTCGGATTCATGGCCCTTGTCCCTTTGCAAACTGCTGCACAGGAAGCCTGGTCCCTTCAACGCTGCTTGGATCATGCTTTTGAACACAACATCCAGATTCAACTCGGTGAACTGGGCGAGACCAGCGCAGCCATCGGCACGCAAACTGCAAAAGGTGCCTTTCTCCCGAACCTCGATGGAAACCTCTCCCACGGGTACAACTTCGGTCGAACCATTGACCCGTTCACCAACCAATTCGTGGAATCATCCGCCATTCGATCCAATAGTTTTGGCCTGAGCACCGGCATGGTGTTGTTCAACGGCTTTCAGAACCACCTGAACCTGCGCCGGGCCAAGTTGGCCCAGGAATCGGCAGCAGCCCAACGGGAAATCGCAGAGAACAACGTCGTCCTCACCATTGCTGGAGCCTTCCTGAACGTATTATTCCAAGAAGAATTCGAGCGGGTAGCCGAATACAACCGCCAAGCGACAGCGCGTCAAGTGGACCGCATGCGGAGCATGGTTGCCGCCGGGGCAGCTGCCGAATTTGACCTCTACGATGTCGAAGCCCAATTGGCTGCAGACGAGGCGAACATCGTAAGCACCAAGAATGCCTTGGGATTGGCCAAGTTGAACTTGGTCCAGCTGCTTCAACTGCCCGCTTCAGAAGCCGATGGTTTCGAATTGATTCGGCCTTCAGACGAAGACCTTCAACGCACGGATCTGCCCTCCTCACCCGCGGCGGCCGTGGCCTATGCCCTGGGCTCCTTCCCCGAAATTCGGCAAGCGGAGTTGCAGGTTGAAGACGCCTTCATCGGGTTGGATATCGCAAAAGCCAACCGCTACCCCCGGCTGTTCGCGAGCTACAACATCGGCACCGGCTACTCAGGTGCCTCCCGCAGCATTGACGGAGCGCCCTCAACGGAGGAATTTGTGCTGGCAGTGGTAGTGGACGACAGCACGTCGTACGATCTCATTGCTCAACAAGAAGTCTACAACTTCATCACGACGCCGTTTGACGATCAGCTCAGCCAGAACTTCAACCAGAGCGTGTTCTTCTCCATGAACATCCCCATCTTCAACAACTTCAGCGTGAAGTCCTCCATCGAACAAGCCGAAGTTTCTGCGCTCAGTGCCCAATACCAACTCGAACAGACGAAGCAGACGTTGACCACCAGCATCGAATCGGCCTGGGCCGATGCGCGTGCAGCCTCCGAACAGGCCGTGGCCCAAGAGGCTGCCTTGGTTGCGGCAGAGCGCGCCTTCCTGAATACCGAAAAACGCTACGAAGCAGGAGCGTCAACCGCCATTGACTATGCTGACGCCCGCACCCTGTTTGACAACGCCCGCGTCAACGCCCTTCGCGCCAAATACGATCTGGCTTTCAAAAGCCGCATCCTCGATTTTTACATGGGCAAAGCCATGACCTTCCGATAACCCCTTGCCATGAAATTCACGAAAAAATTCTGGATCATCAGCGTCGTTGCCATTGTGGTGCTCGGCATCGCTGGCAAGTGGTACGGCGGTCGGGAAACCCTAGACGAAGTGGATGTGAAGCAGGCTGCCGTTCGAGACATTGTCGAGCGCGTTTCGGCCTCGGGCAAAATTCAGCCGGAAACCGAAGTGAACATCACCGCCGAAGTGAGCGGTCAAATCCTCGCCTTGCCCGTAAAGGAGGGCGACCGGGTCGAAAAAGGCGACTTGCTCGTCCAGATCAACCCCGATTTGTATGAGGCGGCGCTGAACCGGGCGCAAGCCGCGGCCAACAGTGCCCGGTCCAACCTCGCATCCGCCAAAGCCCAGCACGCCCAAGCCAACGCCCAGTTTTTCGCCGCTGAAAAGAACTGGCAGCGCACCCAACAATTGTTTCGCGACAAGGTGGTTTCGCAAGCGGATTACGATGCCGGCGAAGCCAACTTCATCAGCGCCGAAGCGACCCTGACCGCTGCTTCGGAATCCATACGCAGCGCGGAGTTTGCCATTTCTAGTGCTGAGGCCTCGGTGCAAGAGGCCCGGGACAACCTGAGCCGTACCACCCTGCTCGCCCCCCAGTCCGGCACGGTCACAGCCTTGGTCAAGGAGGTCGGTGAAAGCGTGCAAGGGAATGGATTCACTGCGGGTGAGGTCGTCATGAAGGTCTCCGATCTATCCATCATGGAAGTGGATGTCGAGGTAAACGAGAGCGACATCGTCCGCGTCGGCATGAACGACGAGGCGGAAGTGGAAGTAGATGCGTACCTGGACGAATCGTTCATGGGCTCGGTCACCGAAATCGGCAACACGGCATTGAATGCGGGGCTCAACGGGTTCGCCATGGACCAGGTGACGAATTTTTCCGTGAAGGTGCGGCTACAACCAGAGAGCTATGCCGAGCTGCTCACCACCTTGGAAGATGCCTCCTCGCCGTTCCGGCCGGGGATGAGCGCCAAAGTGGACGTGCTCACCCGGAGCGCCGACGCCGTGGTATCGGTGCCCATTCAATCGGTCACCACGCGCGAATCAGAAACGGACGAGGAAGAGGATGAGCTGGGGGTGTTTGTGTTGGAGCCAAGCGGCGAGGTACGTTGGCAACGGGTGGAAACCGGCATCCAAGACAACCGCTACATCGAAATCAAATCGGGACTTGACACCACGCTCACTGTCGTGACTGGACCGTATCAAAGCGTTTCCCGCACGCTGGACGACGGTGATGCGGTCGAAATCAAAGCCACTGAAGAAGCGGAAGAGGACCAATGAGCGCGCGGATTTTAGCCCTTGAAACTTCGACCCTGTCGTGCTCTGTGGCGCTTTTTGACGGCGGTGCCTGCGTGCATTCCGAACAGCGATGCGAGGAACAGCATGTGCACGCCTCCAACCTGCTCCCCATGATCGATGCCGCGCTGAAAGCAGTGGGGTGGCAAGCCTCAGACTTGGCATCAGTTGCGGTCTGCGCTGGGCCCGGGAGTTACACGGGGTTGCGTATTGGCACCTCTACTGCCAAAGGCATTTGCCACGCCCATGGCATTCCCCTCATCGCCATCAATAGCTTGGAAATTCAGGCCTACCATACAGTGGCCAATGGGCCCCTCGAAGCGGGTACAACGGTAATTGCTGTGATGGACGCACGTCGGGATGAAGTGTACACGCAAACGTTCCGCTGGTCCGGTGAGCGTTTCGACGCCTTGAATGAGACGCGGGCACTGGTCATCGAATCCCGGACCGACGTGGATGTGCTCTTCCCCCACGCCACCGGTGATGCCATCGTCGTGGGCGATGCCGCTGACAAAACAGAGCGCTTGCTCGCGGGTACGGGCATCACTTGGCAATTCACCTCAGTCCATCCGACCGCCGAATGCGCGCGCATTCCTGCGCTCGACGCTTGGGCCAACCAGCGCTTCGAAGACGTTGCGTACTTCACCCCGGCCTACCTGAAGGACTTCCAAGCTGGCCAACCCAAAGACCCGCTCGGGTTACGCAAATCCGCACCAGCATGACCTTCAACGCCTCCTTTCGCAATGCAGCCATCGCCCTTGGCGCCCTCGTGCTTTTGCAGGCGCGGTGCAACGATCCGCAGCAATTCATCCCGTACGTCCCGGTGGATTTCTCGGTCAATGTCAACCTACCGGCCTACATCGACCTGTCGGTGCCCAGCGGCCACGTGCTCGTCAGCGGAGGTTCGCAAGGAATCATCCTGTACCGCTACACCCTCGACCAATTCGTCGCCCTCGACCGGCACAGCACATATGACATCCCGGCCAATTGCCAGGTCGAAGTGGCTGAAGACGGCCTGCTCATCACCGACCCGTGCAGCAATTCTGAATGGCTCATCATCGACGGTTCGGTCGTCTCGGGGGATGCCGTGTACCCGCTACATCGGTATTCGACGCAGTGGAACGACCCGGTGTTGCGCGTTTTCAATCAGTAGACTCGTCGATTCGCATCCGTTCAAAGAGGGACGGCACCAATACGATCAGCAACGAAGGCAAGGGCGACTGCAAGAAAGCCAAGAACTCATGGGCTACGCTGTAGCCCGTCTTTCCAGGTACTAAAGCCAAAAACGCCGCCATAATGGTTCCGGCAATGGCATACATGACAATGAGCCACGGCCACCGTTCGAAATGCCCGGTCGTCCGGAGAAAAAGGGCGTCCAGCGCAAAAAACACCAAGAGGATGCCGATGCTCAACGCCCATTTCATGCGCGCCAACTGCGGCAGCGAATACCGGTGAAACCCATTCCACGTGCGCTCCATGACGTAGTAATGAATCCGCTTGGGCTGCGGGTTGACATCAAACCATTTTTCACGCAACTCAGCGGACATTTCCGCCACGCCCGGGTTTTCCTGGAGCACGTGGACGTAGTGGTTCAATTGAACCTTGGCCCGTTCCTGGTAGAAGCCAAACACCAGCATGCCTGCGAGCACCACGATCCACAATGGCCGACGGCGGGGAAGGATGGGTTTGTGCGTAGGAGCGGTCATGCAACTGGCGATTCAGGGCGCTTCAAACCAAACCCGGCACCAACCGCATACCCATACCAAAGTGCGAAAATGATACTGTACACAAAGACGGTAAAGGTGTAGTCGTGATTGAACTTGAGGGCTTCTTCACCAAAATACAATTGAATCATCAAGAGACTGATGATGCGCAAAATGTTCGCCGCATGGATGGTGGCAATGCCCGCCGGGATGTACCACAGCTTTCGCAACCAGCGACCGGGAAAAGACAGAATGAAAATGGCGAAAAGCGCGAAAAGTATCACCCCATCGCATGCATGTCCTACCAGGACGCCTTGGGCTCCGTGGATGCCCACGCGGTATCTGAATTCACCGTCATTTTCCTGATAGAACGCCAGCGGCTCATAACCAAGAACATCCACCACCGACTCGGTGACCACAATGAGGTTCTGGGTGATGTGCTCGTCTAGCAAGGTAGCGGGTTTGAGGTAGGTCTCGTAGGCTAGGTGCCAAACGATGTACCCCCCGAAACCCAGGACCAGAAAACGGAAAACGTCCGGTTGAGACCGGACGAATTCGCGCAATTTCTGTATCCAATCCATCGTGGGATCAATAGCGGTAGAGATCGGATTTGAACGGACCGTTGACAGGAACGCCGATGTAGTCGGCTTGTTCTTGCGTCAGCGTTTCCAGCTCGACGTTGATCTTGTCCAAGTGCAAGCGTGCCACCTCTTCGTCCAAGTGCTTAGGCAGGGTGATTACCTCGTTCTTATAGGCCGCTGCATTCTTCCACAGCTCCAACTGAGCGATGGTCTGATTGGTGAAGGAGTTCGACATGACGAAGCTGGGGTGGCCTGTCGCGCAGCCCAAATTCACCAAGCGGCCTTCAGCCAACAAGATGATGTCATGGCCGTTGACATTGTACAAATCAACCTGCGGCTTAATGGTGTCTTTGGTGTCGCCGTGGTTGGCATTCAACCAGGCGACGTCGATTTCGTTGTCGAAGTGCCCAATGTTGCACACGATGGCTTTGTCTTTCATCGCTTCGAAGTGTTCTCCGCGGATGATGTCCTTGTTGCCCGTTGCCGTACAGATGATGTCGGACTCGACAACCACATCGGCCATGCGCTTCACTTCGTAGCCATCCATGGCCGCCTGCAGTGCGCAGATGGGGTCGATTTCGGTCACAATCACTCGGCAACCGGCATTGCGCAGGGATTCTGCGGTACCCTTGCCGACGTCGCCGTATCCAGCGACAACCGCCACCTTACCGGCCATCATCACGTCGGTAGCCCGGCGGATGGCGTCCACTGCGGACTCGCGGCACCCGTACTTGTTGTCAAACTTGGACTTGGTCACGGAGTCGTTGACGTTGATCGCCGGCATCGGCAGCGTGCCAGCCTTCATGCGGTCGTACAAGCGAAGCACTCCCGTGGTGGTCTCCTCGGATAAGCCCTTGATGCCATCGGCGAGCTGCGGGAACTCGTCCAACACCATGTTGGTCAGATCCCCTCCGTCGTCCAAAATCAAGTTCAATGGCTTGCGCTCCTCGCCAAAGAACAGCGTCTGGCGAATGCACCAGTCAAATTCGTCTTCGTTCATGCCCTTCCAAGCGTAGACTGGGATGCCGGCTGCGGCAATGGCTGCCGCGGCGTGGTCTTGCGTTGAGAAGATGTTGCATGAGGACCAAGTCACGTCCGCGCCGAGCTCCACGAGGGTCTCGATCAAAACGGCCGTTTGAATGGTCATGTGGAGGCAACCAGCGATTCGGGCACCCTTCAGCGGCTTGTCCTCCCCGTACTTGGCGCGCAGCGCCATCAATCCCGGCATTTCGGCTTCCGCCAAACGGATTTCCTTCCGGCCCCATTCAGCAAGGCTGATGTCCTTTACTTTGTAGGGCAAGTATTCTGTCGTCATTACTGTACTCATACTTCGTTGTATTCGAGTGCAAAACTAGTACAAACAAAATTACCCTTGCACCCCCTGAATGCACGCCAATGGCCGATTTCACAGTGATTTTCAAAAGTTTGGCACCGCTGGCAACGGCGGGATTCAGCACGTGCAATGAGGCGGTCATCGCAGAATGGGCTGCGGCACAGGCTCGGTTTCCCCATAGAGATGTCGCCGCCTTGCCCCCCGCTCGGCAGCTCGAGCATTGGTGCGTTGATCAGGCCTTTCACGCCATCGGCCATCCAGGTCTGCGTATTGCACACAACGCCGAAGGCAAACCGAAAGCCATTGATCGGCCTGAAATTCACGTGAGCATCGCCCACCACAACACGGCAGACGGTTGCTGGGCAGCGGTTGCCTGCAGCGATAGCGCCATCGGCATCGATGTGGAGGCCGAGCGGGACCAGTTGCAGCGGATTGCCCCGCGCTTCTTGAGCGAATCGGAGCGAACTGCGTTGGGCACAGCGCCTGCCGAATTGGCTGCTGCATGGGCGATCAAGGAATGCATGTTCAAAGCGTTTGGACCGGCGCTGGATTTCCGAGCGGATTTGGAAGTGGCTTGGTGCGGGATGGAATCCGCTGAGGCGTCGGGCGTTGCGGGGCACGTTCGAGGCCGCGAGGGTCGATACCGTTTGGCTCAGTTGCGGATGGCTGGTGCTCATGCCCCGGTCTGGGTAGCGCTCGGCCCCGTTCGGGATTGATGGGCACAAAAAAAAGGAGCTGGTCGGCTCCTTTTCTATGGGGTCTCCGCTCAGCGGAGTGAAATGCATTGCTTATCGCTCGATGCCTTTGTGGCGTCGCTCCGAACTTACGCTCAACTTCTTGCGGCCTTTCGCTCGGCGTGAGCTCAAGACGTTGCGTCCGTTGGCAGAAGACATGCGCTTGCGGAAACCGTGCTTGTTTCGTCGCTTGCGTACTGAAGGTTGAAATGTCCTTTTCATGGCTTATCACATTGTAGGAAGGCAACAGACCTTCCTCCCAAATTCGGGAGGGTAAAGATACACACAGATTTCGTGTGTCCAAACCTTCCGGCGGGAAAGATGCATTTTTCAGCCCCTTGACCGGTGATTCGCGTGTAATTTAGCCCCAATGGAACGGACGGAAGAAGAAGCGCGGAAGTTCAATTGGAAGAACTGGGGGGTAGTACGCAAAATGGGGTATTACCTCCGTCCGCACGCCTGGGGGTACGCCCTCGGGGTATTGATCATCAGTTTGAGCGGCGTGCTGACGCTGTTGGTCACGCGGCTCTGGGGACAGCTCGGAGGCGTTGGAGCCTCCACCGGCGAAGAGGCGGGCGTCGAATCGCCCATGGCTATGCTGAACATCGACATGCACAGTTTGACCGAAGTAGGCTGGCTCATCTTGCTGGTGCTAGCGGTTCAGGCGACGTTGAGTTTTGGCCGGGTGCTACTTTTTGCCAAAATGACCGAGGACATGATGCTGGCCATGCGGAACGACGCCTTCGAAGCGATTGTGAGCATGCCGATGAAATTCTTCGATACGCGGCGCGTGGGCGACTTGAACAGCCGGGTGTCCGCGGACATCACCGCCATTCAGGACGTGTTCACCACCACCTTGGCTGAATTGCTGCGGCAAATCATCATCATCGTCGGGGGCATCTTGGCCTTGCTTTACTTCTCGGTGACCCTCACGCTGTTGATGCTGGCGACCCTCCCGGTCATGATCATCGCGGCCATCTTGTTTGGGCGCTTCATCCGCAAGCTTTCTAAACGCACGCAAGACCAAGTCGCCGAATCCAACACCATCGTTCAAGAAACGCTGACGGGCATCATCAGCGTCAAGAGTTTTGCCAATGAAGCGTGGGAAGTGGTGCGCTACCTCAACAGCATCAAGGACATCCGTTCCCTTGCCATGCGAGGGGCCATCTGGCGCGGTGCGTTCGCTTCGTTCATCATCCTGTTCATTTTCGGTGCCATCACCCTGGTAATTTTCAAAGGGGCCGAATTGATGATGGAAGGCGGCCTGGCCAGCGAACACTTCTTCACCTTCCTCCTCATGACCGGTTTGGTCGCCGGATCCATTGGCGGCATTGCGGCACAGTTTTCGGCATTGCAGCGGGGATTGGGCGCCATCGAAAGCCTGATGGAATTGATGGAAGAATCCCGCGAGGAAGTCGTCACACGGGACGACCAAGCCTACCCCGCGCTTCAACTGCGCGGCGACGTCAGCTTTGAAGATGTGCACTTTCACTATGCCAACCGCGCCGATGTGAATGTGCTCACCGGGGTGAATTTGCGCATCGAACCGGGCAAGCGCGTGGCCCTCGTCGGCCCTTCTGGCGCGGGCAAATCCACCATCGCCTCCTTGCTCCAGCGGTTTCACGATCCCACGGCCGGCGTCATCAAAGTCGACGGCCAACCGCTCGACCAATACGACTTGACCGGATTTCGAAAGCGCATTGCCTTCGTGCCGCAAGAGGTCATCCTGTTTGGCGGGGACATCCGCAGCAACATCGCCTACGGAAAAACCGACGCTTCTGACGCGGCCATCCGCTCAGCCGCGGAACAAGCCAACGCCCTCGCGTTCATCGAATCCTTTCCCGACGGTTTCGCCACCGTCGTCGGAGAGCGCGGCGTGCAACTCTCCGGCGGGCAACGCCAGCGCATCGCCATTGCGCGGGCCATCTTGCGAGATCCCGACATCTTGATTTTGGATGAGGCGACCAGCGCCTTGGACGCCAGCAGTGAAAAGGAAGTGCAGCTCGCGCTGGATGCGCTGATGAAAGACCGCAGCAGCCTCATCATCGCCCACCGCCTGAGCACCATTAAGAATGCCGATCAAATCGCCGTCCTCTCCCAAGGCACAATCCTCGAAATAGGCACCCACGACACACTAATCGCCAGCGGCGGTGCGTATAAGAAGTTAGTTGAGAACCAGGAATTTGATCTGGCTTGACGGCATCATTCGAATTTGTACCTTCATAAAAACTACAGCGCATTCATGAAAAAGGCATTGGTGACAGGGGTTACAGGGCAAGACGGGGCATACCTCACGGAGTTACTGTTGGAGAAGGGATACGAAGTCCACGGAGTCAAACGCCGCGCATCGTTGCTCAACACCGACCGCATCGATCACCTCTACCAGGACCCGCATGAAACGGATGTACGATTGAAGTTGCATTACGGTGACCTGACCGACAGTACCAACCTCATCCGCATCATCCAAGAAGTGCAGCCAGATGAGATCTACAACCTGGCGGCTATGAGCCATGTCAAGGTGAGCTTTGATACGCCCGAGTACACTGCCAACGCCGATGGCATAGGCACACTCCGAATTCTCGAAGCCATGCGCATCCTCGGCATCGAAAAACAATGCCGCTTCTACCAAGCTTCCACCTCGGAATTGTACGGGTTGGTGCAGGAGACACCGCAAAGCGAAACCACTCCATTCTACCCGCGAAGTCCGTATGGCATCGCCAAGCTCTATGGCTTTTGGATTGTCAAAAACTACCGCGAATCCTACGGCTTGCACGCCTCAAATGGCATTTTGTTCAACCATGAAAGCCCCCTGCGCGGTGAGACCTTTGTTACCCGCAAAATCACGCGAGCAGTAGCCCAGATAGAACACGGCTTGAACGGCTGCCTTTACCTAGGCAACCTGGACGCCAAGCGTGACTGGGGCCACGCCAAAGACTACGTGGAAGGCATGTGGCGCATGCTGCAGCAGGACACCCCCGACGACTACGTATTGGCAACTGGCCGCACGGTGTCGATTCGTGATTTTGTCAATTTGGCATTCGCCGAAGTCGGCCGCACGCTCGAATGGAAAGGCTCAGGGGTCGATGAGGTGGGCATATGCACTCGCACCGGCCAAACGTTGGTGCAAGTGGACCCGAGGTACTTCCGTCCCGCAGAGGTTGATTTGCTGGTGGGCGATGCCTCCAAGGCCAAACGCGTGCTCGGCTGGGAACCCACGCACACCCTGGAGCAACTCTGTGCCGAGATGGTCGCCTCCGACCTCGCGTTATTCGAGCGCACGAAGTACTTGCGCGACGGTGGACATGACGTGGTGACACCTCAGCAAGATTAGCACTTTTAAAGAAGTTCAGCGATTTTCCGCGCAAGCGCCTCTCTTGAAAATTGGGCGATTTCGTTTAGCTTCGGTTGAATTGGGGTCCCCCTTCCCTTCAACGCTGCCATCGTTCGGATAAATTCGCACATTTCTCTCTCTTCTGAGCGACCGAACGTCTGGCCTGCACCGCATTTTTCGATGATTTTGGCAGCATCTCCATGCTTGGGGCCCATGCACAAAATAGGGTTGCCCGATTTCAGGTATTCAAAGAGCTTTCCAGAAACTACATGTTCCGCGTTGGGCACATCGGCAATGGCCATGACCAAGAGGTCTGCGCGCTGTTGTTTTTCATTCACTTCACCATGCTTGACTTCGCCCATGAATTGAAAATCTGGCCAGATTTCCAATAGTTCCTCTTGGATGTCACTGTGAATTTTACCGTAGATCTCACAGGAAATTGAGGTGGTTTTAGAGCATTCAGCGATAGCTCGAAACATGGGCTGAAAGTTGTACAATGAGGACAATGTCCCCGTGTACACCACTCGGAAATTCTGGTCTCTCTGGTGCTCGGGGTTCAGTGATTTGAAATCACGGCTGTCGAATCCATTATGCACCACCTGAACCTTACCGGGCTTCAACCCGAAGTCTTCTGTCAAATCCTCGCCCATCTTCTCCCCTACCACAACGAGCGTATCCGCTGCATCAACGACTTTGCGCTCATAGTACCTATCCAATGCGCGACTGGCGAATGAATGTCCTAACTCGTGATAAAAGATAATACCGGACCATGGATCTCTGAAATCCACAATCCACTTGACGCCGAACTCTTTCTTGAGCTTCCAGCCAATTAACTGCGTAGAGTGAGGCGGGCTGGTAGAAATAACCGTATCGAACGTGTTTTCACGCATCAACTTACGACCGGCAGCGAGGGCATATCGATTCCATCCCCGCCGAGGATCCGGTATAAAAAGATGCGTTCGGATGATGGCAAGCAACTTGAATTTCCACTTGGCCTTTTTCGGAATTGAAAAGTTGGAAGCCACATCTGTCCCATCCTTTTTCCACCAGGAGAGAATGCGGTAGGGATTGAAGGCACGACTGCGCACAACCCGAATCTTCGGATGCACATCTTGGACAAGTCCTTCGTCGATATTGGGGTAGTTCGCATGACCCGGATCCACCGTGAGCACGGTGATGTCGTGCCCGATCTCCGCGAGATAATATGACATCTTTAACCAACGCTGTACACCCGGGCCTCCGGAAGGCGGCCAGTAATATGCGATGAGGAGGATTTTCTTTTTCATGCAGGCTTATTCCATCTGTTCGACTCAGGCGTCAGCCAAGCGGTCCAATTCCACATCCGCGCAAAATAGATTTCAATGTTTGAGGCATAATGCGTTGCTTAGTCGTACGAAGTTCCCGTGCCAAGCACCAAAAAAAAGGGCGGTGGAAACGCAATGTCCACCGCCTGTTGTTCAGCAATCGCGTGCTGAATCAGAAGTTATCCAAATCGGTTGGGCGCATGATGCCGAACCACTTGAGTGTTTTCTCACCGATGCCTGGGACATCGACGTGGATGATGTAAACGCCGCCTGCGATCGGCACGTTGCGTTCG
>PKEB01000008.1 GCA_002863125.1 Flavobacteriales bacterium
ATGATTGGGCATATCATCCACCCTCAGCTCAGGAACTTCAAGATTCTGCAGATAACCAAGGGTCAACTGCGTGCTGGCATGCCCCATGACTTATTGAATTACGGCATAGCTTAAGACATCCCGCACGAATGCTAGTTAGGAAGTGCTAAAACAGATTCACCATGAATGAGTGCTTTTTCTTATTTTAGGTCATTTTCCGCCCTTTTTTGCTCGAAAACGACTGAAAAAGGGGCTCTTTCTTAAAAAAAATGATTTTTGTCACATGTCAAAAGCATCTGGCATTGGCTCACTTTAACTAGGAGAAGCAGCGGCTGAATAAACAATTTCTGTTTATCGATATTTAAAGAAGGGTTGAAAATCCTCTTTATGTCACGTCTCTTTTTACCTCTATTTCCCGCCTTTCTGTTCCCTTGTTTGGTGCCAGTACAAACCTACGCCCAGTGCGATAACGCAGATTATACTGTTCAAGCAAGTAATTATTCTTATTCACCGAGTATGCTCACGATCGAGTCTGGTCAAAGCGTAGCATTTCTCAATATGGGTGGATACCATGATGTCAATGGCCAGATCAATTCCATTACTGGAGCACCTTACAATAATCCTGAAGATTTTTACCTGAGTCCTGTTTCGGGTAACTCCAGTGGAGCATGTATTGGTGTAGTAGTTTTTGACGTCGAAGGGACATACCAATATGATTGTAGTATAGGAAATCACGCGGCTTACGGCATGGTTGCCTTTATTACTGTTGAAAGTAGTGCTCTGCCAAGCGGATGCACCTACGATTTTGCATGTAACTACAATTCTAATGCTGTAGTTGATGACGGCAGTTGTGAAATTTCCTCTTGCGCACTGCAAGGAGACATAACAGGAGATGGGGCTGTGGCAGTCGACGACCTGCTGGTGTTACTGTCGGCTTTTGGGCAATCACTCTAGCGTTATTGAGCCATTTTTTGGCGCTTTTCGCTCTTTTTCCTCGAAAATGACAAAAAAGCGAGCCATTATCTAAAAAAACTAGTGTTTTTACATAACTCCCGAAAACAAAAAGCCCTGCACAAGCAGGGCTTTTTGTTCGCTATAATCTTTAAGTGGAGGTGAATATTATTTTCGATATCGAGATTGGAGTCAATCTAAGCCACCTGCATGCTAGTATGTTATCAACCCCCGCCGAAGCGAGGGTTTTTTTGTGCGTTAAGGTTGCGCTTGGGGTGGGAGCCAGCTCGGTCCAAATTTTTGTTCCCACGCCCGGGTAGAAGAAAGCAACGTCCAGCTGCATTCCCGAGATTCGACAGCGGCGTGTCCATCCTCCGTGATCTGGATGAGGTTGCGCGACCGGTGCTGAATGAATCCGGAGGCATTCAGGTAGAATTTGGCCCAGGCAATGCGACGCTGAATCAAAGGCACGCCGCGCTTGTCGGTTTGGATGTGGAAGATGGAAGGGAGGGCGGTGAATCCCTCTTGCTTTGCCGCTTGAAGCGCCGCTTGCTCATCCATCGGTTCACCTTTCGCTGCGAGCACCCGCAACAAGGGCAGGAAGCAATCTTCGACGGTGGGCATGGACAGCGTCATTGGAGTTTCCAACCGATGGAGGAGTCGAAAAGTTTCATCTCACCGGCGGGTGGAATGCAGCGGCGGTGGCCTGTAGTTTTTGAATATGCCGAGATCCTCAGCCCATATTTTCAGGTATAAAATCAAATAAAACTTTGATAATAATCGATTAATGGGTTAAATTGGGACTTGCCCAACCAAAACCCATTTTGATGCTTCGCATTGCCACCCGCGTGGCCTTGGCGGCACTTCTCGTGTGCAGCACGGCCCTTTCCCTTCCTTTGTATGCCCAAGTCACCGCGATCACGGTGGAAACCATTGAAGTGCACGACGGCATGGTCGGCAACTCGGATTTGACCGGGATGACGACCTACCGCTTGTACGCGCAGTTGACCGATTCGGCGGATTTTGTGGGAGCGGTCTACGGCAGTGCTGAAGAGCCCATTGATATTTCGACGACGACTTCCTTTTTCCAGCACCCTGCCGGCGGTTCATTCGGTACTGACTTGAATGGTTTTTTCTTGAACATTCTGCCGGACTTGAATTACGACAGTTGGTTGACCATCGGCTTGGACCTAGCGCCATCCGGTGCCAATGAAGAGGGCATTTCCAGCCTCGGCATCATCGCAGAGCAGGCTGCTTTTGAGGCGGGTGAGAATTTTGTGTTGAACTCGGAAATTGGCGGAAGTTGGTTCGTGTTGCCCGGCAGCGACAACGGATTGGCCGGGGCCGATCAACAAGTCTTACTTGCTCAAGTCACCACCAGCGGGCTGCTTTCTGGTCAGCTCAATTTGCAGTGCTTCATTGGAGGCAATCCGTTTGATGAGCAGTTGGCTACGTTTGAATTTGGTGCCGGTGCACCGGGATGTACAGCAGAAGACGCGTGCAATTACGATTCAGAGGCCAATTCGGATGATGGTTCGTGCTGGTTCGCACCCGACGGATACAGCTGTGAATTGGAGTGCCTTGAGGACGCGGACGGCGATGGCGTGTGCGACCCTTATGAGGTGGCTGGGTGCGAGGATCCTGCGAGCTGCAATTTCGCCGAGGGGGTGACGGATCCCGTGGAATGCATTTACGCGGTTTCGGGATACGACTGTGCCGGAGCTTGCTTGGCGGATGCAGATGGTGACGGGGTATGTGATCCGTTCGAGGTCGCCGGCTGTACTGATGCTGAGGCGTGCAACTATGCCGCTGCAGCCACCGATGAGGACGACAGTTGCACCTACCCAGCACCGGCATACGATTGCGCGGGCGAATGCAACAACGATACCGACGGCGACGGGATTTGCGACGAATTGGAATTCCCGGGGTGCACGGACGAAAACGCCGATAACTTCTTCCCAGCGGCTACGGACGACGACGGCTCGTGCTACACGTCAGGCTGCATGGATCCGGCGGCGTGCGATTTCAATCCGCTTGCAGACACCGCTGCTGAATGCACTTACCCGGAAGCTGGCTACGATTGCGACGGAGTGTGCCTCGTCGATGAAGACGGTGACGGCGTCTGCGATTCGTTTGAGGTGCTGGGCTGCACGGATCCGTTGGCTGAAAACTTCAATCCTGATGCCACTGAGGACAACGGGGCGTGCATCGTGCTGCCTCCGTCGTATTGCGGCGAAGGCACGGTGTGGGATGCCGAAGCGGGTCAATGCGTCAGCGACGGCTCAGGCGATGGTGGCATCGGCGGGTATGGCGGTGTGTGCTTCGGCGATTTTGATGCCGATGGCCAACGCGGAACGTCCGACCTCTTGATGTGGCTCGGCGTCTATGGGTACGCGTGTGATTAGTGGATGCCGCGGGCGGCGAGGTAACGCTCAGCGTCCAGCGCAGCGATGCACCCTGTCCCGGCCGCGGTGACGGCCTGTCGGTAGGTCTTGTCCGCAGCGTCGCCGCTTACAAATACGCCTTCTCGGTTGGTCTTGGACGTGCCAGGCTCACCGTACTTGATGTAGCCTTGCTCGTCGAGGTCGATCCACCCCTTGAAAACGTCCGTATTCGGCTTGTGTCCGATGGCCACGAAGAAACCGGTGCACGGAATGACGTGCTCTTCTCCGGTTTGGTTGTTCTTGACGCGTGCGCCTTCCACGCCGTCCTCACCAATGACCTCGACGGTCTCCGTGTTCCACAACACCTCGATGTTTTCCATACCCAACACGCGGTTTTGCATGGCGCGTGAAGCACGCATTTCATCCCGGCGCACCAACATGGTCACCTTGGAACAGAGCTTCGCGAGGTAGCTGGCTTCTTCACAGGCCGTGTCTCCAGCGCCCACGATGACCACTTCCTGTCCGCGGTAGAAGAATCCGTCGCACACAGCACACGCGCTGACGCCGCCACCGGCATCGCGCAACCGAATCTCGGATTCGAGCCCCAACCACTTAGCAGAGGCACCTGTCGAGATGATGACAGAATCGGCGTGGATTTCGGTGCGGTCTCCACCTTCGCCCACCCAGATTTTGTGGACGGGGCCGGTGAAGTCCACCTCGGTCACCCAACCGTTGCGCACATCCGTGTCAAACCGCTTGGCTTGCGCCTCCAAGTCCATCATCATCTGGGGCCCGTTGATGCCCTCGGGGTAGCCGGGGAAATTGTCCACTTCGGTGGTTTCCGTGAGCTGACCACCGGGCTGCATGCCCTGGTACAAAACGGGTTTCATGTCCGCGCGTGCGGCGTAGATGGCGGCGGTGTATCCGGCGGGTCCCGATCCAACGATCAGGCACTTGACGTGTTCTGGTTGTGCACTCATGGCGGCAAAGATACAGCGCTCATCAGGCCGTCAAAGTGCATTTTATCACCAATTAACTTACGCCGTGGTCGAGCCGGAGCCAAGCGTTCCAGACGGGGTCGTCGGGCGGCGTGGCGAGAATGCGCATGGGGACGCGCTGCACCGGGTGAACGAACTCGATGCAGCGGGCGTGCAAGTGAATCGAGGCGTTGTCGTTGGTGCGACGCGAGCCGTATTTGATATCCCCTTTGATGGGGGAGCCCAGGCTCGCCAGGGTGGTACGGATCTGGTGGTGGCGGCCCGTTTTGGGTTTGACCTCCACAAAATGGTAGTGGTCCGAACGGCCCACCGTGCGATAGGTCAATTCGGACTCTTTGCGTCCATTCCCCGGCGTGTCGTGCGCAAAGCTTTTGTTCAAGTCCTTGTTCTTGATCAGGTAGTTCACGATGTGCCCTTCACTTGGCGCGGGCGCGGGCTTCGTCACCGCCCAATACGTCTTCTGTACTTCCCGCAAGCGGAACATGTTGGTCAACCGCGAAAGAGCCTTAGAAGTGCGGGCATAGAGAATGACGCCGCTCACCGGCCGGTCGAGGCGGTGCACGGTCCCAATGAAGGCATCACCGGGTTTGTTGTACTTCCGTTTGACGTACTCGCCGACGACGCGGCAGAGGGTGGTATCGCCGCTGGAGTCGCTCTGGACGATGTCCGACGAGCGCTTGTTGACGGCAATGATGTGGTTGTCTTCGTAGAGCACATCGAGGTTGTCGATGGTGCTCATTACGATGGGCGCCTTCGGCTGCCGAGCCCAGTGGGAGGGATTCGAGACGTCCGGGCGATCCGCCATGCTCAATACTGTTCGTCCGCGTTGGGAAAATCGCGGCTGCGGACGTCCTTGACGTACTGCTGAATGGCCGAGTTCATCTGCTCGCCCATGTTCAGGTAGCGCCGCAAGAAGCGCGGGCTGAATTCCTGCGTGATGCCGAGCATGTCGGGGAGGACGAGGACTTGTCCGTCGCAACCGCTTCCTGCGCCGATGCCAATGGTGGGGCAGTGGATGCTCTTGCTCACTTCCGTGGCGAGCTGTGCAGGAATCTTTTCGAATACCACCGAGAAGCACCCGATTTCGTCGAGCATCTTGGCGTCCTTGCGCAGCTGCTCCGCTTCCATGTCCTCCTTGGCGCGCACCGTGTACGTGCCGAACTTGTAGATGGACTGTGGCGTCAAGCCGAGGTGGCCCATGACCGGGATGCCGGCGGTGAGGATGCGTTCGACGCTTTCGCGCACTTCGCTGCCGCCTTCCAGTTTCACCGCGTGGGCGCCGCTTTCCTTCATGATGCGGATGGCCGAATTCAAGGCTTCTTTGGAATTGCCTTGGTATGTGCCGAACGGCAAGTCGACCACCACGAGCGCTCGTTTTGCCGCGCGCACCACGCTCGATGCGTGGTAAATCATGTGGTCCAGGGTAATGGGCAAGGTGGTCTCGTGACCGGCCATCACGTTGGAGGCACTATCACCGACCAAAATCACGTCGACACCAGCTTGGTCCACAATGGTGGCCATGGTGTAGTCGTAAGCAGTGAGCATGGCGATGGGCTCGCCGTTGGCCTTCATTTCCGCAAGCACTTGGGTCGTGATGCGTTTGGCTGATTTGTGAACGGACATGATTTCGGTTTTTACAGGTGCCGCAGACCAAAGGTATCCAATTCAATTGAATGCATTAGCCGCGAAGCGCCCGGAATGTGAGGTTGATGCGCGGCTCATGCACCTTCAGTCGCTTGGGCAAGGTGTGGTCAAAATCGTGCTGCATGTTTTCCATGACCAAGAGGTCGCCGTGACCGAGGCTGACCATCCATTTCTCCTTGGTCTGGCGGTGCCGAATGGCGAAGTCCCGTGTCGCTCCAAACGAAACGCTGGCGATGCATGCCGGGTCAATTTCAGGTTCGTTGTCGCGGTGCCACCCCATGGAGTCCACCCCGTTGCGGTACAGGTTGAAGAGGCAGGCATTCAAGACGGGGGCAGCATCACAAAAGCCCTGCACCGCATCCCGGAGCTCCAACACCTCATGCGTGAGCGGGCGTTCCGGCCAACGAATGCTGGAGTAAGCGTACGCGGGTCCCATCCACGCCGTCAGGCGAGGCTCCAAATGTTCTTTGCCGTAGACGGTGATGGCGTTTTGCTGCCAAGGAATGCACGCGTGCCATGCTTCGAACGCTTCACGGGCAAACACGCCGCGCATTACAAAGCACGTCGCATCCCCCTCACTCAGAATGGTTTCTCTTGCCGTACGATTCATCCCACAACTGGCAAGACTCCGCCAATCCACCCGATGTAGGCGAGGTAAATGAGCAACAGAAGGGCGCCTTTCCAGCGGTGGATCAGCCCCTTGTGCATCATCATCACGCCTACTAACAGGGCGACGCCGGTCATCCACCAAAAATCAATTTCCAAGGCTTGCGCATCGACGGGAAGCGGGATGATGCTCGCGCTGATGCCCGCGGCCAGGAACACGTTGAAAATGTTGGAGCCGATGAGGTTACCAAGCGCCAGGTCCGGCTCGCGCTTGTACGCGGCGATGCCCGAGGCGACGAGCTCCGGCACGCTGGTGCCGAAGGCGACGACCGTGAGTCCGATGATGTGGTCGCTCACGCCGTTGTTGATGGCAATCCGCCGCGCTCCGTCAACGAACCACTCTGAGCCGTAGAATAATCCCAAGCTGGCCACTGCACATCCGCCCAGCAAAACGGCAAACGGCCGGTTGGCATCTTCCATTTCTTCGTCGTTGGCTTCTGTGGGCGTCTCCGTCAACCGCGCCCGCTGGCTGCGGAAATACAGCATGGCCAGCAACGCAATCGCACCCCCCACGAGCACAAGGCCTTCGCTTTGCGTGATCGTCCGATCCCGGGCAAACCACCAGATACCGAGCGAAGCGGCCATCAGCACGGGCCAATCGCTGCGCATAAGCGAGCGGTCGACACGGACCGGGTGAATCAGCGCAGTTACGCCGAGGATGAGGGCCAGGTTGGCGATGTTGGAACCGATGACGTTGCCCACCGTGATGCCGGGGTTGCCTTCTAAGGCCGCCCGGGCCGACGCCATGATTTCCGGTGCCGAGGTGCCGATGGATACGATGGTCAACCCCACAATGACAGGTGGGACGCGCATCTTGATGGCGAGCCCGGAGGCGAATTTGACGAGGTAGTCACCGCTCAGCACCAAGACAACCAGGCCGGCGATCAGGATCAAAAATTCCATTTACTCGGCTTTGGGTGCATCGGCGGAGGCCTGGTCCGCCTTCGTTGCAGCACTCGGCCGCTTGGGAACCGAGTTCAGGGGGTCCATAGAGTTCCGCACCTCATTGACGTCCTTGCGAATGTCGTCGGTGGTGGAGAGGATTTCCCGCTGAATTTGATCGGTGGCACTGCGGAATTCACGCACGGCTTTGCCCATCGTCCGTGCAAACGAAGGGATGCCCTTGGCTCCAAACAGCAAGAGGTAAACAAGGAACGCAAATACGATTTCCGTCATGCCCATGGCGCGAAGGTACGTCAACATGGCGGGCGATTTTGTTCCCTTTCGAGGGCTAATTTTGTGGGTATGCGAAAATTGAATGCCACGCTTTGGGCCTGTTTATTCCTGCCACTTCTGCTCTCTGCTCAAGTGGAAGAAGCAACTGCGCCCTATTTCCAACAGGACGTCGACCACCGCATCGAGGTGGCGCTCGACGATGTGCGCCACGAACTGCACGGCACCATCGCCACGACGTACCGCAACAACAGCCCGGATGCTTTGGACGTCCTGTGGATTCACCTCTGGCCCAACGCATACAAGGACGGCACCACTGCTTTGGCGCAGCAGCAATTTCGCGAAGGCAACCTCTTCATGTTCTGGGCGATGCAGCGCGAATTGGGCGGCATCGATTCGCTCGACTTTCGCATTGACGGAGCGCCGGTGCTGTGGTCGTTTGACGACGTGCACCAGGACATCGCCCGGATCGACCTGCCGGAGCCGCTGGCCCCCGGGGCGTCGCTCACCTACACCACGCCGTTTCGCGTGAAGGTGCCTTCCGGCAAAATCAGCCGACTCGGCCACATCGGTGAGTCCTACCAACTGACCCAGTGGTACCCCAAGCCCGCGGTGTACGACCGCGACGGTTGGCACCCCATGCCATACCTCAACCAAGGGGAATTTTACTCGGAGTTCGGTTCGTTTGACGTGAGCATTACTGTGCCTGCCAATTACGTGGTGGGCTCTACAGGCGACTTGGATCCGAGCGAAGCGGACAACGCGCGAGAGCTGGCCTTCTTGGACTCTTTGGCGCTCGCAACGGCTCGCCGGGTGGACGGAAGCGCGTTCGATGCGGAGGGGTTCGATACGGAGGAGGCGATGAAATTTCCCGAATCCTCCTCGCGCACCAAAACCCTTCGCTACCGCCAATCCAATGTCCATGACTTTGCGTGGTTTGCCGACAAACGATGGTGGGTGCTCAAGGGCGAAGTGGAGCTTCCGTACTCGGGGAGATCCGTGACTTCTTGGGCCATGTTCACTCCAGCAGCTGCTAATCTCTGGCGTGCGTCGTTGGCCTATATCGAGGACGCCACGTACTATTACTCCAAATGGAACGGGGAGTACCCTTACAACCACGTTACTGCGGTGGATGGCACCATCAGTGCGGGCGGCGGTATGGAATACCCCAACGTTACGGTCATTGGCAAAAGCGGGAGCGCCCTTGGGCTCGAGACCGTCATCGTCCACGAGGTTGGCCACAACTGGTTTTACGGCATCCTCGGCAGCAACGAACGCACCAACGCATGGATGGACGAGGGCATCAATTCGTTCAACGAGACCCGGTACTTCGTCGAGAAATACGGAGACAAGCTCGGATTGACTGGTTTTGAAGACCGGGCCACGCCGCTCATGGAGCGTTTTGATCTGGTCGGAAAATCCTACGAAAGCAGAAATGTCTTCGCATATTTTCTCAGTGCACGTATGGCCGTCGATCAGTCTATGCAATGCCATTCCAACGACTTCAGTCCCATTAACTACGGTACGGTGGTCTACTCAAAGACGGCTGCTGCGTTTGACTACCTGCGCAATAGCCTCGGCACGGAGCGGTTTGACCGAGGCATGCACGCCTACTTCGATGCCTGGAAATTCAAGCACCCCGCACCCGAAGATCTCCGGGCTTCACTCGAAGGCAGCACAGGGGAAGACCTCGGGTGGTTTTTCGACGGCCTCGTACCCACGACCGTACAAACGGATTACGCCATCCACTCGGTCCGCGGGGCTGGCGATGCGACTGCGGTGACCGTCCGTAACAAAGGGGAACTTGAAGGGCCTTGGTCGTTGCACGGCCAACGCGATGACGGCGAGTGGGAGGCTCTGGGATGGTACCCCGGCGTCGCAGCGGGCGAACAGTCGGAAGTTGACGTGCCGGCATATGCTGCGTACCGCATCGACCACGACGGGGTGATGCTGGACAACAACCCTCACAACAACACCCGCCGCACGCACGGCCTGTTGAAGGCGATCGAACCCCTGCAGCTCGGCGCCATCACCCGGCTGGATGACGGCACCCGTACCCAATTGGCCTGGCTCCCAGCATCTGGATGGAACGAACAAGATGGCTTCATGGTGGGTGCGGCGTTGCACAACACGGTTCTGCCGTTGCGGGATTTTGAGTGGATGGCGATGCCGATGTACGCGCTTGGCAGTATGCACGTCAACGGCATGGCTCGGGTGTCATTGAAACGGGACGCGTGGCGGTTTGAAGGGACCGGACGCTCGTTCTCGGACGCCTTCATTGCCGATTATTTCGATGTACGGTACGTCCGGCACGAACTTAAAGCCATTCGAAGTTTCGATCGCATCCCCGCCGATCGCAGCCGGGCGCGGCTCGAGTTGAGCGCCATCGACATGCGCTCCCGCGGCGGTTACGATCCTGACGTGAACGACCCGGGGTTTGCTCCGGTGACATCGGAATACCGGCAAGTCCTGCGTGTGGCGTATACGTTGGAACGCTCCAATGTTCGGACCCAGCAGTCCCTTCAGTTGCGAGGTACGTGGGCCGGCTTGGCGTTTGATGAATACAATCAATACCTGTATGCGACGTTCGCTTCGCCGGGCCTCTTCCCCAACCATACCTCCAAAGGCAGTGTATGGGAAGCCACTTGGGAAGGTGAACGTGAGATCAACCGCTCGGGTGCAAACTGGAGTTGGCGCTGCTACGCCGCCACGTCGCTCGGCGATCACCATGTCTACGGGTTGCAGACCATGGGGTTGAACGGCAACGACGATTTGCTGCGCGACCACCTGACTTTTTCGAGGGGGGTCGACACATTCGCTAGCCGCATTGTTGCTCAAGAACAGGGCGGCCTCGCCTTGCAGGGCGGAACGGCATTCAGCAACCACCCGGTCCGGTCGTTGTTGACGGTCAAGGTGGCCCGGTCGTTGTTCGCCGGCATCGATGTGTACGGTGGCGCGGTGTTCAGTTCCGGACAGGAAGGCGTGGTAACGGGATTGGAATGGGACGCGGGCGTCCTGAAGTTGCAATTACCGCTCGTCACGTACATCCCCGCGGGCAATGTCTGGTACACGCCGGCCACGTCGGGTTCACCGGCCGTGACGGTCGCCTTGAACTTGGAACGCCTCAGTCCATACCAGGCGCTGCGCGGCGGTACGTTCTTGCCATAAAGGTGTAAGCGAGTTTATGGCCATCGGGCTGTGATTATTTTTCACACTCCCTGCATGCGAAGTCAGTTTGCATGAACTACTTTGGAATTATGAAAAATCTCCTCGCAGCCAGCGCGATTCTCCTGATGGTCGGATGCGCTCCCGACAGCACCAAATTGCTCCAAGGGTACAGCACCGAAGGCTTGACCTACGAAAACACGTCGGTCTACTACAACGGCAAACTGGCCGCAACGCTTGCCTCCGTTGAAGTCGCTTTGGACGACGGGAAGCTCGTGCAGGAAGCCACTTTCGTGTTGACGTCGAATGAGTACAACGACATCGCTATCAACATCATCAAGCTGATCCAGCAAAAGAAGGAGAACCCCAATTGGGAGATTGAGGTCGAGCTTAAGCTCTGACAGACTCAGACGACCCGCCGCTTATTCTTCCGTGAAGTTGTACGACAGGCCAAACGAGAACGTGCGGCCCCGCGTGAAGCTTTGGAAGGTGTATTCATCGCCTTTGAAGGTGTAGGACTGCCGGTACTCGGGATCGAGCAAATTGCGACCTTGCAACTTCAAGGTGAAGCGGTCACCCAACGTTTTCGTGACGCTCACGTCGAGCGCTCCCCGTGGCTGGTCGTAAATGTCCGGTGTTCCACCTGGGGTAATCAACACCAACTTCGGTCCGCTCACGTTGAAACCGGCGTTGACCGACAGTCCCAATGAGTCGTTGGCATAGTTGACGATGCCGTTGACGATGTAAGGCGATTGGCCGTACATCGGACGGGTATCGAGGTGATCGGGATCCGTCGCTCGGATTTCAATCAACTCGTCCTCGGCGATGGCCGTGGCGCTCTGGATGTAGGTGGCGTTGAAGGCCACGTTGAAGGCCTCGAGCGATTCGCTGAGTGAGCCAAGGTTCTTCTTGAGTTCAAATTCGAAACCGCCGAGCTGCGCGCTTGCCACGTTCTTCCAGGTGATTTCGGTGTTTGCCGCAGTGGAGATGATGACCTGCTCGATGGGGTCGGTGAAGTGCTTGTAGAACAGGCTGACCGACACCAACTCGCGCAATCCGGGGAATACCTCGAATCGGTTGTCGATGTTCAGGACCTTGGTGCGGTTCAGGTCGGTGTTGCCGGTCTGCTGCTCCTGAATTTCGAAATCGAACACTGAGAAGGGCGCCTTTTCCCGGAACAAGGGACGCGCGACGCTTTGGCTGGCCGAGAAGCGGTACTGGGTGATTTTCAAATCCTCCTCAGCGAGTTTCACGGTCATGTTCAACGAAGGCAGCACATCCAGTACGTTCAGTGTGCCGCGGAAGTTGCTTTCCAATTCAGGCAGCAAATCGTCATCGAGCAGCTTGTCGCTTTCCAGCAGCATGTCGGTGGCTTCCACGCGGATGCCGCCGTTCAACTTGATGTTTTCGCGCGGGTCAAAGTTGACCATGGCGTAGCCGCCGAGCACCGTTTGCTGGGCTTCGTAGCTGTTTTGAATGTCCGTGTCGTCCCGCAGGTACAGGTAGTTGGTGGCTCCTGAAGACGCGCCGGGGATGATCTCCATGTTGGCAGCGCTGAAGTAGTCGGTGGGGTTGCCGTTGTAGTCGACGCCTTGGGACACGAAGCTGAAGCGGTTTTCCGAATAGTCCCGGGTGCGCTGGACCATGGAGAGGCCCAAGGCCAATTTGTTATCCGGTCCCCATTCCTCCGCGATGGGCTTTTCAAAATTGAATTTCAAATCGAGCGTCGCGTTGTCCATGGTGCGGTAAAAACGCGTGGGCGAGGGGTAGAGGTTGTCCTGGATGCTGTAGGCCAACTCATCAGAGCTCGTCTCCGTCACGGTGTAACCGGGGTAGTATTCGTTCAAATCCTCGCCATCGGCCAACAGGGCGAGTGCGTCCTCCGTGATGTCGTTGCCAGAGGCATCGCTGTAGACCAAGCCGCCGGGCAGGCTTTCGTAGCTGTTGATGAACAAGCGCAAATCCGGGGTGACCTGCTTGCCCTTGGTGTACGAAGCGCTCCAGGTGATTTTGTGGTTGACGTTCTCGCTGAGTTCGTGCGTTCCACGCAATTGGAAGATATTCATGCTGCGCTCCAGGTAGCGCTGCTGGCGCTGCTCTTGACCGAGTCCAACGGCGTCACTGGGGTTGATGCCGTCTTGGTAACGTGCGTCGTTGATGCCCGAAATCGTGGGCATGTAGGTGAAGCCGATTTTGCTCGTGGGGCTGATGTTGTAGCCGAGGTTGAACAGGGCCGACGTGTAGACGGATTGTGTGCCGCGGGTGTCGGTGAACTGGCGCTGGACGTCGAGTTCGTTCTTTTCGGTTTCGATGCCGGTGAGCAGGAAGCGGCCCGTCGAGCCGTTCTCGTACATCCGGTTGGTGACTTTGTGTTGCAAGCCGAAGTTGTACCCCAATGAGCGCCCTGCGACTTTGACGACGTCGCCGAATGAGAGGCTCTGGGACAGATCCAATGAGGGAGCGCCTTGAACGGGCTCCCATGTGTTTCCGAAGGCCTGCGTCTGGCTGGACAGCAACTGATTTTGCTCGGCGCGGATGGCCGTCATGAATTCGTTATTGACTTGGCTCAGGTTCTCAATCTCGTCGATGGCGTTGACGATGTTGATGATGGACGTTTGGCCGCTGCCGCCGCCGATGTCCTCCGCTCCGTCGACGCCCAATTCGTTCAGTTGCTGCTCGAAGCCGGCCAGCACCAAGGCGTCGTAGTAGTTGGAGTATTGTGGCGCCTGAATGTCCGCGCCATCCACGATGCTCGGGATGTCCAACGTGCCGTTGTCAAAGCCCCACATAGCCGTGCTGCCCACCTCGCTGGTGATGAAGTTGTCGTTGAAGGTGGTGTTTGTGTTGAAACCGGTGGACGTCGAGTAGTTGAAGGTGAAGCTGTCCGGGAAGTCTTTGGTGATGACGTTGATGTACGCCCCCGAGTAGTTGGACGGCAGGTTGGCGTTGAGGGTTTTGACGACCACGAGGTTGTCCACCAGGTTGGTCGGGAAGATGTCCATCGACACCGAGTTGCGCTTCGGATCGAGGGAGGGGATTTCGGCGCCGTTCAAGGCGGTGCGAACATAGCGATCGCTCAGACCGCGGACGACCACGAAGTTCCCAATGGTGTACACCCCGCTCACGCGCTTGATCGCGCTGCTGACGTCGCTGTCGCCGTTTTTCTTGATTTCTTGCGAAGAGACGTAATCGATCATGGACGTGTCCTTCTTTTTGACGTTTTCCATGTACACGGCGCTGGCCTTGTTCTGGCGGACGTCGACGACCGCTTCGGCATCGATGGCGATGACCGTGGATTCCAACTCGAAATTCAAGCTGACCGTTTCGTTGCCTGTGATGGTGACCTGCTGCTCCTTTGAATTGTACGCGATGAAACGACCGATTAAGGTGTACGTTCCCGGCGCCAACCCAGTGAGGGTGTAGTTGCCGTCAAAATCGCTCATGACGCCCGTTCCGCCGGGTTCGATCATGATGGTCGCACCCAGCAGGATGTCCCCGTTCACCTTGTCGGTGACGGTTCCGGTGATGGTGCCTTGGCCCAAGGCGCTGATGGATGCGATGATGCCGCAAAAGGCGAGCAGGTAGGTTTTCATTCAGGCAGGATTTGGTTGGCCCAAAACAAGAGAAAGAGGCACCAAGACGGCGCCTCTTTCTGGATTGGGTATGTGAGTCGGTTACTCAATAATCAATTTCGAATAGTGGGTGCGGAGGCCATCTGACACCGTGACGATGTACAGACCTGCATCCACGTCGGTCAAGTCAACAGGCAGCTGCTGACCAACGCTCAATGCCTCGATGCTCTGAAACACGCGCTTACCGTTCAAATCAACTACTTGAATGGTGGCTTGCGATGCATTCCAATCGCTGGTGATGGTGAACTGACCGTTGGTCGGATTCGGGAATACCGCGAACGCGCTGGCTTCCGCCTGGGCGATGTTCGTGGGGCATCCGAAGAATGCTCGGTTGGACAGCATGGACCAGCCATACAACCACGGGCAGTCGTTTGAAGGATCGAACGCGCCAGCATATGTGACGTCGTCGAACCATTCCATCGTGGGGTTGGCACCGGCAGGAACTTCGGCGTTTGGAACCAAGTTCAACAGACCAGAACCCTCTTGAACGACCCAGCTCAAGCCTGTAGCTGCCACTGAGTTGTTGTTTGCTGCGAAAGAAGCTTGGAACGCTGCAGCTGAAGTCGTCGCGGCGTCTGTTGAATCTGCTTCGCTGGCCCAACCTGAACCCATGGTGATTTTGAACAAATCGCTCGCTGTGGCGTCAAGACCCAAGCTGGTGCAAGCGTCAAATACGTTGCCTGCGAAGGCGATTTCGTTGTTCTCAAAACGTGCATACGCATCCTCACCAGAAGCGAGGTTCTCGATGTCGATGCCCTTGCCCCAATTGTAGAAGATGGAGTTGTGGTATTCGCCACCAGCGTTGTCACGCAAGGTCAGTGCACGTTTGCCAGCGTCAGCACCACGGCCGATGTAGGTCGCGTTGTAAATGACAGGGTGCGCGTAAGGCATGCCGTCCTCAGGATCTGTGCCGCCGTCGTGCTCACCGCCGCGGTCGCCTTCACCTTCTTCCTGGATGGTGCACCAGAACTGGCCGTAGCCCCGCCATCCTTCGTCGTAGTCGAACGAGTCGTCGCCGCAGAACGCGGTGACCACGTGCTTGATGGACGCGGTGCCACCGAAGAATTCCACGCCGTCATCGGCATTGGAGATGACTTCGATGTAGTCAAGCGTAGTGCCTGAGCCCACACCGCCGAGCGTAAGGCCGTTGATTTCGTTGCCGGCACCGATGTCTGTGCCGCCGTGTCGAATGCTGACGTAGGTCATGGAGCCGCTGCTGTCTGCATCGTCTGATCCGCCATAACGACCGCGTGATTCAGTGTCTGGAATGCCTTCGATTTGCGTTTCACCGGGAGAGGAGTTCAAGGTGGCGTCGCCCAAGATGATGACACCGCCCCACTGGCCGCGAACGTTGTAGGGTGTAGACCCGTCCAACGCGTCCGCCTCGAACGTGAAGATGATGGGAGCATCAGCCGTACCGTTGGCTTGAATCTGTCCACCGCGAGCCACCACCAAAGCGGAAGCATCCGCGCCTGACCCGGCCATGCCTTTAATGACCGTTCCGGCCTCAATGGTCAAGACGTCACCGTCGTTGACGAAGACAAATCCGTCAAGGACGTACACGTTGTCGCTAGTCCATGTGGTGGTTCCTGTTCCGGAGCCATCGTCAGTGATGATGACCTGAGCGTTAATGGTTGCGAGGAGGCCGAAGGTGGCAATTATCGCGAGCGCTGAGCGTAGAATGTTTTTCATGTCTTTGATTTGATGTTGGTACCGCAAAATTGCCTTCTGAATTCGAGTGCAATTGAAGCAGAACTTTGCATTAAGGTTAAAGAAACGTTACGCGGTGAGCTTCATTCGACAGGAACCAATTCTGGAGTGGGTACTTCAATCGGTGGCGTTTCGAGGGTGCCGTCACCGTCTTGGTCCGTGCCGTAGTGGATGGCGAGGACGATGGACACGCTGACCAAGAGTCCCACGATCAACTTCAAGAAGTCTTTGGCCACAATGGGGAAGACGGACTTGAGGTTGCCCTTTTTGGTCAGGCCCGTGTTCAATGCCAACTCACGCCCACACAACAAGCCTACGAACACCCACGTGGTCGACATGGGAATGTTGTTCAATTCCTTAAAGTATAGGAGGAGGAACGCGTAACCGAGGTCGATGAGGGTGGCTGAGCGCACGTACTTGGTGCTTTGCTTGTCCATGACAATTTGCTGAATCGCGCCGCCCTGCTTGTAAAAAATGTAGGCGAGTCCGGCCACAAAGAAGGCAATCACGGTGACCAACTGAACCACGGTCAACTGACGCGGCAGGAACACCGCGATGTTGGCGACGTCGTGGGAGAGCCAGGTGTGCCAGAGGAACGACGTGCTCATCCATTGGAACACGCGCCAGAATTTCTTGGAGCCTTGGCTGACGTCTTCTTTTTCGTTCACAAACCGCGAAATGATGAGCCAGAGCACGTACGCCACGATGGCTGCAAGCCCGTAGCCCATGATGCTCTTCATGAGCATCTTTTCGAGAACGAACGTGGAGGCAAAAGCTGACAGAACGAGGAACGACGTGGAGACCGGGATGCCACGGCGCGTCAACAAAACGAGCGCCAGGGGAGCCACGGCGTGGTACCACTGGGGTTCGATGTACGGGATCTTGGTCAATCGCCCGTAGGAGATGTCTCCATTGCCGGAGTACCAGCCGTATACGATGGTGAAAATCAAAACCGTGGAAGCTGCTGCCCACAGCGTGGTCCACTTGAATTTTTCGCGGTTGGAGGCGATCCAAGTGCCAAGGGTTTGGACGCTGTCGTTCGCGATAACGGAGAAACCGGCAAGGGTGAATCCGACGATGGTAAAGAGTTCAGTCATGCCAAGCAATCGTGATACAAAAGTCCCTTTTGAACCATGATTTCTGAGGAACCCCCATGTTATCCCTGTGTTAAATCGGTTAACACCGGGTTAACATTTGCGTAACATGCCTTCGCGGCACCAACAAAAAAAGGGCGGTCTTCGGATCGCCCTTTTCAAATTCGTTGTTGAAGTGTTACGCCTTCAACTCCTTGCTCAAGTCCAATACACTTGGTGTCGCAATGAAGATGGAGCTGTACGTACCGACGACCACACCGACCATCAAGGCGAATACAAAGCCTTTGATGTTGTCGCCTCCGAAGAGGAAGATGGTCAACAATACCACGAACGTCGAGAGCGAGGTGTTGATGGTACGGCTCAACGTGCTGTTGAGGGCGTCGTTCATCACCTCCTTGTCGTCGCGCTTTGAACCGTACAGGCCGACGTACTCACGGATGCGGTCAAACACAACCACCGTATCGTTGATGGAGTAACCGATGACCGTCAGGATTGCTGCGATGAACGCCTGGTCGATTTCCATGGTAAACGGCAGGATGCCGGAAAAGATGCTGAAGCAGCTCAACACAATCACCACGTCGTGCACCATCGCGATCAACGCGCCGAGGCCGTACTGCCACTTGCGGAATCGGAAGAAGATGTACAAGAAGATGATGATCAAGGAGAAGATCGTCGCGTTCTGTGCGCCGTTGCGGAAGTCATCCGAAATGGTGCTGTCCACCTTGTTGTATTGGTCGATGGTGTAATCCACGCCTGCAACTGCCAGCCCCTCCTCGAGTGCCGCCTGGATCATCTCGTCCTGGTTGGCATCTGGGTTGTCGATCATGTAGTTGGTCATGATGCGGAGTTTCGCATCGCTGTCCTTGGTCTGTACAATGGGGTTGCCCACCTTGCCTTCTTCGGTGAAGGCCGTGGCCAGCGACTCACGGATTTGCTGCACGTCGACCTCCTGGTCAAACGTGATGTCAAATGTGGTACCGCCAGAGAACTCAACGCCGTACTGCAAGCCTTTCGTCATCAAGCTGCCCAATCCACCAACGACCAACAGGCCGCTCAGGATGTAGAACTTGGTGCGGTTGCCGACGAAATTGGCGTTGATCTTGGTGAACCAATTTTTCGTGAGTTCAGAAGAGAAGCTGATGGCTTTCTTGTTTTCCAATCGGCTGAAGAACACGAGGCGCGTCAGCACGATGGCCGAGAACAGCGAAGTGAAAATACCGATGATCAACGTCGTTGCGAATCCGCGGATGGCGCCGCTACCAAAGCTGTACAGAACGAACGCCGTCAACAACGTGGTGATGTTGGCGTCGATGATCGCGCTGTAGGCTTTCTGGTATCCGTCCTTCAATGCCACCATCAGGCCTTTGCCGCCGCGCATTTCTTCGCGGATGCGCTCGTAGATGAGTACGTTGGCGTCAACCGCCATACCGATGGTCAAGACAATACCTGCAATGCCCGGCAGCGTCAACGCTGCACCCAACGAGGCGAGGGCACCAATCAAGAAGAAGAGGTTGGCAATCAACGCGAGGTTGGATACCAAGCCAGCTCCCTTGTAGTAGAAAATCATGTAGAGCAGGATCACCAACAAGGCGATCACGAACGAGCTCAAACCCGATTGGATGTTCTCTTCACCCAATTGCGGTCCCACGCTCACCTCGTCCACGATGCGCGCCGGGGCGGGCAGTGAACCGGCCTTCAAGAGACCGGCGAGGTCGTTGGCTTCGAGCATTTTCTGCTCAATGCTTTGGTCTGAACCGAAGCTGATTTGCGATCGTCCGCTGGTGATGGCTGTTTGTACGCTTGGCGCACTGAAGACCAGTCCGTCCAGCACGACGGCTACTGCACGCTGGTTGTCCGCTGCGCATTCTGTGGTCATGCGGCCCCAAATGCCAGCGCCTTCCGAATCCATGGTCATGGAGACGACCACGTCACCGATCTCGTCGTACGAGACGCGTGCGTCGACAATGCTCTTGCCTGAAAGCTTCGCCTTGCCTTTGCGGCTGTCGTCGCGAATCGCGTACAACGCAGCGAAGTTCTGGTTGGGCTTGGCCTCCCACAACAAGCGCAAATCGTTGCGCAAGGCGAGGCGCGCCTCCGGGCGACGCAACAAGTCATTCACGCGGTTGGTATCCGCGATGGCTGCATAGCCCACAACTGCTGAGCGGCGCTGCAATTCCGGCTGCAAGTAGCGGAACAATGGAATCTTGGCAACCTTCTGCTCATCGGTCAAAACGCTGTCCGCAGGGGCGGAAGAGCCGTAGAGCTCAGGGTTGTTGGCCGTGGCGATCGCCGTGTTGGCTGCGTCGAGGCGCTGGATCACTTCGTCGTTGAAGAAGGTCTCCCAGAACTCGAGGTTGGCCGTGCTCTTCAACTGCTTGCGTGCTCGCTCGCGGTCATCGATGCCCGGCAGCTCGACCAAGATACGCCCGCCGCTGACCTTTTGAACGTTCGGCTGTGCCACGCCCAACTGGTCGATACGCTTGCGGATGATGCTTTCGGTGTTGTCAATCGCCGTGGTGCTCTCGTTGCTGAGAATGGCGAAGATTTCGTCTTCCGTGGATTGCGCAGGGAACAGGTCCTTGCTTTCCATGTTGTGGAAGATGCGCCACAGTTCAACTGGATTATCTGATGCGCCGTTCAACTCCTTCCAAGCGGATTCAAACAGCTCGACGTAGGTCAAACCTTGGGTTGAACGCTGGGCGTCCTTCGCTTGTGCGATGGCCTGGCGGAAGGTTTCGTTGCTGGAGTAATCGCTCAACGCGATGATGAGGTCCGGGATGCTCACCTCCAACGTGACCGACATGCCACCTTGCAAGTCCAAGCCCAGGTTCAATTCCTGTTCAATGACCTCGCGGTAGGTGTGGCCCAACATTGGGTAGATTTCCGCGTTGGCGCTGTCGCGCAAGAACTCACGCGCGGCCTGTGCCTGCGTGGTTTCCCAATCGTCTTCAGTGATTTCTCCGGTGCTTTCGAGCGAGTCCGCTACGAAGGCTCCATAGTTGGCTGCTTCCTCCTCGTAATTGTTCGCCACCCAGTTGAAACTGAGGGTGTAAAGTGTCGCGAGCGACAACAGAACGGTGAAGAGCAGAACTGCATTCTTGTTTTGCATGATGCAAGAGTGTTTTTCAGGGGCGCAAATATAACTTAAAACCCTTTACGGTCGTGGGTTAGCAAGGGTACGAACTACCTTTGTTCTATGTTTCGTTTTCGGCAGGTTTTTATAAAAGCGGCGGTGTTCGGATTTTTTTTAGCGACTGAGGCCCAAGAGGTTGCCGCTCAAAATGGCTTTTACCAATTGGCGGTGCTGAAATACCGAGGCGGGGGCGATTGGTACGCCAATCCTACGGCAGTGCCCAATTTGCGGGCGTTTTGCAACGATGAGTTGGCCATGGGATTGGGCGAAGAAGTGGCCACTGTCGAGGTGGGCTCGCCCAATCTGTTTGATTACCCGTGGATTCACATGACCGGCCATGGCAATGTGGTCTTCTCGGCCTCTGAAGCGCAAAACCTGAGAAGCTACTTGGAGGCCGGCGGTTTCCTGCACATTTCCGACAACTACGGCATGGATCCGTACGTGCGCCGAGAAATGGCGAAGGTCCTTCCCGATGCAGATTGGTTGGAAGTGCCGTGGTCGCATCCTGTTTTTCATGCCGCTTATGACTTGAATCAAGGCTTGCCCAAGGTCCACGAGCACGACGACCTCCCACCCCAGGGGTTGGGGCTGTTCCACAAAGGCCGACTCGCGGTGTTTTACGATTACGAATCCGATCTGGGTGATGGATGGGAAGATTACCAGGTGCACCGCGACCCGGAGGAAATTCGGCAGTGGGCCTTGCAGATGGGGGCCAACCTCGTGACCCACGCTTTCCGTGGCGCGGTCGGCCTCAATTGAGGGATTTAGCTGGCGACGAGGGACGTGCGCCAGATGCCGTCTCGCTGCTCCTTGCTGAGTTTTAACCCTTGCCATTCCATGGCAGCCACGAGTGCGTCCCAGCTGTCGGATGTACCGTCCGCAAAGTCGCGTCGCAGGTCGTCCAGGGCATCCGGCGCCCCGGCGACTTCGTTCAGCACCGACCAATAATCCGTTTCGGTCAAGCCAATGCGTGGCTCGCCAAACTGCTCCCAAAGCAACCGCATGGCGGTCTGCAAGGAGGCCGCGCTACCTGTCAACTGCATGATGCGCACATCGCACAAAAAGGCCAGTACGGCGCCTTCGACGTAGATGGAGCCTTTGCGCCCGGGCACCCCGGCCACGTATCCGTCCAACCAGGTGTCGTAGCTCGAATCGGCCACGCTAATGTTCAACCGTCCGGGGTTGTTGACGTGGCGATCGAGAAGGCGCTCGGTCAACCGGCACCAGCCGTCGAGGTCAACCACGCCGCTTTCGAACAGGAAGAGGTCCCCCATGTAGGTGGTGACGCCCTCCGCAACGTACCCCATGCGGCTGGGACAGGCCTTCGAAAAGTCATACGGCGTCCATTCCGCTGGGCGGATGCGCTTGACGTTCCACGCGTGGTACAATTCGTGGGAGGCGATGCCGATCAATTCCATGTGGCCTTCTTCTGTGCGGCATTTTGCCGACGGCCCTTGGGCGATGACTGTCGTGTCTTCGTGTTCTACGCCGTGACGCACCTCGCGTTCAGGCAGCACGTACAGAAAATGGTAATGCTGCGCAGGAAACCCTCCGAAGTGGGCAATCTGCGCATCGGTAAAGTCTTGGTGCTCCTGCACGAACCGCTGCTCGTCCGGCGTGGTCTCCCCGTACACCCAGATGTGAAAGGGAATGCCGTTTGAGGTGTAGGTGCGGTGCCACAGGTTGGGCCCTGCGAGGATCGGACTATCCATGGCATGCTGGACGTCGCGCGCGTGCAGTTGTCCGTTCTCAGAAGGCAAGCCCGTCGCCACCGCCCACTCGGCGGGTACATCTGCGAGGGCGATGCTGTACCCCCAATCTTGGTGGTCCGGGTGGTACAAAAAACAATTTACCGGGTTGATGTACAGCACGTCGTCGGCAACTCCAGTGGAACCGGCATTGAAGGTGTCGGCGTGAAACACCCAGCGCACGGCCTCGGTCTCAGAGGGAACGTGCCAGGTGTGGAGGGAGGTTTTGCTCAGGGCGTTCCATGTGCCATCGGCGGCTTGCCCCTCCATGGCGTACACGTACTGCGCAAACTGGCCCAGTTCGTATCGCCCTGGACGCCAAGTCGGCAGCTGCACGTCAAACGCTTCGCGCGTGGGGAAGACCGCCGTCAATTCAATGCGCGGTGCACCGTCCAGCAACCGCCGGATGCTCAGGGCGATGGTCTGCGGTTCAGTCTGCGCCATCAATCGAACAGGTCTTCGATGGGGCGCCCGGTCGTAGCATTGGGCATAGGGCTGTGGATGAGCGCGGCCACGGTGGGAGCGATGTCCCGGATGTAGGTGCGCTCGTAGGTGATGCCCACCGGAACGTGCCAGCCGTAGAATAACAGCGGTACGTGGGTGTCGTATGCAAACGGCGAACCGTGGGTCGTCCCGCTGCGGCTGTATTGGATCCATCCGGGTTTGGGCACGATGATGACATCGCCCGAAGCCGAGGCCGACCAACCGTTGCGCAACCGCTCGAGGATTTCGTCGTTGGAGGTGTTGCCGCGCACGAGGTCGGTCCCGGTGACCGCGGTGAACACGCCTTCATACTCCAAGGCCAACGCCTTAACGCGTTGCTGTATAGCTTCCAGATCCAGGCCGCGCTCACGGATGAGCGGACGGTTGAGGAAGAACTGGTCGTTGGAGTAATTGAGCACCCACTCGCCTTCACCATAAGTTGCAGCGAGGTCCGCCTTGGCGTCGTCGATGAGGTTGCCCGGCTTCCAATAATCTACTGGTATTCCGGCGTCTTGCGCCAGGGATGGAACGGTTGCGGCGCCATGGTCCGCCGTCAGCCAGCACATCCATTGCCCAGCTCCGACGGTTTGGTCCAGCGACCGGAAAAACCGGGCGAGTTGCTGATCGAGGCGAACGTAGGTATCCATGGTTTCCCAGGCGTGCACGCCGAATTGGTGTCCCAAGTAATCCGTGGAGGAAAAGCTCACAGCGAGGAGGTCGGTGTGGGCACCGCGTCCCAGTTTTTCGCCGGCGATGGCCGCAATGGCGAAGTCCATGACCAGGGTATTGCCAACCGGTGTGCCTTTGAGGACGTCAAAGCCGCCGTTGGCCTCGCTGAGTTCCTTGAGGTCATAGGGGTAGGTGGGGTTGTTGTCGCCTTTGAATGGCCGTTCGTAGGGCGTGTTGTCTTCGGTTTGAATGGACAACGCCGCCTCTGAAAGGTTCATCGCCCACGGTTGCTTCATGTAGCGCTCCGCCCACTTGCCGCGGTTCCATTTGTCGACCCAACGGGGGACGTCCTCCATGTACCGGGTGCTGGTGATGAATTTGCCTTCGTCTTTGCCGTAAAACCAATACGCTGCATCCGCGAGGTGGCCGGCTGGCAAAATGGCCCCGCGGTCTTTGATGCTGATGCCAATCACCTTGGATTGCATGCCGGTTGCCAATTTGAGTTCGTCTCCGATGGTAGTGGCTTCCATGCGATGAGGCGACATGTGGCCAGCGGAATTACTCGCATCGGAAATCCCGACGGTTTCCACCGAATTGTCCGAAGCACAGTAAACGGAGTTGCCGGATCTGCGGTCGTACCAGTCGTTGCCGATGATGCCGTGGGAGCGGGGGGTGGTGCCGGTGAATATGGAGGCGTGGCCGGGTCCTGTGTAGGTGGGGGCGTAGCCGAAGTGGTGGTCTGCGCAGACAAACCCCTTCTCGACCAATCGCTTGAATCCGTTATCGCCGAAAGCGTCCCAGAAGCGGTAGAGGTAATCCATGCGCATTTGATCTACGGTGATCCCAACGACCAGTTTGGGCCGTTCGCCGAGGTTGGTCACCGGGTCGGATGGTTCAGGCCGCGGCGCTCGCTGAACGGATTGCGCCGGCTTTTCGGGTGGCTTTCTTCGGGCCTCTTCCGCCATTTGCCGCTTCTTTTCCTCCTTTTCCCGCATGCGGTTTTGCATGAGGGTTTGTTCGTCCAATTTTTCTCCTTTCGGCGGTTGTTCCGTCGGCGGCAAGCCGATTTGGCTCCAAGCCGCAGAGGCCCCGAGCATCAAGCCCACACAGAAAACGAAATGGACCAAGCGTAGCGTTGCAGTTGGTTTCATGAAAAGCACGTTCAGGTAGCTAAAGATACGCCGTGGAACCTCGGTCGGCATCAGTTCGTAGGGGAATTCATCCACACGATGGTCCCTGCCGCGATGCAGAGGGCAACGTTGGCCACGACGTTGGCCACCGACCATGCCAACCCGTGGGAAGCGTGCAAATTGAGGGTGTCCGCTGCAAAGGTTGAGAACGTTGAAAAGGCGCCACAGAATCCGACGGTGAGCAGAAGAAAAATCGGTTGGGATTTGGCCGGCCAGCCGGTTGCACCAGCGGAGGCCTGGACCGTCAGCGTCAGCAGTAGTACGGTGGCCAATACGTTCGAAGCCAAGGTGCCCCACGGGGAAAGCCACCCCAGTTTACTGACCCCCAGACCGAGGGCATACCGAGCGAGGCTTCCGAGCCCGCCACCGATGAAAACAGCGATGAAGTTCATTCGAGGTTGATGGGGGTTCCGACGAGTTTGTTTTGGATGCGCCACATGATGTAGCCGATGAAAGCACCGAGCAGCATGCCCCCGGCAATGTCCAGCGGGAAGTGGACCCCGAGGTACATGCGGCTATATCCGATGAGGGCCGCCCATCCAAGCAGCACCCACAGCCAGGTGCCGCCGCCTAGGAGGAGCCCGAAGTACAGGGCAATGCCGGTGTAGTTCGCGGCGTGCGAACTGACAAATCCAAAACGCCCTCCGCGGTACGGTTGATCTTGTCCAGGTGGCGTCACCAGGTGCACGTCATCGCGCAATTCAATGGAATGCGACGGTCTGAACCGCTGCACGCCCGGCTTGATGATCCGCGCGGAGATGACGTCCGTCCCGGTGATGCAAAGGGCAAGGAAGAATACCCGCACGAGGGTGCGATCCCATGTTCGATCTGAATTTTTCCAGAGCTCCCAGAGCAGAAGCAGGTAGAGCGGAGTCCACCACCACAAGCCCGACACGGCCCACATGATCTGGTCGCCACCCGGCCACGGGGTGTTGAACAGCTTGAACAGGACGAAGTCCAGGTTGATGAGCGTCTCAGCCATCCGGGGTAGGCGCCGTTAGGCGTAGAGCTGGTCGATTTCGCCTTGGTAATGCTCCTTGATGGGCTTGCGCTTCAGCTTGAGCGTTGGCGTCAATTCACCGTTTTCAATGGCGAACATCGTCGGCAAAATGCGGATGGCCTTGACCTTTTCCCATTGCGCAAACGGCTCCATCAAGCGATCGACGTCCTCTTGGATGCGCGCAGCAATCCGTGCATCGTCTCGGATACCCTCCATTCCGGGGAACGAGTGGTTCTTGCGCTTGCACCATTCTTCGACTGCGTCGGCACTCGGCACCACCAGTGCGCCGGGGAACTTCTGGCCATCGCCGACGACCATCACCTGTTCGATGAACAGCGAAGCCTTGAGGGCGTTTTCCAGGAGTTGAGGAGCGACGTATTTCCCGCCAGACGTCTTGAACATCTCCTTCTTGCGGTCCGTGATTTTCAAGAACCCGTCGTCCATGCAGCCGATGTCGCCCGTGTGGAACCAATCGTCGGTCATGACTTCAGCGGTTTTCGTTTCGTCTTTGTAGTAGCCCATCATCACGTTGAATCCGCGGACGAGGATCTCGTCGTCCGGGCCGAATTTCACTTCAACGCCGTCAATGAGTTTGCCAACGTAGCCGATGCGCATCAGGCCGGGCTCAACGTCTGAGTTGACGGTCACTACAGGGCTGGTCTCCGTCAGGCCGTATCCTTCGTAAATAGGAATGCCCGCCGCGCAGAAGAAGCGCGCGAGGCGAGGGGCCAACGCGGCTGAACCACACGCCACTGCTCGGATGTTGTCGAGGCCGAGGGCGGTCTTGACCTTGCTGAAGACCAACTTGCGTGCGATGCCCAATTTCCATTCGTAGAAGCCGCCGTTCTGACCGTCGGGCTCCCATTGCAATGCGAGGTCCACGGCCCAGTTGAAGATGGCCGCCTTGGCGCCGCCGGCTGCCCGCCCTTTCTGGACGATGCCGTCGTAAAATTTCTCCAGCAAACGCGGAACGGCCGTGAAGACCGTAGGTTGGCTGTAGGCCAAATCCTCCTTGATCGTCTCGAGGCTTTCGGCAAAGTGGATGTTGGCACCGATGTACATGTACAGGTAGTGCAGCATGCGCTCGAAAATGTGGCACACTGGCAAGAAGCTCAATACCCGGTAATCGGAATTTGTCAGCACCTCGGGGATCCGCGGGATGCTCTTCATCACGGTCTGGGTGATGTTGTTGTGGCTGAGCATGACCCCCTTGGGCGTACCCGTGGTACCGGACGTGTAAATGATGGTCGCCAAGTCTTCGGGCTTGACCGCTGCCATGCGCGCATCGAGTTCGGCCTGCTGGGCGTCGCTGCCTGCCTCGGCGATGGCGGACCAGTGGTTGCCGTTACCATGTTCGAACATGAACACGTGTTCGAGTGAAGGGATTTTGTCCTTGATGGACATCACCTTATCGTAGAGTTCTTTGTTGCTGACGACGCAGTAGCGGCTCTCGCTGTGGTTGAGGATGTACTCGTAATCCGCCTCCGTCAACGTGGGGTACAACGGGCAGTTGATGGCGCCCACCGACATGATGGCGTGGTCCATGATGTTCCACTCGCAGCGGTTGTTGTGCGACACCAACGCCACTTTGTCGCCGGCGTTGAGGCCCATTGCAATCAAGCCGCGTGCGGTGCGGTCGACGGCTTCGACGAATTGTTCAGTTGAATACGAGACGCGGTTGCCGTTGTTCGGCATGGTCATCATGAGGTCCAAGGGGCGGTTGGCCAATTGGTACCGGGGGAAGTCAAATAAGCGAGTTGGTTGGCTCATGGTCGTGAATTTGCGTGCTGTACACCGGAAAAGTGTCCGGTGGACAGGTTTGGCAATTTAGCACACAGGCCAAAGAATGCAAGGAAATTTACAAGGCGTTTCCGCAGTGCTTGCAGTAGACCGCGTCCGGGTCATGGCCGTCTCGGCCACAGGCTGGGCAGGCTTGTGTGGAAACGCTACCAGACGAGTTGCCCTTGCGCATCATCTCGACACCAATCATGCCCGTAGGTACGGCGATGATGGCATAGCCGATAATCATCATGCATGAAGCGATGACCTGGCCGGCGATGGTCTGGGGTGCGATGTCACCGTAGCCGACCGTGGTGACCGTAACGATGGCCCAATAAATGCTTTTCGGAATGCTCGAAAACCCGGATTGCCCATCTTCCACGAGGTACATCAAGGTGCCGAGAATGGTCACTAGCGCCAACACCACACTCAAGAAGACGATGATGCGTCGCCGGCTGGCGCGCAGGGCCGTCTGCAGTCTGCGGGCTTCCTCAATGAAGCCAACCAGTTTCAATACGCGAAATGCCCTCAGCAGGCGCAGGATGCGAATGACCCGCAAGCTGCCCGAACCGGGAATGAGCAGCCCGACGAAGGTGGGGAGGATGGCAAGCAGGTCGACCACGCCAAAAAAGCTGGTGGCGTAGCGCAGCGGTCGCTTGACCACGATGAGCCGGGCGATGTATTCGATGGTGAAGAGCCCCGTGAATACCCATTCAAGTAACACAAAGGTGCCGCGGTAGCGGTCGTGCCAGTCCGGCACTGTCTCGGCCATCACGGTGACCACGCTCGCCACAATGAGCCAAAGCAGCAGCACGTCGAACCGTTTGCCGGCCGGCGTGTCCGCTTCGAAAATGATTTCGTGCAAGCGTTCGCGGGAACCTTTCATGCCCCGAATATCGGAGAATTAGCGGAAGTTGGGCGCCACGACCAGGTCCTTGCTGCCTCGGGTGTGTACGTAGAACCCTTGGCCGCTCTTGACGCCGAGGTGTCCGGCGGTGACCATGTTGACCAGCAACGGACACGGAGCGTACTTGGGATTTCCCAACCCCTCGTGCAGCACGCGCAGGATGCTCAGGCAGACGTCCAATCCGATGAAGTCGGCCAGTTGCAGCGGCCCCATCGGATGCGCCATTCCGAGTTTCATGACCGTGTCAATGGCCTCCACATCCGCGACGCCTTCGTGCAGCGTGATGATGGCCTCGTTGATCATGGGCATCAAAATGCGGTTGGCCACGAAGCCGGGGTAGTCCTTGACTTCCACCGGTACTTTTCCGAGGGCTTTGGAGAGTTCCATGACCGCAGCGCACGTGGCATCGCTGGTGGCGTATCCGCGGATGACTTCTACCAACTTCATGACCGGCACCGGGTTCATGAAGTGCATGCCAATGACCTGCTCGGGGCGGTTGGTCGCAGCAGCGATTTGGGTGATGGAAATCGAGGAGGTGTTGGTAGCGAGGATGCAATCGGCAGGTGCCGCGGCGTCCATGGCCTTGAAGATGCTCAATTTGAGGTCGGTGCGCTCTGTGGCGGCTTCGACGATGAGGTTGGCGTTGGCCACGCCCTCATCCATGGCGGTGCTGGTGCGGATGCGGCCCAATGTGGCCTCTTTGTCCGCCTCCGTGATTTTTTCTTTCTTGATCAGCCGGTCGAGGTTGCGGCCGATGGTGCTCAGCGCCCGTTCGAGGGCGGCGTCTTGTACATCGATCAGGGTAACATTGAATCCCGATTGCGCAAATACGTGGGCGATTCCGTTGCCCATCGTTCCTGCGCCGATGACTGCGATTTCCTTCATGCGGTTATTTCTTGGCAGCGGCTTTTTTGGCGGCTGGCTTTTTTGCGGCTTTCTTCTTCGGCGCTTCCTCTTTTTCCTCCGCTTTCGGTGCCTCGGCTTTCGGCGCCTCCTCTTCCTCTTCCGCCTCTTGTTCCAACGGGAAGGCGTCGTTTTCTTTCAAAATGGTGAACCACTGGACCAGCTTTTTGAGGTCCGAGTTGTACACGCGCTCGTGATCCAGTTCAGGAATGACTTCATCCACAAAATCCCGGGTGGCCTGTGCGTCGCCTTTGACATCGGGCGCGTCGTTGGACCCCACGTGTTCGTTCATGCGGTTTAGGACGTCCATCAACAGCACGTCCTCGTCGGTCGTGTACATGGTGATGTCGGCCAAACTGCTGATGCGGCTGGTGCCGGGAATGCTCAAACGCTTGCGGTCCAACATGGACTCCACAACGAGGTTGGAACGGTTGGTCACCAGGATGCGGTACAGACCGGGTTTGCCGGCGATGGCAATGATTTCTTGAATGATCATGGCGCGAAAATAATCCAACGGGGTTATCTCCGCGAATTTTCTGCACGCGCGGCGCTCACCCCGTCATTTCTGCATAGCTCGGAATGGCGTCGAGGGCGTTGAATTGGGTGCCGTCGAATCGGTAGCCTTGGTGGTGCAGGCCGTTTGAAATCACGAGGAGCGGCGTCCGCACTTCCAAGTGGTACCGCAGCACCTGGTCGAGGACGGTTTTGCTCAGGGCCACATCGGGGCGTTTCAATTCCACCATGAGGAGGGCCCGGCCGTCCGGGGCGTGGCACACCACGTCGGCAAATTGGGATTGGCCATTCAAGTCCAGCGGCAACTCCACGGAGGTCAGGCTGAGGGGGTAGCCGAGGTCGTTGGACAGATAGTGGAGCCAGTGCTGGCGCACCCATTCTTCGGGCTCGAGCGCCACGGTTTTCTTGCGGGCGAGGCAGGGAGTGATGACGCTTTTGCCGTCGCTGCTGGGTTGCCATTTGAGCTCGAACGGGGGCAGGTTGAGCGGCACATAGGTGCACGGTCCCAGTTGGATGCGCGCTGTCGGTAACTCCTGTGCCATGGGCTCAAAAATACCGCAACCGCATTCTATCTTCGTGGGCATGCCGCATCGCCAGGTTATCCGAGACATCCAAGCCGGTTCATTGAAGCCGGTCTACCTCTTGCATGGCGAGGAACCATACTTCATAGACGAGATTGCCAAGGCGCTCGAAACCAACGTCGTCGAGGAGTCGATGCGCGATTTCAACCAAACCGTGGTCTACGGCCGCGACACCAATGTGGACCAAGTATTGGAGGCGGCGCGGCGGTTCCCCATGATGGCGGAACGTCAATTGGTATTGATGCGCGAGGCTCAGGATTGGCCGGCGTGGCGGCGCAAGGACGACATGGCAAAGTTGGAGGCCTATGCCGAAGTTCCGGTGGCGTCCACGGTGCTCGTGTTTTGCTTCAAAAACAAAAAGGCAGACGGCCGCCTCAAGGCCGTCAAGGCCATCAGCAAAGCAGGCGTGTTGTTCCTCAGCGAGAAAGTGCGCGATTACAAATTGCCGGAGTGGATCAGCAATTACGTCCGCGACACCGGCTTGAGCATTTCGCCGCAAGCTGCCCAGATTCTCGCTGAATACCTGGGCAACGATTTGCGCAAGGTGGTCAACGAGCTGACCAAACTCAGCATCGTATTGCCCGAGGGCACTACCATCGAGCCTGAGCACATTGAAAAGCACATCGGTATCAGCAAGGATTACAACGTCTTTGAATTGCAGCGTGCCCTCGGGTCAAAAGACTTGATGCGTGCCCAGCGCATCACGGAGTTTTTTGCGGCGAATCCGAAGGACCATCCGGTCGCGATGATCATGCCGGTGCTCAACAGTTTTTTCAGCAAGGTCCACGCGTACCACGGTTTGAAAGACCGTTCGGGGCCGGCTGCTGCCAAAGCCTTGAGGTGCGCCCCGTTCGCGGTCAAGCAATACGCTCAGGCTGCGCGCAATTACCCTATGGACAAAGTTGGCAGGGTATTTGGCTACCTGAGGGAAGCAGACCGCAAGTCCAAAGGCCAAGGCAACGCCACGACGCCGGACGCCTTTTTGCTGAAAGAAGCGGTCTTCAAAATTTTGCATTGATTGAAAGTGGCTAACTTGCACCCCCGGCTTCGGGCCTGACTTAGAAATGAAAACAACTGGAATAACGATGATGAAGCGATTCGCAATGGTGCCCTTCGTGGCATTCTTGGTGCTGGGGCTCAACCCCGCAACCGCTCAAGAGGACAACCTCGTTCCCAATGGAAGTTTTGAGAATTCAGACTTGCGCAAATTGAAAAAGCAAGGTGAATTGGAGACGTACACGGAGGATTGGTTCCGTGCGACTGAGGTGCCGCTCGACCTGTACGCCGAAGGCATGAAGTCCGAGAAGGTGAACATCCCAAACAACGTCTACGGCACCCAAGAAGCATCGGACGGTGTTTGCTACGCCGGATTGCGTGCCTACAGCAAGGATCCCAAAGTGAAGCGCACCTACTATGAGGTGGAACTCACGACTGAAATGGAAAAGAACCAGCTGTACTGCGTGTCATTTGACATCAGCCTCAGCGACTTGTCCCGCTACGCTGTAAACGGCGTCGGCGCGGTGCTCAGCGACCGCAAAGTGGAGCAAGGCAACACGGGGCTCTTGGTGCGCACGCCGGACGTTTTGCACAAAACCGACAAGGTAATGTCCTTGGTCGACGGCTGGGAAACCGTTTGCGGCACGTACATCGGTACCGGCGAAGAGGAGTTTCTCATCATTGGCGGCTTCCACACCGACAAGGACATCGAAGACGAGAAGATGAAGAAGCCTTCTGATGTTTTGGGAACGCAGGTTGGCCACGCCTACTACTACTTGGACAACGTCAAGGTCACACCAATCGAAGCGAAGTCACAATGTGCATGCTCGGCAGCCGATGAGGTCCGCACGGACTTGGTCTTTGGTGCGGCGGCCCCCGCCCCCGATGCTTCAGCTGATGAGGTGGTGGCCGGTTCGGCCGTTTACTACGCGTTCCTTAAGCGCCGCCCAACCGGCGCCGGCGAAATGGCCATCAAGCGCCTCGCGGATCTGTTGAAGGACAACCCTTCTTGGAAACTCCGCGTTATCGGGCACACCGACACCGACGAATTTAACGAAGGCAAGATCAACCCACGCTACCGCGAACTCGGCTACAAGCGCGCGGGAGAAGTGGTCAAGAAATTCGGTGAGTTTGGCATCGCTGAGGACCGGTTCATTGTGGATTCCATGGAGGCAGACGATCCGGCGAGCACCCGCGACTCGGACATCAGCCGCGCGAAGAACCGCCGCGTTGTATTCGAATTGGTGAAGTAAACCCACCGCAGTGCAGCGCATTGCGCGTACCATAGCATTTCAAAGCCACCCCTGCGGCCTGCGGGGGTGGCTTTCTTTTTTCCTCCTGTTGGCAGCGGTCAATGGGTGGGCGCAAAACCTCATTTCAAACGGGAGCTTCGAGGACATGCAGTGGTGCCCGAACGACTACACGCATTCCGAGCTGAAAACGCTGAAGGGGTGGAGCCAATGCAACGCGGGTACGCCGGACCATTTCGATGCCTGCGCCGCCGGCTCGGCTTCGGGTGTTCCCAAGAATATTTTCGGGAGCCAACAGCCGCTCGATGGAGAGGCGTATGCCGGACTCGTTTTGTATGCGTCTTCCAAACCCAACTACCGCGAATACCTTCACGCCGCGTTGGAGCGCCCCCTCACGGCCGGTGAATGGGTGTGCGTGGAATGGTGGGTTTGCGCGGCGGACATGGGGCGGTTGATCACCGATGGCATGGGGTTTCACTTCAGTGCGTCGCCGTTGCGTGAGGTGGGGGAAGGGCGCTTGGATGCCATCGCCCAAGTCGAGAACCCGTTGTGGAATTTGCTCAGCGACCGCTGGAGCTGGACCAAATTGAGTGACGTCTTCCAGGCCCAAGGCGGCGAGGCGCACGTGACCATTGGCAATTTTCGTCCGCCTGCTGAACTCAAGGTGCTCGAACGCCGGGACGCGCCCAGCGAGTCCAGTGCGTGGGCGTATGTCTACCTAGACGGCATCAAAATCACCCCGGTGGATCAACCGGACGACTGCAGCTGCCTCAACCAAACCATTGCCGAGGGCGTGACCGATCCGCCTTGGCAGGTCTACCAACGTGAGCACGTGCGGTGGGACGCGGTCCTGTTCGACTTTGATTCGAGCGATTTGACGCCTGCGGCCCTCGCACAGCTGGAATCCGTGGCGGCGGAGATGCGGGCCAACCGGTTTCTCGTCGTCGAGGTGAACGGCCACACGGATTTCATCGGAACCGAAGCGTACAACCTCGCGCTGAGCGAGCAGCGTGCGGCCTCCGTCATGGATGCCTTAAAGGAACGCGGTGTGGATCCTGCGCGCCTGAAGCTGGCTTGGCACGGCAGCCGCAACCCCGCAGCCGACAACGCCACAGAAGGAGGACGTCAGCAGAATCGGCGGGTCGAATTTGAATTGCTTGAGCACGCGTTTCTGCCGAAAGATTAGCGTCAGATGCGCAGGGCTTTCGGGATCGAACTCAACAGCGCAATGCTCACCACAAAGAAGATGATTAAGGCCAAGATGCTGGACCGCATGGAGCCCGTAAAGCCCTCGATGTAGCCCCAGCTGAACATGCCGATGATGAGGCCGCCCTTTTCCAAGACTTCATAAAAACTGAAGTACGACGCGTGGTCCTCAGTGCTCGGCAGCATCTTCGAATAGCTGCTGCGGTTGAGGCTTTGCGTTCCGCCCATCATAAAGCCGATGACGCCCGCCGCGACGAAGAATCCGTTGACGTCTTTGACCAAGCTGTACGCGTACACGCACACGCCCATCCACACCACGAGGCAACCGATGAGGGTACGGATGTTGCCCACCTTGCTGCTCACCCACGACACAAAAAACGCCCCGGGAATCGAAAGCAATTGAACAGCGATGATGGCGACGATCAGCTGGTCGTCGGCGAGGTTGACTTCCTTGATGCCAAACGACGAAGCCATCAGCATGATGGTTTGAAGCGCCATCGACAGCACGAAGAATCCCCACAAAAACCGGATGAGGTCCACGCGTTCAGCGAGTTCTTTGGCGACGTTGCGCAATTCGCGAAAGCCGTGGGTAAAGAGTTCGCTGGTTACCTTTTTGTTGAAGGGGTTTGAGGGCAATTTGCGAAAGGCCGGCTGGGCCCATGCCACCCACCAGATGCCCACCAAAACAAACGCCCACGGGGTCATGTGGTTCCCGACGCCCATGATCAAACCAAGGCATACCAGGAGCAACAACACGCTGCCGACGTAGCCCAGTGCATACCCTTTGGCGCTCAGCTTGTCGTGTTCTTCGCGCGGGGCGATTTCGGGGAGGAAGGCATTGTAAAAGCCGAGGCTGCCCCAAAAGCCAATGTTGGCGAGGAACAGACTCAGCATGCTCCATTCCAAGTGCGCCGCATCGAAGAAGTGCATGGACATGCAGGCCAACGACCCGGTGTAGCAGAAGATTTTCATCAGCTGCAACTTCTTGCCGGACACATCCGCCATCCCGCTGAGGAGGGGTGAGGCGATGATGACCACGATGAAGCTGGCCGCAAGGACGTAGCTGTAGAGTTGGGTGTTGATGAACTCGGCCCCAAAAAACGTCACCACGTCATTGACGATTTCGCCCGCTTCGTTGCGTTCGGAGGTGAGGGCATTGTAGAAAATCGGGAAAATGGCCGTGGTGATGACCAAGGAGTACACGCTGTTGGCCCAGTCGTACATAGCCCACGCCGTTTTAACCTTTTTGGGATGATTCACAGCGGGCGTACTCATGTGAGCAAGATAGAGCGTTTTGTACTTTTGCGCCGATGAATGAAGCGAAACAAGCAAGCGACGGGTATGACGTTGTCATTGTGGGTGGCGGCATTGTAGGAGCGGCGACGCTGTATCAATTGCAGCAGCGGTATCCGGACCGGACCATGCTCCTGATTGAGAAGGAAGCCGGGCTTGCGGATCACCAGACAGGCAATAACTCCGGCGTCATCCACTCGGGCTTGTATTACCCGCCCGGCTCGTTGAAAGCCAAGAACTGTGTCCAAGGCCGCCGCGCCTTGGTTCGCTTCGCTCAGGAACACAACATTCCGCACGACGTCTGTGGCAAGGTGGTGGTGGCTGTGGAGGACAGCGAGCTCCCGATGCTCGAAAAGATCCATGGCATCGGCCAGCAAAATGAAATCGAAGGCCTCGAACGCATCAATGCCGACCAGCTGCGCGAAATCGAGCCGTATTGCAAAGGCATCGATGCCTTGTGGGTTCCGTGCACCGGCATCATTGATTACCGAGCGGCGACGAAAAAGATGGTGGAACTCGCGTTGGGCCAGCAACCCAAGAGTGCGCTCCGCTTGGGCGAGGAAGTCACGTCGTTCGAACGCGACGGCGAGGAAACGTTGGTCCACACCAACAAGGCGCCAGAGGGCTACCGCGCTAAGCACGT
>PKEB01000018.1 GCA_002863125.1 Flavobacteriales bacterium
TCCTTTTCCTCCACCTCCTGCACTAGCTTTTATAATTAAAGGCAGGCCAATTCTCTCAGCCTCTATCAAAGCTTCTTCAGGGTCTGAAATAGCTCCCTCTGTACCAGGAACTAATGGAATATTTCTGTCTGACACAGCTTCCTTTGCTGAAAGTTTGTCTCCCATTATTCTAATCGCATGAGCTTTGGGACCAATAAATATTATACCAGCTGATTCAACTGCTTCGGAAAAGTCAGCATTTTCAGATAAGAATCCATAACCTGGGTGGATAGCATCAGCACCAGTATTCTTTGCTGCAGCAATTACTTTATCAATCAATAAGTACGATTTTGAAGAAGGAGGAGGCCCAACACATACACTTTCATCAGCTGCAAGAACAAATGGTGCTTTAGCATCAGCTTCAGAATATATAGAAACAGTACTAATCCCCATTTCTCTACATGTCCTAATAATTCTAAGGGCAATTTCTCCTCTATTTGCAATCAGTACTTTCTTAATTGATTTCATTCCTCGAAGCTTGTAAAGTATTGAAAAGAAAGGGGCAAGCGATTCTTATCGCACCGCTCAACCTCATACCCTTGCTGTCTTCCGACCCTGGGGGATTCAGAGGGAGCTGGTCGTAAGAGACTTGCCCCGACTGCAAATATAGGTTGTAACAAATATTTCAGGACTATATTTAGAGCTTTATTCGAGTAACCCAAACCACATGGACTTAAGCATAATTGTACCACTATACAATGAGGAGGAAAGCCTGCCAGAGCTGAAAGCTTGGATTGACCGTGTGCTGGAGGGGCGCTCGTATGAGGTCATCTTCGTGGACGACGGGAGCCGGGACGATTCATGGAAGATTGTGTCGCAATTGTCGCAAGCGGATCCGGCTCGGGTGGTGGGCATTCGGATGGCTCGTAACTACGGCAAAAGCGCTGGACTTCAACTCGGTTTCAAAGCGGCACAAGGCCGCGTTGTCATTACTATGGATGCCGATTTGCAAGACTCGCCCGAGGAAATTCTGGAATTGGAATGCAAAATCATCGAGGACGGATTTGACCTCGTAAGCGGGTGGAAGAAAAAACGCCACGATCCCCTCAGCAAGACCATCCCCACGCGGCTATACAACGCCGCCACGCGCTGGGTAAGCGGCATCCAGTTGAACGATTTCAATTGCGGGCTCAAAGCGTACCGACTCGAAGTCGTCAAGGCCATTGAAGTGCAAGGTGAAATGCACCGGTACATCCCCATTTTGGCAAAGAGCGCTGGTTTCGATCGCATTGGAGAGCAAGTCGTGCAGCACCAGGCGCGCAAGTACGGCTCATCGAAATTTGGCTTGGAGCGGTTCATCAACGGGTTTTTGGACTTGATGACCATCGGCTTCATGTCGCGGTTTTCGCGCAAGCCTATGCACTTTTTCGGGGCACTCGGCATCGTGATGTTCCTGGCGAGCTTGGCCGGGTTCTCTTGGATTGCGGTTGGGAAGCTCATTTCCATCTGGGAGGGAAACCCTTCGCGCAACATCACTGAGATCTCGGCATTTTACGTGTCGTTGACAGGCATGGTGATTGGCGTGCAGTTTTTCTTGACGGGATTCCTCGCAGAGATGACGTCGCGCAACGACATGAAGCGCCACGATTACCAGGTGGCCGAGCACATCGAACGCTCCGAGTAAGGACGGGTTTTTATCAAGATGCAATGACTCCGGAGCCGATGCATTCGTCTCCATCGTACCACGCCGCAAATTGCCCGGCAGCTACGCCCGATTGTGGCTGTGCAAAAGCAATTTCGTAATGTGTTTCGTGCCGAGTCATGGTAGCCGCTTGCAAGGGCTGCCGGTACCGAATGCGCACCTGCAACGCCTCGGTGCTTTCTCCGATGGCCAATTCCCGGTCTGGCCGGACCCAATGCGCTTCATCTGCATGAATGCGAAGGGCATGCCGCAAGAGCCCGGGGTGGTTTTCGCCCTGTCCCACAAACAGCAAGTTGCGCTCCACATCCTTTTCGAGGACGAACAGGGGTTCGGGTTTGCCGCCTACCTGAATCCCTCTGCGCTGGCCTACGGTAAAAAAGTGGGCGCCGCTGTGTTGTCCGACACAAACCCCATCGTCTGGATTCCAGTGCACCGGCACTGAAGCATCGGTTTTCTCTGCAACGGCAGCTCGCGCACGCGCAGCGTCAATTTCGATGATGTCGCCGGTTTTGGGTTCCAATTGTTGTTGGAGAAAATCCGGCAACCGCACTTTTCCGATGAAGCAAAGCCCTTGGCTGTCCTTCTTATTGGCCGTGGGCAAGTCAATTTCCTCTGCCAACCGCCTCACCTCAGGCTTGGTCAATTCCCCAATGGGAAAATGCGCCTTCTCGAGTTGGGCTTGGGTCAGTTGGCACAAAAAATAGCTCTGGTCTTTGTTGGTGTCAACGCCCGCCAGCAACCGGTGGGTCACCTGTCCATCCACCTCAAGCGTTTCCTTGCGGCAGTAATGGCCGGTCGCTACGCCTTCTGCCCCCAATTCAAGGGCAGACTCGAGGAACAAGTCAAACTTGACTTCGCGGTTGCACAGCACATCTGGGTTGGGGGTCCGACCCGCAGCGTACTCCTCGAACATGTAGTCCACAATGCGCTCCTTGTATTGGGCGGAAAGGTCGAGGACTTGGAATGGGATGCCGAGGTGAGACGCAACGAGCATGGCGTCGTTCGCGTCATCGATCCACGGGCATTCGTTGTCGATGATTACGGATTCGTCGTGCCAATTGCGCATGAAGATGCCGATGACTTCGTGGCCTGCTTGCTGCAGGAGCCACGCCGCCACACTTGAATCCACTCCACCGGAAAGGCCCACGACGATTCGCATGTGGCAAAGGTAATTCTTCCGGCCACAGCCGTGCAGTGCGTTTCAGACGCCTCAGGGATTTTAACGTACCTTGTACATCAGCGGGGGCGCGTGAGGCAACCTTGCCATTAAGATGCCGTCTAATCAATGGCGGAAGCCATGTCTGAAAACGAATTACGTCAACACATCGAAGGGTGCAAGAACGGAAACAGGCTGTCCCAACAGTGGGTTTTCGATCGCTACTACCGGTTGATGTTTGGTGTGTGTTTGCGGTATACCAACGACACAAATCGCGTCCAAGACATGGTGCAAGAAGGGTTCCTCAAGGTGTTCACCAACATCGAAGGGTACACTTCGAAAGGTTCTTTTGAAGGTTGGATGAGACGCATCATGGTCAACACGGCCATTGACGCCATTCGAAAAGTGAAAGCCGATCGAATGGATGCCACAGACGACGAACACCTCGAAGTGTTGGTTGGTGTGGAAGAAGAGGAGGAAGAAACTGGGCGCGAATTCACCGTCCAGGAAATTCTCGATGCCATGGAGCAGTTGTCTCCGTCGTACCGGGCGGTCTTCAACCTCTACGTCTTTGACAATTACAGCCACCAAGAAATTGCTGAACAACTCGGAATTTCAGTGGGGGCCTCAAAATCGAATTTTGCCAAAGCCAAGCGGAATGTCAAACGCATTTTGCTCGGTGAGAACGAATTGAAAGTTGCGAAATGAGCGAAAACTTGAACTGGTTAGATCAATTGAAAAACAGCTTCCGGGGCTTTGAGCCTGAGGTGACTGGGGATTGGGGACGAATGAAGCAGGAGTTGGATGCATTGAATTCAGGTGCCTCCGACGAAATGCAGCGCCGCATGCGTAATGCACAACGCATCGCAGCGGGAGCCACCGCCATTGCAGCGGGCATGGCACTCTGGGTGATGACACCGACGCTCCTTGACGAGGAGCAGGCAGGAGGATCCGGTGATGTTGCGGTGGTGGATGGACACGGGGGTGAGGCAGCTTCGAACGATGCTTCCGGTACCGCCTCCTCGCTCTTCTCACCTGCAGGAGATGAACGCGATTTGCGTGCATCTGCCGGTGCCCGAACGTCCAATACGTTCATCGTGGATTTGCCCAGCCTTACCGTGAAAGCACCCGCGCCTGCCAGCAGTGAAGCACATACCGTGGAGGCCAACGATCGACCTGCTGCGGGTTCCGTGGCGGATGAGTCCGAGTCACAAGCGTCAGCCGTGGAAGCATTGAACGTGGAGGCGCCTGCCGAAGCGTCCCAGCCGATGAGCGCTGAGGAGCGATTGGATGCAGCACTGGATGCGATGACCGCCAGTGTGCAAGAAGCGTGCGCTGGAACGGAGGTTACGTTTGCCTTGAGTGGTTTGGACCAAGAGGGATCTGTTCTCTGGAACTTCGGTGATGGCGGTTTCTCTCAAGAAATGGCGCCCACGCACATTTACGACGATGCGGGTTCCTATGACATCACGGTTTCGGTTCGTGCACATGGCGATGGCATGATCCGCACACGAACCGTTGAGAACATGATTGTTGTGCGACCGAAGCCCGAGGCTGAAATGGATTGGGAGTTTTTTGAAGCAACCTCCAATCAAGCGCGCGTCCACTTGATCGACGAGACAGCAGATGCGAGCAGCAGCACATGGTTGCTTGAGCAAGAGGGGGTGCAAGAAGCGCAGGCTGTGCTCGAAATCCCAGGTGCTTACCATGTGAACCTCGTTGCCAGCAACAAGTTTGGCTGCCAAGACATTGCAATGGAGGACATCCATCTGGGCTCGAGAAAGGAGGCCATTGCGCCGGCCTTGTTTTCGCCCGATGGCGATGGTCGCTATGACACATTCATGCCGCTCATGTTGATGGACTTCGATGGCAAGTGGGAATTGACCATTTGGGACGGTGACGAGCAGGTTTTTGAAACGTCCAAAACACGTCGGCCTTGGCGCGGCGAAATGGCAAGCGGAGGCTCGGCTGAAATCGGGAAGAAGTACACCTGGAAACTCGTGACCGAGACGCCCACGGGAGAGAAGCACCTCTTCGTCGATGAGGTGTTGATTGACGGCGAGTAAAGAAAGGGCAATTCAAGGCCCTGACGGTTGCTAAGCGGAAGCGATTGCGTACTTTGCGGATGCAACCCTTGTGTGTTTTTTGTGTTCCTTATTTAGCACCACTGATCAATCTTTTCATGGCAACTCGTTTTTACACTCCAAAACGCTCAACAACGGTTCGTAGGCTGACTGCGGGCATCCTGAGTTTGGCTTCGATGCTGGTTTTTACAACCACCACGCTAGAGGCTCAGGAGGACATTCAAATCAGCGCTGGCGGTGAAGTCGTTATCTGCGACGGATTTTTCTATGACGATGGTATCCTGGGAGCTGTGGATGGAGGGCCTTACACAGACCAAGATTACACCATCACCATTTGTCCTGAGACAGACGGGGATGCCATCCAAGTGGTCTTCCTCGCCTTCGATTTGCAAACGAACGCCAACCCGAACAACAACGACGTCTTGTACGTTTTTGACGGCGATGACACGAGTGCGGAAATGGTTGGGGCCGGCACGAACAATAGTTTACAAGGGGTTAGTTTCACTGCGTCGACATTCAATCCCACGGGGTGTCTGACGTTTGTCTTTAATTCCAACAACGGCGCCACTGCAGGCGCTGCAGGTTGGGTTGGCACCATTGCATGTGTTACCCCGTGCACCTACCCGGAGTCAGGGTACGATATGACCGATCCCGAGCCGTTTGAGCCGGGGCAACCGAGCGTTGGGGTGTGTCCGGGGCAAGAAGTGTCATTCGATGGTAGCAGTTCCATGGGGGATGGTGTAGACCTGGAATACTGGATTTGGAACTGGGGCGACGGCACCGTTGATTCCACCACAAATCCGTTGACATCACACTCGTACGAAGAACCCGGGGAATACCTCGTTTCGTTGGTGGTTGCAGACGAAAACAACTGCACCAGTGTCAACCTTGAAATCTATCAGGTTCTGGTCAGTACCATTCCCATCTTCAACGCTGAATTCAGTTCGCCGCTGTGCACTGAATCCCCCGGTTTCTTAGATGGCAACCCGGTGCAGAGTATTACCTGGACTGCGCTACCACCGTTGGCCGTGTCCGAAGAACTGCCTATGCCCGATGCTACAGGGGCGTGGTTCGAGTCGGAATTGTACATCGACTTTTTTGATGATGGTCAGACATTGGACGATTGCGATGATCTGCTCGGCATCAACGCGCTTATGGAGCACTCGTTTGTGGGTGACTTAACCATACAAGTAGAATGCCCTGATGGAACGCAGGTGCTGATTATGGAGAATAACAACTCCGGTGCCGACGATTGCAGCGGAGGGAACGACCTCAACGGCTATTACCTCGGCGAACCCGATGATTTCGACGGTACAACCCCCAATCCAGGTGTAGGTTACTGGTACACGTTCACTGAGGACGGAGAATACCTCCTGGACGGTGCGGACAACCCCGACGTTACCGGCAACAGCATCCCCGCTGGTGAGTATGGTCTGTGCGGTGATATCTGCGATTTTGTTGGCTGTCCACTGAATGGTATTTGGACTTTCCAAGTCATTGATCAGTGGGGTGCGGATAACGGTTTCCTCTTCGAATGGGGCATTGACTTCAACCCAGAAATCGTTCCGGGTGTTACGACGTTTACACCGACCATCGGTGCGGACATGGATTCAAGTTACTGGCAGGTTAGCTCCTCCACCTACGGTGTGGAGTCGATTGATACCGAGGCGGATTACGTGGACTTGATGTTCGATACGCCGGGTGAATATGAATTTGTGTACACGGTCACGAACAACTTCAGCTGCACGTGGGACACCACAGTCGTGGTTGAAGTAATCCCTGGTTTGGGCAATTCAGTAACAGCGGGCATGGATCAAATCTTTTGCCAAGACCCCGTGCAGCTTGAGGGTGCTTTTGTGGATGGAGAAGAATCCTCATGTTCGGCTTCCGAGGGCAGTGTAAACTACTGCTACGGTCCGAATGAGTACTCCGTATTCACCTACTGCCCAGACAACCCGGGCGACGGCACCATGATGACCATCGATTTCAGCAGCGGCGGCGTCCAAGCTTTCTGGGATGCTGTGACCATTTTCGATGGCGATTCAGATACCGCGCCGCTGTTGGCAAACCTCGATGGGGACCTCACGGGGCAAACCTTTACCGCCACCAACCCAGACGGTTGCATAACGATTGTGATCACTTCCGATGGCTGGGGATCATGCTCTGATGGCACGGTTGAGGAAATGAATTACTGCGTATCGTGTGGCGGTCAGGTTGAGTGTGGATACAACTGGACGTGGGATCCACCGACGTACTTGGATGATCCCTTCAGCCCGAATCCGACCGTTACAGCGTTTGATGGCCAACCCATCGAGTACACGCTTTTGGTGGAACCCGTTGGTATGCCGTACTGTGGAACGGAAGACGTAGTGTCCGTCATCCCTGGATTTGAGTACAGTGTGGATTTTGAAGAGCCATCTTGTTTATTAACGGATGGCTACGTAGCAGTTGACATCAATGAACCGCCGGCAGAAGGACCTTGGACGTTGACATTGTCGGAAGGTGGAACCCTCGTTCAGTCCGTTGAGTCCAATGGGGGACTTGATGTATTTGACAACCTCGTATCCGGCACCTATGAATTGGAGTTGAGCGACACGGGCGGTTGCGTTTATTATATGGACATTGTTTTGAGTCCGCCGCCACCGATGGACTTCGACATCACGCCGGATCCAACGATTTGCATCAACGGTTATGCGGTGCTGGAGGTTAGTTCGGACATGGACCCAACAGGCGAATGGACCTACACGTGGGACAACGGCTTGGGCACGGGCGACATGCAGACAGTAAACCCTGTCGAGGAGACGGATTACGAGGTATTCGCCACGGACGAGAACGGCTGCCTCTCGGAGCCGCAGACCGTCACGGTCCAGGTATACGATTCCCTGAGCGTGGGTTTGGATGCTCCGGAATTAATCTGTGGTGGTGCCTTCGCAGAATTGGAAGCCACGGGCTTCAGCGGCGGAAGTGGGGCAGGCTATACCTTCAATTGGACATGGGAAAACGCGGCAACGGGATCGAACGATCCGTACTGGGTGGACTACCCTGCAGCGACGGGCACGTATTGCGTGACGCTGACGGACAACTGTGAGTCGCCGGCGGTCACTTCGTGCGAGACGGTTACCATTGAAACGCCGATACCGGCTGCATTTAGCTCGGATACAACCAAAGCATGCGTTCCCGGCGTATTCCAATTCGAAAGCCTGGTAGATCCTGCGCTGATCTCGCAAACAGAATGGTTCTTCGGTGACGGCGAACTGAGCTACGAAGCCAACCCCGCTCACGCGTACTTGAGCCCTGGTGGCTATGACATCACGTTCAATATCACGTCCCTGATTGGGTGCGAGTACACCAATTTCCAGCCGAACTACTTGCAGGTGTACACTCCACCATACGTGGGCTTCACCGCATCCCCGCAACCGACGCGTGTCCCCGACACCGAGATTCAGTTTGAAGCGGTCAATAGTTCGAACGTGGTCGACTGGTACTGGTTGTTTGACAGCATCAACGGGTTGGGCACGTCCGATATGCCGCACCCGGATTTCACCTTCCCCATGGACGTGGGAGGGGATTACCCAGTTACCCTTGTGGTCACGGATGATAACGGCTGCAGTTCGCAAATCACTCGCATCATTGAGATTCAAGACATGTTTGTCTTGTACATCCCGACGGCCTTTACGCCGAACAACGACGGGGTCAACGATGCCTTCTTTGTTCAAGGGGCCGATCTCGATCCGAATCGCTTCGAAATGCGCATTGTCAACCGCTGGGGCAACCTTGTCTTTGAGACCAACGACATCAACGAAGTGTGGTACGGACCCGCCAACGAGGATTCGGAGCACTTTGCCCAAGACGGTCTTTACTACTACAGCGTGGTTGTGTACAGCCTGAGCAATCCCGCGGAACGCAAAGAAATTACCGGTTCGGTCTTGGTGACGCGCTAACCGCACCTACCGGACATGAAAAAGCCCAGGCCATCAGCCCGGGCTTTTTTGTTTTCATGTCTTCTAGATTATTCGCTCCATGCGAGCAATTCATCCATGGTCCCCGTTGATACGCTGTGGTAGTTTGGACGGGCCTTGGTGTAAATGGCATCCGCCATCGCCTTCTGCTCCGTATCGACCATCGCTTTGTACAGGGGCGTCAGGAACTTGCGTCGGCCAATCTCCACGAGGAACGTTTCCAACCGTGCATACGATGGTTGGTATTGACTTCGGATGCTCTGCTCGAGCCACGCGAACAAAACTTCGTTGTTGCCGGTGGATGAAATGCCCCACGCTGCGTCGAGTTCCGCCAGGCGTTCGGGGGCAGTTGCGTCGTTCAAGTTGGAGAGGAATCGGTACCGCTCCTGGTACACCCACTCATTCCACGGCAGGTCGCTGGTCGCTGTCGTCCATGCTTCCCAGCCAGCCAATGCGGCGTCCACGCGCTCAATGCGAGCAGAGCTGACGGTCGGGCAGTTGTCAGGCAATCCAGGGCCGAAAATCCATGCATCCAAGTTTACAGCGGCCTGCAGCTCGTCTGAAATGAGCAGTACCGACTTGAGGTAGTCGATGAAGCGGTCGGTATCCATGACCGAAAATGCGTGCGTGGCAAAGTAGGTCTTCAGGAAACTGTCGAACGTCTCGCGTCCGACAACCTCTTCGATGCGGCGCAAGAAAAAGTAGCCCTTGTCGTAGGCAATGGCGGTCAATCCGTCGTCGGGATCGCGGTTTTGCAGGTGCAACTTCAAGTGGGTGTCATCGGGATTCAAGTCCATGATGGCGTCAACTTCATCGACCAACCCTTGGTAGCTCAAGGTGGCCAGCATCTCGGAAACGTCACGGCCGTAGACCGATTCCATGATGCGCTGCTCAAAGTAAACCGTGAAGCCCTCGTTCAGCCAGAAGTCGTCCCACGTCGCGTTGGTGACGAGGTTGCCGCTCCAGCTGTGCGCCAATTCGTGGGCCACCAAGGAAACCAAGCTGCGGTCGCCGGCGATGATGGTTGGTGTGGCGAACGTCAACCGCGGGTTTTCCATTCCGCCAAACGGAAAGGCCGGGGGCAGCACCAGCAGGTCGTAACGCTCCCACGCGTACTTGCCGTAGAGGTTTTCAGCTGCCACGAGCAAATCCTCCATTTCGGCAAATTCATACGCGGCAGCTTCAATGAGTTCCGGCACGGCATACACGCCCGTGTGTTCACCAACGCTTCGGAACTCCACATTCCCAACGGCCAGTGCTAACAGGTAAGATGGGATCTTCTGGTCCATGCGGAAATCATAATGACCGTCAGCTGATTGCGCGGTGGGGTTGGTCGCGCTCATCAGCGCCATGGTGCCTTGGGGTACGTCTACGTGCGCCTCGTATGTGAAGCGAATGCCGGGGGAGTCTTGGCACGGAATCCATGTACGCGCCAAGATGGCTTGGCTCTGTGTGAAGAGGAAGGGGTTGTCGCCTTCGACCCAAAGCAGTGCGCCGGCCTCCGGCGAACTCTGGTAGTCGATGCTGACCTGTCGGCTGTCACCGCTCACTGGAAAACTGAGGGGTTGCCCGATGAAGCGTTGGGCCGGACCCAGTTCAAAATCCACGGCCTCGCCGTCCACGCGCACCGCTTGGATGGTCAAATCGGTGCAATCGAAGATGATGCGCTCGGCGTCTGCGGCTGCCTCGATATCGTACGTCGCAGTTGCCGTGATGACGCGGGTGTAAAAATCGACGGCGGCGTTCCAGTTCAAGTGGGTGACAACCGCCTCATCGGGTCGGCTGTAGCTGTGGTGGTCGGTGGCTCGTTTCATGTCAAGAATGGCTTGGGTTTTGGCCGAGTCGGCCGGGGCTTCGTTGCCGCAGCTGGCCAGAACGGCTGCCAGGGTGAAGACGCCTCCAACAAGGAAGGATAGGCGCATGGTATTCATGGGGTTTCTACGTTTCGGGATTTGAGGGCGGCAGCGACCAAGCGCTGAATCAGCACGAGTGCCAATCCGCCAAAAGCGGTTTTGATAAATAGCCCCGGAAGCAAACGCTCCACCGAGGCCAGCATGGACTCTTCAACGGGGATGATGGCTCGGTACCAGAAGAGGCCGAGACCGAGTATGATGAATTGGCCCGCAAAAAGGAGCAAGGCGCCGATCAAAACGGATTTCGTGTTTTGGAATTGCTCCATGGCGTACCCGGCGAGCAAGCCCGCGATGGGAAAGGCGAGCAAGAAGCCCCCTGAGCTGCCTGTGAATCGATCCCATCCATAGGTCCCGTAAGAAAATACGGGAGCCCCTAAACCGCCGATGATCAGGTAGGCCACAACGGCCGCGACACCAACGCGCCAGCCGAGTAGAATGGGCAGAAAGACCACGAGCAAGGATTGCAGCGTGATGGGAATGCCGTCTTCCGTGGTGAACGGGGTGATGGGCGACAGGGTGACCAGCAGGCCCACGGCCAACAAGAACACCAGCCATTTGACCCAAGCGGCTTGGTCGTGGATGAGCGTTGCGAGCATGCGCGAGGATTAGCGATTGCGCTCGTACAAGCGGTTGATTTCAGGGTCGAATTCCACGCGGTTGTTGGACCGGTCCACATCGGCCATTTGGCGCGCAGCATCCAGCTCGACGGAGGCGATGCCGCTTCCGGTGGGCACGTCGAATGAATACGTGGGGTGTGTCCACGGCCAATCCGGCAACAACGCTTCGCCGTCCGCCAAGGGGCGGTGGCCGCGCATCATCACCAACGGAGCCACATACGTCGTCGCGCTGCCGTCGGTATACGTCACCGTAATGTTTTGCGGCATGGGCATGGCGCCAATGCGCGAGCATTCGATGGTCGTCGTCTCTGCGCCCTCGGCCACACGGTCGATGGCGTAATCGATTTGGTGCGTCGTGTGGATGAAGTACTGGAAGTACCAATCCAAATCAAACCCGCACACCTTTTCCATGCTGCGCTTGAAATCGTTCGGCCCGGGGTGCTTGAATTTCCAATCGCGGTAATACGCCTTCAGCCCTTCATCGCGGAGTTCAGGTCCCATTACGGCGGCCAATTGCGCCAGCAGCGTTTCGCCTTTGGAATACGCTCCCACGCCGTAGGCACGGTTGGTTTGGTAGTGGTCGGCGTGGGTAATCAACGGCTCTTCGTTGCCGCTGAGTGCTTGGTTGATGTAACTCGAAAACGAACCTTGATGCGGTGGCTCGTCGCTGCCCGGACCTACGAAGAGGTGGCGCATGCACAATTCGGTAGCGTAGCTGGTCATGCCTTCGTCCATGTACTCGTACAGGCTCTCGTTGGTGGCCAGCACCGCTTGGAACCACGAGTGGGCCATTTCGTGGACGGTCACCCCAACGAGGCTGCGGAGGCTGCGTTGCCCGGTGATTAGCGTGGCCATCGGGTACTCCATGCCGCCGTCGCCGCCTTGGATGACCGAGTATTGCGGGTAGGGGTAGGGACCAATGAGGTCGCTGAGAAAGGCCATGGCCTTGGCCGTGTATTCCGGTAGGGCGGCCCAGTTCTCATCGTACTCGGCGTTGGGCTGGTTGTAGAAGTTCAACGTCACATCGCCGGCCATAGCGGTGGTGTGGACGTAATCGGGATCGGCTGCCCAGGCGAAATCAATCACGTCCTCCGCTGTGAACCGCCAGGTGCCAGTGGCTCGCGCATCTTCAAGGCTTCCGGTGAGTTCGCCGGTACCGCCGACTTCATATCCGGCAGGGAGCTGGATGGTCACGTCATAGTCCCCCCAGATGCCGTGGTATTCCCTGCCGATGTACGGCTCGGTGTGCCAACCGTCGTGGTCGTATTCGCAGAGCTTCGGGTACCATTGGGTCATGGAGTATTCGACGCCTTCCTTGTTCATCCAACCGCTCCGGCGAATTTGGCGCGGCACCTGTGCCGTCCATTCCATTTCGAACGTGGCTTTTTTGCCGGCGTTGATGGCGCTGTTGAGGGTGACATCGAGCAAGGTGCCATCGTGCTCAAAGGCCACCTGCTTCCCGTTGACACGGAGCGAAGCCACTTCAATCCATCCCCATTCATCTTCAGGCAGTTCAAAAATGCGCGAACCCACCCGGCGGTCCGGATCACTGATGGTGCGCGAACGCACGTCCATCATGCTACCGGGCTGAAACGCGTTGAAAAACAGGTGGAAGTACGCTTTGTCAAGCGATTCCGGGCTGTTGTTGCGGAGCACCACTTTCATGGAGCCACTGTATTGGTGGGCAGCAGTGTCCACGGTGATGTCCATCGTGTAATCCACAGCTTGCTGCCATCCCGGGTATTGGGCAGCGCCAGTTGCGCAGGTGAAAATCAATAACGAAAGAGTCAGGAGAATTCGGTTCATGGTTTCAAGTCGCTTTCCGCGAAAATACGGAACCCTCAGCGTTCACTGTGTTCCGCACTCGACGGCCGGGTCGATGCGGTAAATCAGCATGCGTTCGACGCGGTTGTGGGGGTTGAGGTCAGCGAGCAAGCGGTCCCATCGGCTGGGTGGAACTTGTTGCACGTATTCCATCGAAGGGTAGATGGGTTTGTACCGCTGCACGGCCTCCCCGAGCAAGCGATCACCGGAGAAAACGATGTAATTCGGAAAGGTGTAGCGCGGGCTGTTGCACATGACCTGCCGGTGGTTGGCTGCATCGGTACTGAGGTCGCTCGTCCAGTATTTCTTCCACGAACCGCTGTAAAACTGCGGAGGCATCGCACCGCCATCGGCATGTACGATGAGGAAATTTTCGAGGTCACCGCGATCATACAGCGCAGTCATCGCGTCCACTCGGGACTTTTTGGGCTGAATGAAGCACAACCCAATGCCGGTTCCGACGCTCAATAGCAAACCAACCGCAACGAGGCCGCGATGCAACTGTGCGCGGCGTTGCCAGAACCCCGAGCCCTCGACAAAGGCATGCCAACCGATGCTTCCAGCGGCGACAATGAACGGCACGGCAGGCAGGATGAAGCGCTCTTGCTTGTTGGGGAAGGCGCTGTGGAAGAGGAAGAAGGCCAAGGGGGGAATGACGAGGATTGCGAGGCGCTTGACTTCCCGTGCCGTTCCATATACCCAGACCAGCGAAAAGGGTGGGACCAGCAGCCCCAAAACCACCCAGAAGTACTGGTGCCAGAAACCTTGGGGATAAGCGCCTGCGTGGGTCGAGTTGTATTCGATGTAGGCGCGCAGCTGCGCGAACGGCTCGCCCCAGATGAAGACATCTTGGAGTTGTCCCAGCGCGAAGGTCAGCAGCGCTGCACAGCCCATGATGGCGCTGTTGAGGACGGCCTGTTGCCATTTGCGTTCATGCACCAGCAAAGCGATGACCCAGCCCAATCCGAACACACCGCATTGGTAGCGCAAGGCAGTCGCGATTCCGATTCCGATTCCGGCCAGTGCCCAAGTCTTCCACGTTCTTCGCTCCGTCCGCACCACCACCCATGCAGCCCACAACAGCGACGGTATGCAGACCACCTCAACCAGCTGCCGAACGCCGAGCAAGGGAAAGAGCCCAAAGGCAGCCAAGGCCCACCCGGTCCAGCGGGCTGGACGTTCACCTCCGAGTTTCTGTGCAATGCGGAAACCCAGTGCCACGATCAGCAGGCTGAACAGGCCATGAAGCATCCGCAGGAGAAGCATTTGGCCGGCCGGGTCCACAAAGCCCAAAGCATTGCAGACCCTGAAGTACCCGCTTACGATGCCGGCGTAGGCGAGGTTGGCTTGGTGTGGAGTCGGGTTTTCGATGCCGTTGGCACGCTGCGACCAAGGCATCCAGTTGTTGTAATCTTCACCCACCGCCCAGGAGGCGCCCGTTTCCACGACGAGGAAATGGTCGTCGTGCATGAGGTAGCCCGGCGAGTTGAACGCAGCGAGGAGGCGCAGGGTCAACCCGACGAACAGGATGAGGCGCATTGGTCGCCGTCTGAGGATATCCGCACGGGTTGTCCCCATGGGTTAGCCGCCGTAGAGGTTGGATTTAAGTTCAAGCATCTGCAAGCAGGCAACGGCTGCTTCTACGCCTTTATTGCCGTGCTCACCGCCCGATCGTGCGCGGGACTGCTCAATGGTGTCGTCGGTGAGTACGCAAAAAATGGTCGGGTTCCCGGTGTCGAGGCCCACCCGAAGGATGCCTTCGCTCGCCGCGTTGCAGACGTAGTCGAAATGGGCTGTTTCGCCGCGGATGACGGAGCCAATGGCGATCACCGCGTCGCAGGGTTGGTCGGCTTCCATGAGCCACTGGGCGCCGAGGGGGAGCTCAAAAGCTCCGGGCACTTCGTGGACGAGCGTGTTGTCGGCCGTGACGCCTGCAGCGCGCAGCACCTCAAGGGCTCCGTCGCGCAGGGCATGGGTGATCTCGGCGTTCCACGCGGAAACAACAATGCCCACTCGATAGCGGGCACCGTTGGGCAGCTGAGCTGCGTCGTACAAATTTAAATTCTTACCGGCAGTAGCCATGGGCGTTACCCTTCGGCCAATGAGGCTGCAAGCGCTTCAGAGGCGTTGTTCTGTTGGCTGGTGGGGTAGTCTTCCACGATGCGGTCGAGGTGCTTTTTGGCTTGGGCGTTGTTGCCCAACTCGATTTCAACGAGTGCACCCTTGTACAAGAACATGGGGGCCAACACGTCCTCAGCCATGCTGGAAATCGCCAGAGAGATGGCGTTGTTAAATGCTGCTTGTGCTGACTCGTAGTCCGCCAATTCGACGTAGCAGTCGCCGATGTTACCTGCCGCGAGGACCTGCACCACGTCGTCGCCGACGTTTACTTCTTCGAATGCGGCGATAGCGCCTTCGAAATCACCGGCGTCGCGGTAGTAAATGCCCATGCGGTACGCGGCACGTTGGCCTGCTGCAGTGCCTTCGTGGTCGGCCATGACTTCTTGGAGGCCCGCTGCGTAGCCGTCACCGAGGGCGGCGAGGCTCATGGAATCCATCTCGAAGTAGTTCTCCGCGCGCCACGCATCTGTTTCGGCAGCAGCTTCTGCGGGACCAACAACAAACGATTGGTAACCGATGACGGCCAAAATCAACACCGCCAATCCACCGACGCCGTACGTCAAGGTGCTGCGGTTCTCATCTACGAAACGCTCGGTTTTCGTGTACACTTCCCCTACGTCGAGCAGGGTATCGTCTTCGGGCTTGGTCTTCTTCGCCATGGGTTTGTCGTTCTCTGTAAATTTTACGTCCAAGGACGGGCAAAAATAGTGAAATTCGCATCATGGTTCTCGAACATCTTCACTTGCTGCATTTCAAAAACCACGAAGGTTCGGATTTGACCTTCGGCGCAGAAGTGAATTGCTTGCTCGGGGACAACGGCAGCGGGAAGACCAACGTGCTTGATGCGGTGCATTATTTGTGCCACACCAAGAGTTATTTCAACCCCATTGACGGCCAGAACATCGCACACGGCGAGCAACACATGCTCATCCAGGGCACGTTTGCCCGGCACGACCAGCAAGAAAAGGTCAGCTGTGCGGTGGAGCGCGGTGTGAAGAAGGTGTTTCGCCGCAACGAGAAAGCGTACGACCGCTTGGCGGATCACGTGGGCCGTTTCCCGGCGGTGATGATTGCCCCGGCCGATGCGGTCTTGATTCAGGAGGGCAGCGAAACCCGCCGCCGTTGGATTGACTCCGTTATCTCGCAGTTTGATCGGGAATACCTCAGCCAGCTCATGGCGTACAATAAGGCGCTGAACCAGCGTAACACCCTGCTGCGCTACTTCGCCGAAAACAGACGGTGGGATGCCGAGGCCCTCGAGCCGTGGGATGCCCAGCTCGTTCCGTTGGCGGTTTCCATCCGGGCCAAGCGGGCGGAATTCGTCGAGCGTTTCGTGCCCGGCTTCCTCGAGACTTACCGCGAAATCACGAACGGTGCAGAAACCGTCAGCGTGCGCTACTTAACTGAAGTTGCCACAACGGAAGAAGAAGTGCACCAGCAATGGAACGAAGCGCAAAACGATGACCGCCGCCTGCGCCGCACAACACGTGGCATCCACAAGGATGATTTGGCGTTTGACCTGGGTGAACATCCGATCAAGAAGTTCGGTTCACAGGGCCAGCAGAAGTCGTTCCTCATCGCCTTGCGCCTTTCGCAGCTGGCGTACATCGAACAGGCGACGGGCGTCAAGCCCATCCTGTTGCTGGACGACATTTTCGACAAAATCGACGACAAGCGGATGCAGGCGCTCATGCGCTGGGTGACGGCTGGCGAGTTTGGTCAGGTGTTCATCACGGACACCGACCTCGGTCGTATCCCCGGCATGTTCCGCGAGACCGGGGCCGATGTGCGCGTTTATGAAGTCAAATCGGGAACCGTGCGCCAGGTGGATGATGTGGCTGCAAATCCTTTACCTTCGGAGCATGGAGCGCAATGATGCCAAACCGCTGAAGGCGGCCATTCAACAGTTTATTCGGGCCCACCGCATGCAGGGCAAGCTGGATGAAGTGGATGTGGTCAAAGCGTGGGGCGTGGTATTTGGTGTGTTTGTCGAGAAGCAAACCCGTTCCCTGCGGTTGCAATTGGATGGCAAGTTGTGGGTCAAACTGGACAGCGGCCCGCTCAAAGAGGAGCTCATGATGGCCAAGGGAAAGATGGTCGACCTCCTGAACGAGGAATTGGGCCGTCCGCTCATCAAGGAAATCGTTATTCAGTAAACGCCGCTGTACGAAGCAGTTGGACCCGCCGATGGGCGAGCGGTGACAAAAATCCCCGCGTTTTGCAACGAAATCGGTATTTTGGCTGTTACACCTGCACAAGATGAAGTCGATTACTTGGATAGGATTGGGAGCGGCGTTGGTGTCGCTGGGGTTGATGGGTGCCATCGACAGACCTGAGCATTGGCATCAAGACGGCCGCCCATACCATACCGCGGAGTTCCGATCGGCGTACGGTGGTTTGCCGGATTCGTCCAACACCTTGTTTACAGGAAGCGGCAAATGCGCCGGCTGCCACGGCAAAGACCCCAACAGCTTTGCCAGCATCGCCGGTCAGACCTTCCCCGCACAGCCCATGCCCGACGGCTGGGACGTGAACGTCACGGACTACTGGCGCAGCACCCTCATGGCCAACAGTGCCCGCGACCCGTTCTGGCGAGCGAAGGTGCGCCACGAGGTATTGGTGAACCCCGACCACCAGCTCGAGCTCGAGGACAAATGCACCTCGTGCCATGCGCCGATGGGGCATTTTGCCGCTCACCACGACGGAGAGCCGCATTACACCATGGCCGCACTGCTTCAGGACAGCCTGGCGCTCGACGGTGTGAGTTGCGTGGCGTGCCACCAGCAAGCCCCAACAGCCGGTGATACCCACAGCGGCAACCTCGAATTTGACGATAGCCTGGAGTTCAACGCGGACATGTTCGTCCACACCTACAAAGCTTACGGTCCATACGGTTTGGGCAAGGATGAGCCGCCGCTGTACGAGCTGCCGATGATGCAGTATGCATTTTATAAGCCACTTTACGGCGAGCACGTGCCGAACGGCGAAGTCTGTGCAGGGTGCCACACCTTGGTAACGCACGCCACCGACCTCGAAGGGAACTACACCGGCATCGATTACGTGGAACAGGCGACGTACCACGAGTGGTTGAATTCCACGTACGCACCGGACGGCGAGGAACCGGCAACGTGCAACACGTGCCACATGCCGCGCATCGACGACCCGGTCATCATCAGTTCCGGCTATGTATTCCTCGAACCGCGCACGCCCTACGGCCTGCACTCGCTTGTGGGAGGCAATGCGCAAATGCTCGAAATCATGCGCGACAACACCGAGGCGCTTGGTTTGGAAACGGCGCCGGAATTGTTTGACTCAACGCTTCAGCGCACGCGCGACATGCTGCGCAACGAAACGGTGGACTTGAATGTCACCATGGGCGATTGGATCGATGCATGGGGCGCCACGTGCGAGGTGCAGTTGACCAACAAGGCCGGACACAAATTCCCATCGGGCTATCCGGCACGCCGTGCTTGGATCGAAGTGAAAGCCTCCCAGAATGGCGAGGTCATTTGGCACAGCGGCGGATGGGAGAACGGCAGCATCACAGGCGTTGATGAGAGCGGTTTGGCGGAATACGAGCCGCACCACACCGTCATTAATGACCCGATGCAGGTGCAGATTTACGAATTGGTGGCAGCCGATGTAGAAGGCAACCCCACCAACGTGCTGGAACGCGCCGCCTCCTCGCTGAAGGACAACCGCCTCACGCCGAAGGGCTTTAGCTACACCCACCCGGTGTACGACACAACGCGGGTCGAAGGCTTGGCCCTCGACGATGCGCTCTTCGAAGTGGGGCAAGGCCGGCACACCGTGACGTACGAAATGGGCGGTGCCGTGGGGTCAGGCCCAGTGGACATGGAGGTGACCGTGTGGTACCAAGCCATGCCGCCCCGCTGGGTCGAGCCGATGTTCGCGTTTGAAGACAGCACCATCCAAGCTTTCCAAGCGTTCTTCGAGGCGCAAGGTGCGGCACCGGAATTAGTGGCCGACACCGCCTTCACGGTCAACGTCGTGGGTGGAGTTGGAGGTGCCGAATTGGAATCCACGGCTTGGGCGGTTTACCCCAATCCAACGGATGACGGATGGATCAACCTGCAAGGACCGATCCAGCGCACGTCCACGTTGTGGGAGGTGTTCGATGCGAAGGGCTCACGGGTAGCTTCCGGATGGATGCAACCGGGCTCGACACCGGCGCTGCAGTTACCGGCGGTAAAGGGGCATTACGTCGTGCGGTGGACGCTCGATAGCGGGGAGACGGTGTCGCGAAAGGTGGTACGCCGCTAAATCAAAGGAATGTGTTGGCCAAGTTGGCCAGGTCGGAGCGCTCGCCCTTTTCGAGGGTGATGTGGGCGTAGAGGTCTTTGCCGCGCAGGCGGTCGATGACGTAGCTGAGCCCGTTCGATTGCTCGTCGAGGTAGGGCGTATCGATTTGGCGGACGTCACCGGTCAAAATGATTTTGCAGTTCTCTCCAGCGCGTGTGATGATGGTCTTCACCTCGTGCGGTGTCAGGTTTTGCGCTTCGTCGATGATGAAGATGGCGTTGGTCAACGACCGGCCGCGGATGTAGGCGAGCGGGCAGATGGTGATTTTTTTCTGGGCCTTAAGCTCCTCAATGACGCGGCTTTTGCGTTCGTTCTCCCCGAATTGGGATTTGATGAAATTGAGGTTGTCCCACAGGGGCTGCATGTACGGGTTGATCTTCTCTTCTGCATCGCCGGGCAAAAAGCCGATGTCCCGGTTGGACAGCGCGACGATGGGGCGGGCGAGGATGATCTGGTCGAAGCGGTTGCGCTGTTCGAGGGCGCCAGCGAGCGCGAGCAGGGTCTTGCCCGTACCGGCCACACCGCAGATGGTCACCAGCGAAACGTCGGGGTTCGTGATGGCGTGCAGCGCGAACGCTTGCTCTGCGTTGCGGGGCTTGATGCCGTAGGCGTAGTCCTTGTCGATGCGCTCGATGGAGCGCGTGGCTTCGCTGAAGTAGCCGAGGGCGCTGGATGATCCGTTGCGCAGAACGTAGTAGTGGTTGTTCTGGCGGTAGGGGTCGAGCATCGTAATCTTGCGCGTTGAACCTTGGACGTAGAGCTTACGGATGGCGTCGGCGTCGACGCCTTCGATGAGGGTCTTGCCAGTGAACCGGAGCTTGACGTCACGAACTTGGCCGTTTTTGTAGTCTTCAGCGGGCAACTCGAGGGCCTTGGCCTTCAGCCGAAGGTTGATGTCCTTGGTGACCAAGGTGACCACAGTGGAGGGGTCTTCTTTTTGCAGTTTGAGGGCGGCGTCGAGGATGCGGTGGTCGTTGGACTTGGAGCCAAACACCTGATTGGCTTCGCTGTGATCGCTTTCCTTGTGCAAGACGATTTTGAGCTTTCCGCCTTCGCCGTTGTCGATGTCAATCCAATCCTGAAGGGTTTGCGCTTTGCTCAAGCGATCAATGATGCGGATGCATTCGCGCGCTTCAAAATTCTTCGTTTCATTCCCCACCTTGAACTGGTCGAGTTCCTCTAATACTGTAATCGGAATCGCTACCTGATGCTCCTCAAACCGTGACAAGGCGCTGTGGTCAAAAAGTAAAACGCTGGTGTCGAGCACGAAGGTTTTGGTGGTGACTTTAGCGAGGGAAGGAGTTGGAGCAGTTCCGGTGTTCGGTGGAGTCGATGTCATCGTCGTGGGTTGGTTTGTTCAAACTTATCCGACACATCATGTCCTTCGTGTTAACTCGAATGTACTTGTCAACACCGCCTTATGGAGTTTTAGCGATGGCCTATTGGCTTTCGTCGCCGTCCCACCATTCGCCCTCCGTAGCATCCTGCCCTAAGTAGGTTTCAAGCAATCCTTCGGGCAAGTCCACGGCGAGCGATTGTGCTGAGCGGTCCACCTTCACTTCAATCTGCGCCGGAAGTGGAATCAGGACTTCTTTGTTGTGCGCCTCCGCGTGCACTTCGAGGATGGGGTACATGGCGTAGTCGAGCACCTTGCGGATGGTTCCAATCGCATTGCCTTGGGCATCGGTCACCGTCCAGCCATTCACTTCATGCAGGTAGAACATATTGCCGTCGAGCTGTGGGAGCATGCTGGTGGGCAGGTATGCCGTACAGCCCGCAATGGCCTTGGCCTTGGCTTCGTTGTCCACGCCTTCCAGTTCTACCACGTACTTGTCCGCGGTGTTGTGCGGCCGCATGGCATCGATGAAGTGGGGGACCAGCCTTTCACCGACTTCAACCCACACGGCTTCGAGTGCCTCGTACGCGTGGGGCTCATCGGCATCGATAAAGAGGACCATGGCCCCTTTGTACCCGTGGGGCTTGGTCAATTTTCCGAGGACAAAACAGTCGGCCTTGTTCATGATGCGCGTGCCAGTTCGGTGCAAAGAAAAGGGCTGACACCGGAAGTGCAGCCCTTTCAAATATTCAGTTGAGTGAGAATCAGTCTTCCTTCTTCTCTTCGTCGTTGCTTTCTTCTTCAGCTGGAGCTTCCTCAGGAGCTGGGGCTTCCTCGGCTGGTGCTTCTTCAGCGGCGGCCTCAGCAGCAGGAGCCTCCTCAGCTGGTGCTTCTTCAGTAGCGGCCTCAGCAGCAGGAGCCTCTTCGGCTGGCGCTTCTTCAGCGGCGGCCTCAGGAGCTGGGGCTTCCTCGGCTGGTGCTTTTTCAGCGGCGGCCTCAGCAGCAGGAGCCTCTTCGGCTGGCGCCTCTTCAGCAGCGGCCTCAGCAGCAGGAGCCTCTTCGGCTGGCGCTTCTTCAGCGGCGGCCTCAGCAGCTGGAGCCTCTTCGGCTGGCGCTTCTTCAGCGGCGGCCTCAGCAGCTGGAGCCTCTTCGGCTGGCGTTTCTTCAGCAGCGGCCTCAGCGGCAGGAGCTTCTTCAGCAGCGGCCTCAGCGGCAGGGGCCTCCTCGGCTGCGGCTTCGGCAGCAGGTGCTTCCTCGCCAGCTTCAGCAGCGGCTTCACCGGCGGCTTCAGCAGCAGCAGCGGCTTCAGCTTCGGCAGCAGCGTTCTCTGCAGCTTGTTGTGCAGCTTCACGAGCCGCGTTCACTTCTTGTTCAGCTTTGAGGCGAGCAGCCTTCTCTTTGTCGCTGGCGCTGGTCAACGCATCGATCTTCGATTGAACCTTGGCGTTCTTGTCGGCCATCCACTTTTCGAAGCGCTTCTGTGCTTCTTCCTCCGTGAACGCGCCCTTCTTCACACCATTCAAGAGGTGGTTGTGGTAGACGACGCCTTTGTACTTCATCAACGCGCGAACGGTATCGGACATCTCCGCACCGACTTGCAGCCAGTACAATGCACGGTCGTGCTTGACTTCGATGGTCGCCGGGTTGGTGTTGGGGTTGTAAGTGCCGACCTTTTCGATGAATCGGCCATCACGTGGAGCGCGAGCGTCAGCTGCTACTACGTGGTAGAATGGTTTGCCTTTTTTACCGTGGCGTTGGAGTCGCAATCGAGTTGCCATGAGAGAAACGTTTTAGAAGGGTCCTAAACCCCGTTGTTAATGTCAGTATGTTGTCCCGTTAAGGGAGCGCAAAATTACACGCTCTTTCCACAACTTCCAACGAATGCGTGGAAAAAAGCGAATCCCTCCAACTTTTCGCGGCTTTCGTTGTAATCATTGTACTGGATTCTTTGCCGCATGCAGATCATCAATGTCATGGGCGCCAGCATCGACGGGCGCATTGCTTCCCATCCCAACGAGTCGGATGCGGAACGCAAGCACTATGGCTTTACCAATGAAGCAGACCATGCGCACCTGCGCCGCTTGCTCGCCACGTGCGATGCGGTGATTGTGGGTGGACACAGCGTGAACGTCAGCGGCGGCGTGATGGAGGTTCAGCGCGAAGATGGCGTGTACCCAACGTGGGTGCTGTGCTCGAATTCGGGTTTCGCGAGCAATCAACCCATTTGGTCGCAGCCGAATACGCCCAAATGGTTGGTGTCGCGCGAGGCACTGGCAGAGGATCGCTGCCCCGGTGGCGTGCGCAATTTCGTGTACGGACATGAAGGCGTGGCGAAGGCAGCGGTTGAGGCGTGCCGAGCAGCGGGGTTCGAGCGGGTACTGCTTTTCGGGGGTGGCATCATCAACCGAGCATTCTATGCAGCGGGTGTTGTGGACGAGTTGATTTTGACGGTCTGCCCGGTGGTGGTGGGGCGCAGCAGCGGGGTGCCCGTGGTGGCGCCGGAGCTGGATGTTCCCGTTCATTTGGAATTGACCCAAACCGAAACCGAGGGGGACCTGGTCTTCCTCCATTACCTTGTGAAGCGATGAATGCTAAGCCAACCGCTTTCTTGGAAATCGAACACAAATTCGTGGTGGACACAGGGTTTGACCGCGAAGCATTGTTCGAGGCATGCCGTGCGTTGGAGCCAGAGCGCGAGAAAGCGCTGACGGTTACGGATACGTATTACGCGCCGCTGGGTCAGGCCAACCGAATCTATCGGCACCGCATCGACAAGGAAATCCAGCAGCTGACCTTGAAGAGCCGGGGCGGTGACAACGAGGTCCGCACCGAAATCAATTTGGATTTGGGTGCTGCCCGCTCCCAAGCAGACGCGGTGGAGGCGTGGATGGGCGTCATTGGTGCGCTGCCCGGATACGGCATTGTCAAGGAGATCCGGGTGTTTGATTTCCCCGATTGCGAAGTGGTGTATTACGAAGCCACACACAAAGCGTTGCGCGTCTGCTGTGTGGAATTCGAGGCCAAATACGCGGGGAGCGAAGAGGAGGGATTAGCCACCTTGCAGCGCTACGAACGTCGACTTGGATTTGACGCCAACGACCGCGAGAAGGTGAATTTGTTTGACTTATTGGTGACGGCACAATCATGAATGCAGCGACGCACGACATCATCGCATTGCAGGACCTGCGGGTGACCTGCCTGGTGGGCATCCATCCCCACGAGCGCATCACGCCGCAGCCCTTGGTGGTCCAATTGAAGCTCTACTTCGAGCGTAAGCCCGGACATTTCGGGCGGACGCTGGCAGAGAGTTTGGACTATGGTTTTGTGTGCGGGGACGTGGCGTTCTTGCTGGAAGCGGCGCAATTCCAGTTGCTGGAAACGGCGGTGGAAGCCATCTGTGCCACCTTGCTCATGACGCCGCCGCCGGACCGCCCGAGCATTCGCCCGGACGCCGTGGAGGTGAGCATCCAAAAGCCTCAGGCCCTCGGCGGCAAAGCTGTGCCGGTGGTCACGGTGCTGCGGCACGCGGAAGAAATGCAGTACGGCATCGAGCACAACGACTTTGGGCACGTGGACATCCTGCACGAAAACCAAGACTGCGGGGTGTACTTGCTTCACATCCCGGCCGGTGGTCAAATCCCGGCCCACATCCACAAAGTCATGGGGGAGGCCGAATTGGTCATGTCGCGTGGGCTGCTGCTCCAAGGCCAGCCTGTTGACGACGGCATTGCCCACCTGTGGCCGCTCGAGTTCGTGCACCAGTACGACAACCCCACCGATACCACCCGCACGATCTTGTGCGTCAACCGTCCAAAATTCGATCCAGCAGATGAGATCGCTGTTCCGGTGCCTGAAAACTGGCCCGACCCACGTCCGCACCGGAAGCGCTTTTTCGGATTGGAAACCAACCTCAAGCCATGATTGCACGTCCCACCATCCTCATCACCGGCGCCACCAAAGGCATCGGCCGCGCGCTCGTCGAACGCTTCGCAGCGTCAGCCGGCGAACTGCACCTTGTGGCGCGCAACGCCCGGGACCTCGAATCGCTGCAGAAAAAATTGCAATCGGACGACTGCCGTGTGCACGTGTACCCAGCGGATTTGAGCAAGCCCGCGGAGGTCACTGCCTTGGTGCACAGCTTGCGCTCGAACATGGATGCACTGCATCTGCTCATCAACAATGCAGGCGTGTACCTGCCGGGTCAATTGCTCAGCGAACCCGCCGGTAATTTGGATTATATGATGCAGCTTAATGTATTGTCGCACTATGAGTTAGTGCGTGGTTTGCATGGAAAAATGCCCGTGGGTTCCCACCTCATCCATATGGCCTCTGTCGCCTCGCGCAAGCTCTTCACAGGCAAGCCTTCGTACAGCATCAGCAAGCACGCCCAGGGTGCCTTGACCGAAGCATTCCGTCACGAACTGCGGCCGCTCGGCATTCGCGTCACCAACGTCATGCCGGGACCCACATGGAGCGCGTCGTGGGAAGGGGTCGAATTCCCGGAGAACCGACTGCTCGATGCCAAGCACATCGCTGAGGCGGTGTGGCAGGCGTGGCAACTCCCACCTGAAGCGGTGATGGAAGAGCTCGTGATCCGACCGTTTGAGGGGGACATTGACTGAGGAAAACCTTGAAGAAATCGCGTGAATAACTGCCGGTCTTTTGAAGGGGACTGGGCGGTTGCGAATGCGTAGTTTCGAGGGATGTTTTTGATTTACGATACGGAGACGACGGGCTTGCCGCGGGATTGGAATGCGCCGTTGACGGACAGCGAGAACTGGCCGCGATTGGTGCAGTTGGCGTGGCAATTGCACGACGCGCAGGGCAAGCTGATTTCGCGGGGAAACCGCATCGTAAAGCCGGATGGATTCACCATCCCATACACTTCGGCCAAGATCCACGGCATCACAACGGAACGCGCCGAGAAGGATGGGCACCCGCTCGCGGAGGTGCTGGCCGAATTTGACAAGGATCTCGCCCAGGCGACCTACGTCATGGGCCACAACATCGAATTTGACGTCAACATTGTCGGCGCGGAATACCACCGGTTGGCCCAACCCGTCGAAAAGCTGACGGACAAACCGGTCATCGATTCCAAAAACGAGGCTACGGACTTCTGCGCCATTCCCGGCGGACGCGGTGGCCAATTCAAGTGGCCCACGCTCACCGAGCTCCACCACAAGCTTTTCAACACGGGATTCGACGAGGCGCACGATGCAGCGTACGACGTGGACGCCACGGCCAAATGCTTTTTCGAGCTGTGCCGCCTGCGCGTCATCCAACGTCCCGAGATCGAAGATCCGGACGGCATTGTGTACGAGGCGCCCAAGCTCGAGGCTGCAAATTTTGAGGCCGCAGCGCCCCAAGCCGCGCCGACCAAGCCCGCGCAGAAAGCAGCCAAAGCCCTCAGCGACGACGTCCCGTACATCCACCTGCACGCGCACAGCCAGTTCAGCATTTTGCAGGCGGTCGGCAACGTGGGCGAACTCGTGGACACGGCGGTGAGCCACGGCATGAATGCGTTGGCCATCACGGACCACGGCAACATGATGGGGGCGTTCCAGTTCGTCCGGGTGGCCAACAAGGCCGGCATCAAGGCCATTGTCGGCGCCGAGCTCAACGTTTGCCGCGACCACACCGACCGCAGCGCCAAAGATGACGGCTACCCGACTGTTTTCCTCGCCAAAAACAAGAACGGCTACCACAAACTCACTAAGCTCAGTTCCAAGGCCTACACCGACGGGTTCTACTATGTACCGCGCATCGACAAGGCCTTGGTCGAGCAATTCAAGGAAGACATCATCGTCACCACAGGCGGGCTGTTTGGGGAGATCCCATCGCTCATCTTGAACGTTGGTGAGCAGCAGGCGGAGGAGGCGTTCGTCTGGTGGAAGGAGACGCTGGGCGAGAACTTTTACGCGGAAATCAACCGTCACGGCCTCGAGGAGGAGAGCGTGGTCAATGAAGTGCTGCTGCGTTTATGCGAGAAGCACGATGTGAAATGCATCGCGGCCAACAACGCCTATTACCCCAGCAAAAAGCAAGCGGATGCCCACGACATTTTGTTGTGCGTGAAAGACGCGCAAAACGTGAGCAAGCCCAAGAAGTACATTGGCAAGCGCGGGCGGGAGTTCCGGTTTGGTATGCCCAACGATGAATTTTACCTCAAGTCACCGGCGGAGATGCGGAAGCTCTTTGCGGATTTACCCAAAGCGCTCGAGACCACCCAAGCAATCGCAGACGCGTGCGAAACCTATGAGTTGGAGCGCGACGTGTTGCTGCCTGCCTTCGAGATTCCGGACGAATTCGTGCACGCGGAAGACGCAGAGGACGGAGGCAAACGTGGGGAAAACGCCTACCTGCGGCACCTGACCTACGAAGGCGCCAAAAAGCGCTACCCCGAGATCACCGACGAAATCCGTGAGCGCATCGATTTCGAACTCGAGACCATCGAACGCACCGGCTACCCCGGCTACTTCCTCATTGTGCAGGACTTTACCACCGCCGCCCGCGAGATGGGCGTGAGCGTGGGACCGGGACGGGGATCGGCCGCTGGTTCAGCTGTGGCTTACTGCGTGGGCATCACCAACGTGGACCCGATTGAGTATGATTTGCTGTTTGAGCGTTTCCTGAATCCGGACCGTGTAAGCTTGCCCGATATCGACATTGATTTTGACGATGAGGGGCGGGGCAAGGTCATCGACTACGTGATCAACAAGTACGGATCGAACCAGGTGGCCCAAATCATTACTTACGGCTCCATGGCCGCCAAGAGCTCCATCCGCGACACCGCACGTGTGCTCGAGCTGCCGTTGCCTGATGCCGACCGCATTGCGAAGCTGATGCCGGACATCAGCCTCAAGAAGCTGTTTACGCTCGACGACAAAACCCTGAAGGAAAAACTCCGTGGCAACGAAGGTCTCCAGCAGGTCAACAACATCAAGGAACTCGCGAAAAAGGCGTCCCTCGAAGGCCAGACGTTGCAGACCGCCCGCGTCCTTGAAGGCAGCCTGCGCAACACGGGCATCCACGCCTGCGGCGTCATCATTACACCGACTGACATCACCGACTACGTGCCGGTGGCAGTCGCCAAGGACAGCGACATGGCGTGCACGCAGTTTGACAACGCCGTTGCCGAAGACGCCGGCCTCCTCAAGATGGACTTCCTGGGCCTGAAAACCCTGACCATCATCAAGGACGCGGTGCGCAATGTCAAGGACCGCCACGGCCTCGATCTCGACCCGGACAGCTTCCCGCTCGACGACACCAAGACCTACGAGCTCTTCCAACGCGGCGAGACCATCGGCATCTTCCAATACGAATCCGCGGGGATGCAGAAGTACCTCAAGGATTTGAAGCCCACGGTGTTCGGTGACCTCATTGCGATGAACGCGTTGTACCGCCCAGGGCCGCTCGAATACATCCCGTCGTTTGTCAAGCGGAAGCACGGGCAGGAGCCCATCACGTATGACCTCGACGCGTGTGAGGAATACCTCGAGGAGACGTACGGTATCACCGTCTACCAGGAGCAGGTAATGCTCCTGTCGCAGAAGTTGGCCGGCTTCACGAAGGGAGAGGCGGATACGCTGCGGAAGGCGATGGGCAAAAAGAAGGCGGACCTCATTGCCAAAATGAAGCCGCAGTTCCTCGAGAAAGGCGCCGATCGCGGCCACGACACCAAGAAACTGGAGAAGATCTGGAAGGACTGGGAGGCGTTTGCCTCGTATGCCTTCAACAAATCCCACTCCACGTGTTACGCGTGGGTGGCGTACCAAACCGCTTACCTGAAGGCCAACTACCCGGCCGAATACATGGCGGCGGTGCTGTCCAACAACATGAACGACATCAAGCAAGTGACGCTGTTCATGGAGGAAAGCCGCCACCGGGGCATCCCGGTCCTCGGCCCGGACGTGAACGAATCGCTTTTCAAATTCCGCGTTAACGCTGAGGGCGCCATCCGGTTTGGGCTCGGGGCGATGCGCGGCGTAGGCGAGGGGGCGGTCCAATCCGTCATCGACGGCCGCAACGACGGGGCGGGGGCGTATAAGAGCCTCTTTGATTTTGCGCGGCGGGTAAACCCGAAGGACGTCAACAAACGCGTCTTCGAGGCGTTGGCGTTGGGCGGAGCCTTCGACGGGTTTGAGGGGCTGCACCGCGCGCAGTTCTTTGCCGAAGACGAGAAGGGCCGCACCCTCATCGAACTCGCTGTGCGTTACGGTGCCGGTCACCAAGAGGCCGAGTCGTCGGCGCAGGCATCGTTGTTTGGAGGGATGGAAGAAATGGAGATGCCAGAACCGGCAATCCCGGTGTGCGAGCCGTGGGACCAGATGGACCTCTTGGCACGGGAGCGCGACGTCATCGGCGTGTACATCTCCGGCCACCCACTCGACAAATTCCGGTTCGAGATCAAGCACTTGTGTTCGCCCGACGAGGGGCTGGAGGTGCTCAACGAGCCGCTCGCATGGCGTGGACGCGAATTGCGGTTTGCCGGCCGCGTGGTCGAGGCGCAGCACCGCATTTCCAAAGCGGGTAGGCCGTTCGGGAGTGTAACCATCGAGGACTACCATGCGAGCCAACGCTTCATGCTGTTCGGTGACGATTACCTCAAGTTCAAGGACTACGTGGTCGAAGGGTGGTTCGTGTTTGTGCGCGGCTCGGTGGAGCAACGCCGCTTCCGGGACGACCCCAACAACGTCGAATTCAAGGTGCGGCACATTGAGTTGCTGGCGGACGTGCGCGAAAAGTGGGTCTCACGGCTGCGGTTGCAGTTGGACTTGCAGGCGCTGGACGAGGAGCGTCTCGATCGCATTGGTCAGATGATCGAAGGCAGTCCGGGATCGGTCGGCCTTACGATTGAGGTACACGACCAGGGCATGGCACTGGAGATGCCGAGCCGGTCGCACAAGGTGACGCTGAGCGATGATTTTGTCGACCAGCTCGAGGAACTCGTCAATGGGGGTGGCCTGCACTACCGCTTAGAAACGAGCAAGCAGTAAACTTTTTCACGTGCGCTGTGGTTAGACGTGGATAAAAGGCATGTTAATCCTCGCCAATTTTGAACGGGCGGTCGGGTTGGCCTGCTAACTTTGAAATTCAAATTTGCGAGGGGCTGCGGCCGTGAGCTTAAAGACTGAAAAAAATGGCTGTAGAATTTACCGCTGAAAACTTTGATGACTTGGCACTGAAGAGTGACAAGCCCGTCATCGTCGACTTTTGGGCCGAATGGTGCGGACCTTGCCGCATGGTAGGACCCGTTGTTGAGGAATTGGCAAACGATTATGACGGACGCGCCGTCGTTGGCAAAGTCAACGTCGACCACCACGGAGACATTAGTATGAAATACGGAGTGCGCAACATCCCTACCATTCTCTTCCTGAAAGGAGGCGAGGTCGTGGACAAGAGCGTTGGCGCTGTTCCAAAGAACGTATTGATTGAAAAATTGGACGCCTTGCTCTGAGCCCTGCTCGGTGCATCGTTCGATGCAAATGCTTCACTGCGTTCACAACTTAAGGTCCTCACCTTCCGGTGGGGATTTTTTGTGCGCGGCTGTGGCGTGCGCTCCCGGCGCGGCTTCGTACCTTTAAGACATGCCAATGAATTTGGATCCTTCTTTGCTGCAGCGCCTCGGCCGCCTCGAGTTCTTGGCGCGCCAGGCCGTGGAAGGCTTCATCACCGGCCTGCATAAAAGCCCGTTCCACGGCTTCTCCGTGGAATTTGCGGAACACCGACTCTACAACCCCGGTGAGTCCACGCGCCACATCGACTGGAAGCTCTACGGTCGCTCTGACAAACTCTTTGTCAAGCGCTACGAGGAAGAGACCAACTTGCGGTGCCAACTCGTGCTCGACCGCAGCGGGTCCATGTGGTACCCGTCCGAGGTCACCCCCGACGGTCACGAGCTGAACAAGCTCAAATTTGCCATCCACAGCTGTGCGGCACTGATCGAGCTGTTCCGACGCCAGCGTGACGCCGTCGGCCTTAGTGTTTTTGCTGACGAACTGGAATCTCACATCCCGGCTAAATCCTCCGGAGCGCACATGCGAATGATCTACCACGAGCTGGAGCAATTGCTCGATGAGGTAGGGAAGCAGCGCAAGGGCACGTCTACGGTGGAGGCCTTGCATCAGATTGCGGAGGCGATCCCGCGCCGTTCGTTGGTGGTGGTCTTCAGTGATTTACTCGATCGCGGCGGCGACATCGACGAGCTGATGGCCGCGCTCCAGCACCTGCGCCATAACAAGCACGAGGTAGTGCTCTTTCACGTCCTCGAAGATGCCACGGAGATGGAATTCAACTTCCAGGACCGCCCAACCATTTTTGAAGACCTAGAAACGGGCGAGGAGCTGCGCTTGCATCCGGCCGAAGTGCGCGACGCGTATCAATCGCGTATGGCTCAACTCCGCAAGGACCTCGATGTACGGTGCGCTAAGTACCGCATCGATTGGGTGGATGTAGACATTGCGTCGGGGGTTTTCCCAGTGCTGTCGGCCTACCTGGTGAAGCGTGCCAAGATGCGCGGCGCGAAGGCTTGACGCGAATGGAGCGAGGGCCGGAAGCTTTAAACATCGGTGGCGTATCTGACTTTTTCCCTGATTTTCAATGAGTTCAAATACCCGCTGAATCTTTCTTTGGCGGCGACCGCAACTTTTTTTTGAATGTGGCGTAGAAGTGTTGCAGAAGAAGGAATGAAATTCTTATCTTTGCGCACCGCTGCAAACGAGCAGCACACTGTTGTGAAACGGTCTGGTAGTTCAGTTGGTTAGAATACATGCCTGTCACGCATGGGGTCGCGAGTTCGAGTCTCGTCCAGACCGCACCGACACAACAAAGCCCTGTAAATCAATGATTTATGGGGTTTTTTCATAGCCGTATTTGGACCATGGTTCTAACATAGAAAAAAAAGCGGGGGCCGTCGCCCCCGCTTTCCCATTCTAACCAAAGCCAGATCGTTTTCAGTCGCAGGACTGAGCGAAGTTGGCCAAGAAGTCGAGCAGGTCGCTCGAGGTTACGTACCCATCACCATTCAGGTCGCCCTCGAGGTAAACACAGCTTCCATCATCGAAGAGCGCCGTTGGATCGTAATTGCATGCACCTTCATACGTACATCCCAAATCGTCCAAGGTGTATACGCCGGTGTCTTCACACGGCTCATTTGCTTCACCTGGAGTTGGCACGGTGTAGCATCCGTTTCCGTAGTAGTCAAACGACTGCGAATACTCACCCAAAGACGGCATCAAGGTCACCATTCGGATATCTCCATTTGGATCGCCGAGAACAATGATATCTCCGCCACTGGACAAACCACTGCCGAAGCTGCCTTCTGCATCTTCATAGCCCAACCAGTAGCCACCGGCTTCAATGATAACGTCTTCGAACGTCAGGTCTGTCAACGCCGTATTATCGTCGAGCATGAAGCCTTCCAAAGAACAAGGGTAGTCGCCGTCATTGTACAATTCGATGTAGTCCTCAGGCTCTCCGCTGGTATGACCCTCCGAGATGTAGACGTTGTCCAACGAGCACGGTTGGTATTCCGCAGAGGAGTCCAATGCATAGGCTGTCAACGTGCCAGAGATTTCATTGGATGTAACCAAGTAAGGGATGCCGTTTGGTGAATCTTCCGCTGATACGAAGACCAGGCCTTCAGGACCAAGGTCACCTGCAGCGCCAGGATTGGCAACGAGATCACCGTCAGGCACATTGAAGTCACGGTTGCTGAGGTAGCGCTCGTACTGCGGTGCTGATGGGTCGGTGATGTCGTATACCATAACACCGGATACCCGCTCAAGGCCAATGAAGGCATACGTGCGGCCGTTCATGGTGCCGATATCAATGCCTTCAGGCTCGGGTCCCTTGTCATCAGAACGGTTGTCGAAACTGCCGTTGGAATCGTTGGTGCTGTTGAAATCCAATGGCAACAGCTCAGCAGTAATCTGCTCGAAATCATCACCAGAATCGTAGACCAGTTGACCATCGGTCGTGAAGATGGAGAACGAACGCGCTCCGTAAGAGTAGATCTCGTCGTAATCACCGTCGCCGTCTGTATCACCCATCGTCGTGGTTGTCTTGAGACGTCCGAGGTTTTCATCCAATTGGAGGGTCGCTGCATCAGGGAAAGCGATGGAATCCAACACCAAGTCGCGCACGCGGTCTTCTTCTGACCAGCTGTCGTAGTCACGTGCATCGCCTTCATTGGCCAATACGAGGTATTCAACACCACCCGCCTCGTATGCGTGAATAGCGTCAGGCTGGTACATGCCTTTGACGGGCCAATTCGCAATGTTGATCATGCCGTCTTCATTCGATACATCCAAGGCGTTTTCGGGCAAGCTGTGGTCCTTGAAACCAAGTCCCCAGATGTCCTCGACACTTTGGGTAGCCATGTCAATAACGACCATGCAGTTGTTCTCTTGGCAACTGACGTAAAGCTTCGAATCACTTGAATTGAATGCCGCGTATTCGGGCTCCAAGTCTTGTGCGATGCTGGCACCTGGACCAAAGATTCTGACACTTTCATCCAACATATCAGCTGTGATGCTTTCGAAGCCGACATGTGTGGAAACTGGTGATTGTGGGTTGCTGACGTCTACAAACGTGACAGAGCCAACCGGGTCAATGGTGTACGTGTCATTTGGCTGGCCTTCATTGCTTACAGCCAAGGTTGTTCCATCGTTTGAAATCGTGATGGCATCGGGCAAGAAGCCGGCTGGGCTCGAGCTTACAAAGTTTCCGTCGACATCGTAGATAACAACATTTCCGGCAACACCAACTTCGGCCGCTTCAATCGCTACAGCCACGTAATCACCAAAGACCACCAATCCATTTGCACTCGCGCCGTACTCTGTAGCGTCCATTGCGAAGAGGAAGGTGAGGGAGTCTGGGTTGGACATGTCCAATGCTTGCACCGATGCTTCTGCCGCATTCACAAAGAACAACCGCTGTGTACCAGAATGGTAGTCAACGATTTCAGCTGCACCGGCATCCCAGATCCCGGTCTGGTACGAGCCCGAGACTTCAGCTGATACATTTGACAACCAGCAGCTTCCGTCTTCGACGGTCGCGTTGGGGTTGAAGTTTTCAGCTGTAGGATCTGTGCACCCTTCCACGTCTTCGTTTTCGTCGCAGATGCCATCGCTGTCAGCATCGTTGATGCAATTGCCATCGCAATCGGTGATGCCATCGGAATACGTGCAGCTTGAATCATCTGCCACCGCATCTGCGTTATAGTTGCATGCCAACTCGTCGGTACAACCCAGTACCCCGCAAGATGCGTTCTCCTCACCTGGGGTAGGAGTCGTATAACATCCTGCGCCATCAGCATCATAGCTCACGGACAAGTTGCCTACGGAAGGACCTGCATCAACAATGAGCATATTGCCCGCTGGGTCAGCGAGTACCACAATGTCTCCGCCGCTTGAGAGTCCGCTACCGAAGCTACCTTCTTCGTCCTCATAGCCCAACCAGTATCCACCGGCCTCTATTACTACTTCTCCAAACGTAAAGTCTTCGAGGGCGGTGTTGTCATCCAGTTGGAAGCCGGTGAGCATACACGTGGCTCCGCTGTTGTAAATCTCGATGTAATCCTCAGGATCACCGCTCGTGTGGCTCTCGCTGACGTAGACGACTCCCAATTCACACAACGGCACTTCTGGGTCTTCATTTTCATCGCAGATGCCGTCGTTGTCAGCATCGTTAATGCAATTCCCATCGCAATCGGTGATGCCATCAGCGTACGTGCAGCTTGAATCGTCAGTATCTGCCTCAGCGTTGTAGTTACAGGCCAGTTCGTCAGTGCAGCCGAGTGTTCCGCACGAAGCATTGGCCTCGCCTGGGGTTGGTACAGTGTAGCACCCAACGCCCTCTGCGTCATAACTCACGGACAAATCACCTACGGAAGGACCTGCATCAACAATGAGCATGTTGCCCGCTGGATCAGCGAGTACCACAATGTCTCCACCGCTTGAAAGTCCGCTACCGAAGCTGTCCTCATCGTCTTCATAACCCAACCAGTAGCCTCCGGCCTCGATTACGACTTCTCCAAACGTAAAGTCTTCGAGGGCGGTGTTGTCATCCAGTTGGAAGCCGGTGAGCATGCACGTGGCTCCGCTATTGTAAATCTCGATGTAATCTTCAGGATCACCGCTCGTGTGGCTCTCGCTGACGTAGACGACTCCCAATTCACACAGCGGCATTTCTGGCGCTTCACATGAACCGCTGTACATGTGGGCTCCGAGGTGACTGAAGTCATCGGCTGCGTAGATGTCCCACTCACAAACCCCTGCTGCGAGGCTGCCTGCAGTGAACACGGTAGTACCGT
>PKEB01000035.1 GCA_002863125.1 Flavobacteriales bacterium
ATTGTGGAAATCATGAACGAAGACGGCACGATGGCGCGTTTGCCCGAATGCCGGGAACTGGCGGACAAATTCAACTTGAAATTGGTTTCCATTGCCGACCTGATTGAACACCGGCTTCAAAACGAGACCCTTATCGAGCGCGTCAAAGAGATGGAAATTCAAACCGCCTTTGGCCCTTTCACCGCCGTTGTATTTCGCCAATCCTCGAATGAAGTGGAACACGTGGCATTGGTCAAAGGGACGTGGGAAGAAAATGACGAGGTTCCGGTTCGCGTGCACAGCACGAGCATGCTTGGAGATGTCTTCCAGATCACCGACTTCGGTAAAGGCCCCATGCTCCACGCCGCGATGAAAAAGATGGATGACATTGGCTGTGGTGTTTTGGTGTACCTGAACAAGCTGCGTCAAGGAGGAGGAATCCTCGATGAATTGACTGCTTACAAGCGCATCCAAGAAAGCGACCAGTCAGCCCCGGCACGAATGGACACCAAAGATTACGGCATTGGCGCCCAAATCATCCGGCAACTTGGTGTGCGCAATTGCCACGTACTCACCAACACCGAACGCACCCTCGGTCCCATCGGATACGGTCTCACCATTACGAGGACATCCGGCCTCGACCTGCCGAAGTAACATCACTAGATGCTCAAGCAACAAAAAAGGGACCGTTTTGGTCCCTTTTTGATATGGTGAAGCGGCAGTGCGCTTAGCCTTCTTTCTTGTCCTCTCCCTTCTTGTCGAACTTGCCGTACTTCTGACGGAACTTATCAATTCGACCGGCTGTGTCCACAAATTGTGCTTTGCCCGTGTAGAAAGGGTGCGACTTGTGGCTGACTTCCACCTTGACCAATGGGTACTCGTTTCCGTCTTCCCACTTAATGGTTTCTTTGGTTGCTGCAGCCGAACGGCTCAAGAACGCGTAGTCGTTTGACATGTCTTTGAAAACAACCAAACGGTAGTTATCGGGGTGGATTCCTGGTTTCATAGCTCGTGTTGTAATCCCTTAAGGGGCGGCAAAGATAGGTGACATGCCGGGAATTTCAAATACTTACACTTTTTAACGGCATCGTGTCAATAACGAATTCGTGTGGCGCGTTATCACCTTGAAACCGGCCCGATGTTTGTTCTGGTTTTAAGTGAGTTTAGCGCAAGCTAAGCATCAAGTGATAATTTGGTTAAGTTGGTCCTGTCCCAGAACGCTGGGGCAGGACTATTCTTTTATCCCTACCCCATCCCTTCAAACACCCCACTTCGCCCACATCCGGGTGTTCGCAATTCCAGTGCCTCGCGAGCGAGGCCGTCGCACCATCGAATAGCTTGCTTGTGTGTTGAAGTCCTCTGCATACCTGCGGCTGTTGATCGGTCTTGTGCTTTTGCCGATGCTGGCTTTGGCTCCGCTGAAGAACGCCGGAATCGTTCAAGAACACGACCTCCCAGGCGACATGGATGCAGGAGAAACCCGAGTCGTTACATGGTCCCTGGATATATATGATTGCGAAGGATTCGCGCGGTTTCAAGTTCAATTTCCCGAAGGCATCGAAGCTACGGCCCTCGAAACCGCCGAAGCTTCATTCTCATTTGAAGGCGGAAAAGCCAAGTTCATCTGGATGGAGCTGCCTCCGAAAAATACCTTGGACGTCTCGCTTGAAGTTGCATCCAACTCCGATTTTCAAGGCGGATCGGTTACGCAGTGGTTCTCCTTCATTCGGGACGGGAGGCGCAAGGACGTGGAATTCGAACCCCACCACATCGCACGCAGGGTATCCGCGGTTTCCGAGCAACGGGGTTCCGCGCAAGACATCGAGGTTCAGCGCTCATGGACGGCAACCACCAATCGAACCGGCACCATGAGCGTGACCATCCGAGGCTATGAGCCCGGTCAATTCCTGAAGCTCACCGAAACGCTCGGGGCGCACGGTGCTATTTCCGTTTTGGACGATGCAGACTGTGACATCCGGGATGCCTTTGATGACCAGTTGGTCTTCATTTGGCAAGCCGCACCAAGCGCATCGGAAATGGTGGTGAAGTACACCCTGCGGGACGGCCGTCCGGAACAGGTGACGGGACGCGTTTCCACCATCCAGAACAACGCCGCCATCGAACGGACTGTTGAGGCGCTTCAACCTCCCGCACCGACGATACCAATGGCACCTACTGCATCGTCGAGCACACCACCATCAACTCCTCCCTTTGGACCCGATCCAACTGAGCCCGCACCTGCTGGAGAAGATGTGGCTTTTCGCATACAGATTTTGGCCACACACGCCGCCGTCAGCAGCGAAGCCGTAAAACGCATTTATGCCTACCCCGGAGAAGTCCGACACGAACAGCACGAAGCATGGCATAAATACACCACTGGCTACCACACCACCTACCGAGCCGCCCGTGACAATCGGGTGGACTTGAACAGCAACCACGCGTTCCCTGGACCGTTCGTCACCGCCTACCGCAATGGGCAACGCATCACCGTCCAAGAAGCCCTCTTGGTCACCAAACAAAATTGGATTCCCTAATGAAGCGCAATTCATCAGATTGGAAATCGGCCATGAACGGCTATGAAACCTACCTCGCCCTAGAGCGCGGCTTAAGCGAAAACTCCATAGTCGCTTACCTGCGCGATATCTCTAAATTTTGCAATTACTGCGTGCAAAACGAATCCGTTCAGGACCCGGGCTTGGTGCAAATGGAACACATTGAACGGTACCTAGGTTTCTTGTTTGATGAAGGTATCGCGCGCAACAGCCAGTCGCGCATGCTCTCAGGCATTCGCAGCTTCTGCAAATACCTCCGCGTCGAAAACATCATGGAGGGCAATCCAGTGGAATTGGTCGAAACGCCCAAACCTCAGCGGAAATTGCCCGACGTTTTGACCGTTGACGAAATCAGCGCCATCATCGGCGCCGTTGACCTTTCACGGCGGGAAGGAGTCCGCAATAAAGCGATGCTAGAAGTCCTCTACAGCTGTGGCTTGCGGGTGACGGAGTTGTGTGAATTGCAACTCTCCAAAGTGGATTTCATCGATCGCGTGGTGCAGGTTGTTGGGAAAGGAAACAAAGAGCGCATCGTGCCCATCGGCTCCACGGCCCTCGCCGCCATCGATGATTACCTCGCGCAGTACCGCGCAGACATCATCCCGATGAAAGGCCACGAAGACACCTTGTTTCTCGGTAGGCAAGGACGCGGACTGAGCCGGCAGATGGCCTTTACGATGCTGCGCCGAGTCGCTATTCACGCCCAAGTGCGCAAGAATATCTCCCCGCACACCTTCCGGCACAGCTTCGCTACTCACCTCTTGGAGGCCGGAGCCGACTTGCGCGCGGTGCAGGAAATGCTGGGACACGCACAGATTGCCACCACGGAAATCTATACGCACCTCGATCGACGCTTCCTCCGAGACCAGATCGACTCTTTCCACCCCAGGAGCGCACAAAAGCAGAAGCAAAAGACCACTTCATGAGGTTTGGCCTCCGTTCCGTGCTCGCCGCAGTACTGTGTGGGTGTTCGGCATGGTCCGCCACAGCGCAGCCAGGCGTTGAAGCTTCAACCCGTTGGTTCATCAGTGCAAACGGCGCGGATACGTTGGGCTACGACCTGTACATGCCCCATGCAGATACCCATCCCGGATGGGGCGTGGTGTTCCTGCATGGAGGGGGCTTTTTTACCGGTAGCCGCGACGGAACAGCATGTCAAGCCTACTGCAGGGCCCTCGCAGAACGAGGCATTGCCGTGGTGAGCATCGAGTACCGGCTGCGGCAAGTCGGAAAAGGATTTCACTGCGACGTCAGCATTCCGGACAAGCGTGAAGCTATACGCTGGGCTGCAGAAGATTTGATCGCAGCGATCGATGCGGTTGGCGGAAATTTTCCCAACGGGATCATAGCAGCGGGTTCTTCTGCCGGTGCAGAGGCGGTACTGGATGCCGTTTTTGCCCTTGGTGTACCCACTTTGAAGGCGGCAATCAGCCTTGCAGGCGGCGTGGAACCACCAGCAGCATGGCGGGACACCCCCGTACTTGCCGCACACGGCACCTGCGACGCCCTTGTCCCCTACTGCATTGATCTCCATCATTATTGTCCGGCTGAGAGCGCTGGAGCCCTCCTACTCGCCGGCGGAGGCGGGATGGCGCTGGCTGGCGCGCAAACGGAATTGCTGACAATCCAAAATGCCGGGCACGAAATCAGCGCGTCCCTCCTGACCGACGCGCAATTCATTGAACGGTCTGTTGAGTTCATCAACGCCATCGTCACGCGTACCTTCGAACCCAGCACCACCACCATTCTTTCAAGCCAGCCATGCAGCCTACTTCAGCACCCCGCCTCCAACTGTCAATGATTCGTCTTTTGTCCATCGTGTGTTTCGCCTCGACAGTCCTCAATACGGCTTGGGCCCAGTACCCGCATCCGGCGGATGAACGCGGCTATATTGTGCGCGTAGGCGATACTGTGCCGGACTTTCAGCTTGAATGCACGGACGGCTCCACCTACTCGCGAGCGTCCCTCCTTGGGACACCCTATGTGCTGCAGTTTACCGCCTCCTGGTGTGGCGTGTGCCGAAAAGAGATGCCTCACCTCGAAAAAGAAGTTTGGCAGCCGTTTGGCGGCGACCAGTTCGTTTTGCTGGGGGTCGACCTCGACGAACCGGCTGAAAAAGTGGCTGCATTCGCTGAGCAAATGGGCACGACCTACCCCATTGCACCCGACCCGGAAGGTGCCTTATTTTATAAAATCGCCGGGCCCAAGTCAGGTGTTACCCGCAACGTTGTGGTGGATGAAACTGGCACAATTGTCTTCCTCACTCGCCTTTTCGAAGCGGAGGAATTCGAGGCGATGAAATCCGTGATTGAAGGCTTGCTTGATTAAAGCCCCTTACGGTCGCGCCAATGCGCTAGTGCCTCCGCCAACATCGTCGTAGGCGACCCAGGCAAGGCCATTGGCAATCCCAAGTGCTCAAAAACAGCATTGAATGCCTCCGCAACGGGCACCTCGTCAACGGCTTGCGCGTGCGTCTGCTTGGACAATTTCCGCCCCCTGTCATCCACAGCCAGCGGCAGGTGGTGATAGCGCACCTCATCCCCGCCCAACGTGCGTTGCAAATGAAGGTGGGCCGCTGTAAACGGGGCGAGATCCGCACCTCGAACAACATCGGTAATACCGAGGTGCATGTCATCGACTACATTGGCCAGGTGATAGCTGTAGATCCCGTGCGCATTGCGTAGCCCGAAATCCCCCACTTCCGAGGACAGGTCCATTGACATCGTGCCTAAGCCACCGTCCTGCCAATCCACAGCTCCGGCTTCTACGGCGAACCGGACCGAGCGGGGTTCGACGTTGCTCGCCCCTTTGCACGTGCCCGGATAGATGGCGTGGCCCGCCAATTGCTTGCGTGTGCAGGCACAGGGAAAGGTCCGCTTCATGTCAACCAAAGCGGTCAATGCCTCCTCGTACGCGTCGAACCGATTGGACTGAAACAGCACATCACTATCCCATGCCAGTTCAAACCGTTCGAGGGTCTTCAAAATGGAATCAATGGAACCGGGTACGACCCGAGGACCATCGAGGTCATCGATGCGCAGGTGCCATTTTCCAGCGTGCACACGAGCATCCAGCCATGAGCCGACAGCGGCTACCAATGAGCCAAAGTGAAGCGGCCCGGATGGCGTCGGTGCAAAACGTCCGATGTATGGCCGCGACTCAGTCACGCACCAATTTTCGGTACTTCACGCGTTGTGGTCCTACATTGCCCAATCGCTTCTTGCGGTTCTCTTCGTACTCGCTGTAGGTCCCTTCAAACCAATACACCTGGCTGTCGCCCTCAAAGGCCAAAATGTGAGTACAAATGCGGTCGAGGAAATAGCGATCGTGGGAAATGACCACCGCACAACCCGCAAACGACTGGATGCCTTCCTCCAATGCGCGCAGGGTATCGACGTCGATGTCATTCGTCGGCTCGTCGAGCAGGAGGACGTTCGCTTCGGTTTTGAGGGTCATGGCGAGGTGCAGTCGGTTACGCTCACCACCGGAGAGCACGCCGCATTTCTTTTGTTGGTCGGCACCGTTGAAGTTGAAGCGGCTCACGTAGGCGCGGCTGTTGAAGAGCTTGCCACCGATCTCGAGTTGCTCATTGCCCCCGCTGATAACTTCCCAGACCGTTTTCTGCGGATCGATGTCCGCGTGGCGCTGGTCGACGTAGCCAATTTCCACCGTCTCTCCAATGTTGAAGCTTCCCCCATCGGCTTGCTCTTCTCCCATGATCATGCGGAACAGCGTCGTCTTGCCCGCTCCGTTGGGACCAATGACCCCTACGATGCCCGCTGGAGGCAAGTTGAAATCGAGGTTTTCAATCAGCAGTCGCTCACCAAATCCTTTCTGCAACTTGGTGGCCTCGATGACCGAATTACCCAAGCGCGGTCCGTTGGGGATGGGGATGGTCAAACGGGCTTCCTTTTCGTTGGTGTCCTCGGCCAACATCTGTTCGTAGTTGTTGACACGGGCTTTGTTCTTGGCGCGTCGCCCCTTAGGCGATTGGCGAACCCAGTCCAGCTCGCGTTCCAATTCCTTGCGGCGCTTGGATTCCTGCTTTTCCTCTTGGGCAAGGCGCTTCGACTTCTGCTCCAACCACGAGGCGTAATTGCCCTCGTAAGGAATGCCCTCGCCGCGGTCCAATTCCAAAATCCACTTGGCCACATTGTCGAGGAAGTAGCGGTCGTGCGTCACACACAGCACGGTGCCCGGATATTGTTCAAGGTGCTGTTCCAACCAGTCAATCGACTCCGCATCCAAGTGGTTGGTCGGCTCATCCAGCAGCAGCACGTCCGGTTGCTGAAGCAGCAAGCGGCACAGCGCAACGCGGCGGCGCTCACCCCCTGAAAGCACACCGATCTTGGTGTCATCCGGCGGGCACCGTAAGGCGTCCATCGCGATGCTCAACTTGGTGTCGAGCTCCCAGGCGTTCAAGGCATCGATGCGGTCCTGAACTTCCGCCTGACGGTTGATCAACGCTTCCATTTTATCGGGACTGTTCAGGACCTCTTCGTCCATGAACTTGGCGTTGATTTCCTCGTACTCCTTAAGCACCTTGACAATCTCAGCTGTTCCTTCCTCAACGATTTCACGAACCGTCTTGGTTTCGTCCAACTCGGGTTCTTGGGAAAGGTACCCCACACTCAAGCCAGGCGACCAAGTAACGTCTCCTGTGTAGGCTTCATCGAGGCCCGCGATGATGCGCATGACCGTGGATTTACCGGCGCCGTTTGCACCGAGGATGCCAATCTTGGCTCCGTAGTAAAAGCCGAGGGTGACGTCTTTGAGGATTTGCTTACCAGCGGGGGTGACTTTGTTCACCCGGTGCATGCTGAAAATGACTTTTTTGTCGTCTGACATGGCAAGTGTTTGGTTTAGTGCAAGTATACGGACGGTGCAGCTTTGAAGGCGAACCTCAGGCCTGAACGAGTTCCAAAACGGTGATCTCCGGTGGCATGCCCACCCGACCGTGGAATCCGAGCACGCCGAAGCCTCGATTCACGTGCAAGTACTGCTCACCCTCTCGGTACAGCCCTGCCCAACGGGGATAGCGCCATTTGCTCGGCGACCATTTGACACCGAGCCACGGGATTTCAATGCCGAACTGCATGCCGTGCGTGTGGCCACTGAGGGTGAGTTCGACCGGCGCTTTTCCGTCCATCACCTTTTCCTCCCAGTGCGTGGGATCGTGGCTCATCAATACCGTCGGCAAATCGTCGCATCCACTGCCCTGCATCGCCTTCACCAAATCGCCGTTCTTGCGAAAACCGCTCCCCCAATTCTCCACACCCAGCAAGACGAGTTCAGCGCCGTTTCGTTCAATGCGGTCGTGCTCGTTGAGCATGAGCTTGAACCCCATTTCGGCGTGGATTTCCTTCAGTCGTTCTCGGCTGGCTTCGCGCTCCCAATCCTCGAATGGACCGTAATCCGCATAGTCGTGGTTGCCCATGATGGAGTATTTGCCCAACGGAGCCTGCAGCGCCTTGAAGGCAGGAATCCACGCATCCGCCTCGTCCGCATGGATGTTCACGAGGTCACCTGTAAACAAAATCAAGTCCGGCTCGAGCGCATTGATGCCTTCCAACGCCTCGAGGACAGGCCGTGGCGTATCGGCAAAGCTCCCGAGGTGAGCGTCGGAAATCTGAACGATTCTCAAGCCGTCCAATCCTCGGGGAAGCCCCTTCATCGGGATGCTGACGCGTTCGGTACGAAAAGCGTATTTGCCCCACGTCACTCCATACAGAAAACTCAGAAACGTCGCTCCAGAAAGGGCCACACCCGTTCGGGTGAGAAAACTTTTCCGCGATATGGGACTGGAGGATTGTGTCATTTGATTGATCCCCCAAGCGGTGCCGCCCCGAAGGATTTCCAAGACCTCAAACCCCGCCATCACCAGTTTGGGAACGAACACGACGAAAAACGAGACGGAAAGCGCAGACAACAACCGAGGGTGCGTTGCACGCCATGTAGGCCACATGAAACCGTTGATGACAAAAGCCACCCAAATCACTACGACCAACAGCACCCACGACCGCTTGATGATGAGCCACGAAGGACTTTCACGCCATTGACGCGCCAGCAGCCTGAACGCCAACCATTCAATGGCCGACAACAGCGTGGCCATGAAAGCAAACATGAAAATCATAAAACCGATGGAAGGCATGGGCAAGCGTTGGTTCTCGGTGGAATGCGGTCCAAATTTAACCGATGTCCCTCCTCTTAACTTCCGAAGGGCGCCAATGTTTTCAAATCAACCTTGCATTCGTTCGGTCCATCCCTGCGGCGGTCCCGACGGATCGAGTGCCTTCACAGATTGCGCCGCAACGAGGTGAACCGAGGCCAGTTTCACGGCGCCGGCCAAGTGCTCATAATCGTGCGTAGCGAGGACGATCGTCGTGCCTTGAACGGCGACGTCCACGGCGTGCTTCCAGAAGGCCTTCCTGCTCGGCACGTCCAAAAATGCCGTCGGCTCGTCCATGAAGATCCACGGAGTCTCCTGCAGCACGGCGCGTGCGAACATGACCCGCTGCGCTTGTCCGTCGCTGAGGGCATCCATGCGTTGCTGCGCCCAGGCCGTTTCGCCGAACATCGCCAGGACTTCCGCTGCACGTGCCGTTGAGGATGACGCGAGGCCGAGCACTTCCTCCACGCGGAGCTGGCTGGTTCGAGGCGGCGTGCTTGCAACGAACGCCACGCGCTTCGCACGTTCAGCAGCTGACATGCTGTGGACGTTGTGACCGTTCAATGCGATGACGCCCCCTTGGATGGGCTGCAGCCCGGCCATGCTGCGCAAGAGCGAGCTCTTTCCCGCACCGTTCCGCCCGATGAGCAAGTGCAGGCCACCAACCGGAATCGATAGCTGCGCCGTGCGCAACACGAATTCAGCGCCGTAGCGGATGTCCACATCCTTTGCCTCGAGTCGTTGGGAATTGGCCTCAGTCATGCAATCGGTCAGTTTTGGAAATCAACACCCAAATCACCATCGGCCCACCGATGAGTGAAAGCACCGCGTTCAGCGGCCAACCCTGTTCCATTCCGCCAAATCCTTTCACACCCCAGTCCGCTGCCAAGGCCAGAATGGCACCTGTCAGAGCCGTTAACGGAATCAGCACCCGATGGGACCGCTCCTTGGTCAGCAGGCGAACGACATGCGGTGTCGCCAATCCAAGGAACGCGACCGGTCCACACGCAGCCGTAATGCCACCCGTAAGCAAGCCTGCGAGGGCCACAATTCGCCACCGCAATGAACGGTTGTTCACGCCCATGCTCTGCGCAGTCAAGGGTCCGAGTGTCCACATGTCCAAATCGCGGTGCATGGTTCTGAGTACCAGTCCTGCGACGATCACCGCCGCGCACAGCCCAAGTGAAGTGGACAAGGAACCGTGTCCAAACGTTCCCATGCCCCAAAACACAAATTGCTGCAGGGCGTCTTGTTGCGCCTCTGCCTGCAGCACCGTAATCATCGCTCCGACTACATAGTTCAGCATCAAACCGAAAATGAGCAACGCCGTGGCGGTTCGAAATCGGTGAGCGACAAACAAGACGAGGACAAGAACCAGTCCACTTCCCGCCATGGCTGCGGTCGCCGTCGCCCACCAACTTGAGGTCAATCCCACCAACACGAGAAGCGCCACGCCAAGTCCCGCTCCGGAGCTTACGCCCAGAACGGAGGGACCGGCGAGCGGATTGCCAAACCACGTTTGCAGCACAAGGCCACACAAACTCAATCCGGCGCCAGCGCCCACAGCAGCGAGAGCGCGTGGAATCCGCACGTGGAGTAAAATTTCACGATGCACTCCCTCGAGGGGTTCCAACACCGCTATATCCACCACCCCCCAAATCAGATGACTGAGTACCAAGGTTAGAAATACCCCGAAACCAAGGAGCCAATGCGAACGCCTCATGGGGCAAGCCATTTAAAACACGGACTTTGGTCTCCCATTGCTCCATCGCCTTCACCGTAGAGCACGTGCCGCAGGTTGCGCAGCATGGCATCGGGGTGCGCTACCCACCAACCGAAATAATCACATGTCACCGCATTTGCGGCAAACACCTGACCGGAACTGGGAAGGATTTGAGCGTGATGGGGATTGGATTCAATCCAACGCGCCAACGTCAAGTTGACCGTGTCTGGCTCATACAGCACCAAACCCAGCGCATCCACCTCTCCGCGCATGGCATACAGAGCCTCCAAGGAAAGTTCCACGTTGCCCTGCCGCATTTCACCTGATAGCGCATAACGCGCTCCCGCATCCCGGAGCAATTGGGCCACAAAACTGCGCGAATTGGGCGCTGACCAAAGTCCTTGCTCCACACTCCCAGTCAATACCACAAGCGAGTCTTCGCGGGGCAGACCATGGGCTCGTGCGTGTACGTAGCGTGCAGCCACGCCGTCAAAAACACGGTTGGCTTCATCCAATGCGCTGTCGCTCACCAGCCATGCCAGCGCCTTCATCCACTCAGCCCGGCCGAGCGGACTGGGTTCATCGTATTCAAGGATGGGCACCACCGGCAGGTCGTTGGCCCACGTGACGCCTTCCAAGGGATTGCCGAAGGGGTAAATGCAGAAAGCCCGAAACGAAGCCATCAAGATGGCCTCGTGGTTCCATTCGGGGTTACCTCCGAAATCCAATACTTCGTTGCGAGCGATGCGCTTTGTGGCGGCTGTTGAGCGCACGTAATCCAAGGATCCTCCACCCTTCCAATGGACGAGCATTGAATCCCACGGCTCCATAAGGGACACATGGGTCGTACTGAGCGTGGCAAGCCCCGCCTGGTGTTCAGCGAGTACAACCGGATCGTCCACGCCGTATGCATCGCCCATTAGCGCAGCCGAGTCGCGGTAAACCGTGGCCAAGATTTCATCATTCGCCGCAAGCACCTCCAAGCAGCTCCCCTCGTTCAACGTCCGCCACCGAAACCGCTCCGCGTGGTCGGGCCACTCATACACCGCCCCTTGCTGCATCACAGAATCCTCGGGTTGAGAACACGCCGTGAGCGCAGCCAGACAAGCCATCGTGCACACCTGCGCAACAAGGGAATCAACCGAACGCATACGACAAAGGTACCTATCCCATTAACTTTACCTTATGCCCACTTCAATGAAAGACAAGCAACTCCAAGCCAATCGAAATGCCGACGCCATGCGCCTCGCGTGGTCCAGCATTCGGGATCAAATCGAAAAGGCCGCATTGGGCGGCGGACGCCAGCGGATTGAGAAAGAACACGCGAAAGGCAAATTAACCGCACGGGAACGCCTCGATCGCCTCTTCGATACCGGCTCGCGTCCCATCGAAATCGGGGCATTGGCTGGCGAAGGCATGTATGAACAAGAGGGCGGCTGCCCGGGAGGTGGTGTTGTCGTGCAGATGGGCCACGTTGAAGGCCGGTTGGTCATCGCCGTTGCCAACGATGCTACGGTGAAGGCTGGAGCCTGGTTCCCCATCACAGGAAAAAAGAACCTCAGGGCGCAAGAAATCGCCATGGAAAACCGCATTCCCATCATTTACTTGGTGGATAGCGCGGGCGTTTTCCTGCCGATGCAAAACGAAATTTTCCCTGACAAAGAGCATTTCGGTCGAATTTTTCGGAACAATGCCCGGATGTCGTCCATGGGCATTCCACAAATTGCAGCCGTTATGGGGTCCTGTGTAGCCGGCGGAGCTTACCTGCCCATCATGAGCGACGAAGTCCTGATCGTCCGAAACACAGGCTCCATTTTCCTCGCGGGGAGTTACTTAGTCAAAGCCGCCATTGGTGAGGACATCGACAACGAAACCCTTGGCGGCGCCGAGACCCACGGCAGCATCAGCGGCGTGGCCGATTACGTGTGTGATGATGATGAGGATGCCTTGAAGAAAATCCGGCGCATCGTCAGCCACCTGAAGGAGCCAACGGAGACAGCCGGGATTGCACGCGACCGTGCAAGCGATCCAGACGGCTCGAATATCTGCTCCGTCCTTCCAGCCGAACGGGCTCAACCCTACGAGACGCGGGAGTTGATTGCGGCATTGGTTGACGCAGGGAGCTTCACGGAATACAAAAAAGACTACGGCAAAACCATCGTAACCGGTTACGCCAAAATTGACGGGTGGAGCGTAGGCATCGTCGCCAACCAGCGGCAACTCGTCAAGTCCAAGAAAGACGGCATGCAATTCGGCGGGGTCATCTACTCGGACAGCGCAGACAAAGCCGCGCGATTCATCATGAACTGCAACCAAAAGGGCGTTCCCCTGGTCTTTCTACAGGACGTCACCGGATTCATGGTGGGCTCCCGAAGCGAACACGGCGGCATCATCAAGGATGGCGCGAAAATGGTCAATGCGGTCGCCAACTCGACGGTCCCCAAATTCACCGTGGTCGTGGGCAACAGTTACGGCGCGGGGAATTACGCCATGTGCGGCAAAGCCTATGACCCGCGCCTCATCGTGGCCTGGCCTACAGCCAAAATCGCCGTTATGGGTGGAGACCAAGCAGCCAAAGTGCTGCAGCAAATCGAAGTGGCACGGCTGAAAAAGAACAGCGAGAAACAGGACGAAGCCACCCAAGATGCGCTGTACAACGCCATTTCCGAGCGTTACGAAGAACAAACCTCACCGGTCTATGCCGCAGCACGGCTTTGGGTAGATGCCATCATCGATCCAGAAGACACCCGCCACTGGATCAGCACGGGAATCAGCGCGGCCAACCACGCTCCTATGGCGCCCTTCAACGCCGGGGTCATTCAAACGTGAATTACTGAGCGCGTTCCAATCGCTGCAGTGCCTGCAACATGGATGCATACAGTGCGCTTCGCGGATCGTCCTTCGGGGTATCTTCGACCGCCCCTCGGACTGCAAGCAGAGCGTCCAGCAAAACCTGCTCATCCAACACCTGCTCCAACTCTTCAATCCAGGTCAGGGCTTCCATCGCACATCGGAAGTCACCGTCCACTGCACACGTGACCACCACGCGTAAATCGTCCTCGGATTGGAATCCGCAGCTCCACAGGAAGCCAATGATGTCGGCCTGCTGGGATTGAAACGCCGGGTCGTCCAGCGCATCGGCCAACACGGCTGCGGCATCGGAAATCTTCAATGCACCCAGCATATCAGCGATGGCCGCCCGGATGTCCTCTTCGGGGCGATCGCGAAAGGCCTCCAACAAGGGACGCACCCACTCCAACGTGCCACGTTCGCGCGCCTGCTCCAAGGCGCCAAGGACCACCTCGGGTTTGGGAGAAAAAAGGCCTTCAAATCCACTCATGCAGCAAAATTACGTCACACGCGTTCCACGGCCTCTCTCCACGCGAGGGCAAATTCCGTTAGCATGATGGCTGTCGCTCCCCAAATGACTTCGCCCTCCCAGGCATAAGCCGGTAAGGAAACCTTCACACCGGATTTGATTTCAATGGCATGCGGTTGCAGCGCATCGGGCGCGAGCAACGCCTCCACCGGGACGGTGAGCACCGCTGCCACCTCTGTGGGATCAACCTTCCATTGCGGTTGATGGTCTAAGCAGGCTACAAACGCCGTCACCACAAAACGACTCGGCGGAATGAAGCGCTCGGACAAGCCCGACACCACGTGAGATTGCCGCAAGTTCACGCCCATCTCTTCTTCAAATTCCCGCATCGCCGTATTGAATCGGTCCACATCCTCCTGCTCCACTTCCCCACCGGGAATGGAGATTTGACCGCTGTGCACACCCGGATATTCGGTGCGCTTCATCAGGGCTACGTGCCATTTCCCATCGATTGGAAACACGGGCAAGGCCACGGCAGCATGCCGCAATTTGACCCCTTGCGCTTCCGCCGCCTCAGGCGTTGGTCGTTGAAACGGCATCCGCTCATCGGTCTCGCGGCTGAAGGTCGCTCCGTGAACATGAAACGCCTTTCTCAAGGACTCCGCTACGTCATACGCCGGCGATTGCATGAGGCAAAAGTCAGACTTTTTCCATTTTGCCCCTACATTGGAGTACCCAAAGCCACCGCTGCGGTTCACTTCATCACGATGCAAAACGCTCCAAAAGTCGCCTTGCTGGACGAAACCATTGCCTTCCCTCCCATTGAGGAGGCATGGGAAGGCTTGCTCGCCATTGGAGGAGACTTGACAGAAGCTCGGCTGATTGCGGCCTATGAGCACGGCGTATTTCCGTGGTACGGTGAAAACGACCCCATCTTGTGGTGGGCACCGGAGGAACGTTCTGTGCTTTTCCTCGACAGCCTCCACATCGCTAAAAGCATGCGCAGCGTGCTCAACAGCAATCGATTCGAGCTGCGGATTGACACGGCCTTCGAACGCGTAATTCAAGCCTGTGCTGACGTGCGGAGTGCAACCGAAGGCACGTGGATTTCACAAGACATCATCGAAGCGTACATCCGATTGCACGACCTCGGACTTGCCCACTCGTTCGAGGCGTGGCGTGATGGCAAATTGGTCGGTGGACTCTATGGGGTATCCATCGGCTGCATGTTTTTTGGGGAAAGCATGTTCTCAGCAGAAAGCAACGCTTCAAAGTTTTGCTTTATTCAGCTGGTTGAATGGGCGAAAGCCAACGGCTACGGACCGATTGATTGCCAAATCAGCAATTCCCATTTGCTGTCCTTGGGCGCCGAAATCATTCCGCGGGAAGCGTATGCCAAGCTCCTTAGAACCTACTTGGCAGCGGGCAAAACCCGCAGGGGAAAGTGGACAATTCACAAGTAATCCACAGAAATTCCGAAGTCGTTAACAATTCGTTCATATTTCTTCGGGTTTGATTTTCGGTTTGCTCGCGTGGTCTTCTAATTTGCTCCTGTATGGTACCAGTGACAAGGTTCCACTCACCAAATACGAATTCGCCACCCTAACCACCACCAAATCAATCGCTATGGACAAGTACGATTACATGATCCTCGACATCATTCAGACCTACAAGCAGGAACAACAAGCACACATTCGACTCGCTGTGCTCGAGCGTAACTTCTGGAAGCGGATTGAGGCCGATACAGATTTGAGCGTTGGTCAGGCGCGCATCGGAGAGCGCATTACAAATTTGTACCTTGATGGCATGCTTCAGAACAAAAACGGCTACACCCTCACCAAAAAAGGACGCGAGCAATTGGCGCTTGCCCCTTGGAAGCAGAACGAATTGGTGTAAGCCCTTTTACACTACCGCATTAAAAAAGGCCGGATGTCCGGCCTTTTTTATTTGAATCCAATGGATATGCTCATTCTTCGAGCACCTCCAGGTTGGGATACTTCTCTTTCCAGAATGCTAACTTTTCTTGATCACGCACAGTAATGACCGTTCGGCGATCCAACCGCACTTTGATGTTGGGTTGTAATTCTTTTGCTCGCTTTTTTCGGGCCATGGTGCTGTGGTTTAGCTCGTTCGATGGAAGCAACTGTTCCTTCCTTCTACGAATGAACACAGAATTCGACCAAAAAGTTGCCTTTGTGCAAAAAGATTGCTTGTGTGTTAAGGAATTTTACAAAAACCACTTAAAAACAGGGCAAGATGGTTCGACCTAAGCCGATTTTGCCGCTCTGCGCGCGAAAAATTGAATGTACAGGTAGCACACAATTGGCAAAACAAGCGCCACAGCGAATCCGCTTACATCTGCCAGTGCCCCTACGGCAGGTGGAATGAAGGCCCCGCCGACGATAGCCGTACAGAGCACGCCGCTTCCCAGAGGTTTCAAATCGCCGAGTTCGCCAATGCCCAACGTGAAGATGGTCGGGAACATGATACTATTGAACAGCCCGACCCCAATCAGGGCCAACAACGCTACCACACCCGATGTGGCGATGCTCAATGCAATCAGGGCCACTGCGCCCAAAGCAAACAAAGCGAGCAGCCGACTCGGAGCGATTTTTTGCATCAGTGCAGATCCTACAAATCGACCAATCATCGCACCGCCCCAATAGAAGGTAAGCAAGGCGCCGATCAATCCTTTCGCATCCATACCCGCCAGTGTTTTACCGCTGATGCTCGCCGCTACGCTCGCCATTGACGCGAGCCAAGGCGTCTCACGAATGACTCCGTCAACGCCCAATTCCAACCCGTAGCCGACCATGTACGAGCCAATGGCCACCTCGGCCCCTACATAAACGAAAATCGCCACAGCCCCCATGCGCAAGGTCGTGTTGGACCAAACCTGCGCCATGCCGCCCGGGAGCTTTCCTCCCAGAATCCGGGGCAACTTGCTCAGGCCTATGAGCACCGCAAGCACCAAAAATCCCAAGGCCAAGAAAACGAATGGTCCTTGCACCGCAGCGGCTTCGCCCAATCGGTACGCCTCTAAATCCGCACTGCTCAACGCAGCCTGTTCATCCGCCGTCAGGATTTGATCGCCGAGCAAGAAGCTGGCCGCAACAATGGGCGCTATGGTCGTACCCAATGAATTGAACGCCTGTGCCAGGTTGAGTCGACTCGAAGCGGTCTCAGGTGCACCCAAGACCGAGATGTACGGATTGGCAGCGACTTGAAGAATGGTAATACCACCAGCCACCACGAACAGTGCAAGCAAGAACAACACGTAGATCCGCGTCTCCGCTGCAGGGTAGAACAACAGGCAACCCAGTGCCGCCAATCCCAACCCAACCAAAATTCCCTTTTTGTAGCCGATGCGCTCGATGAGGTTTCCACCGGGTATGCTCAAGATGCCGTAGGCAGCAAACCAAGCGAACTGAACGAGGCCAGCTTGCAACAGGTTGAGTTCAAAAACATCTTTTAGGCGCGGGACAAAGGCATCCACCATGACGGTGATAAAGCCCCACATGAAGAAAAGCGTGGTGACAACGATGAACGGCCCACGGAATGAAGAAGGGTTAGAGGTCATGCCGACAAATAACGGGAATTATCCCGAGCGACAGACTGCTTAGTGCATCAGCTGCAACGTGCCGGTGTACTCTTCAGCATCCGTATTGTAGCCTTTCAAACGGATGATCCAATTGTAGATGCCGTTTTCGGCGTAGTGCGTGCCACCTTGAACGTCACCAATCCACACATCGTCCAAATCCGTGCTGTGGAAAACGGTTTCACCCCAGCGGTTCATGATCCAGAGCTCGTAGTTCATGATTTGTGACCCCACCACTTTGAAGGCATCGTTGATGCCGTCGTTGTTCGGTGTAAAGGCCGTCGGCACGTACAACAAAACCGGACCGCGCACCACGGTGTACGCTTGATTGGTGCAGCCGACCCAACTGGTCACATCCAAGGTCACCGTATAGTCGCTCAAACCATCGAACACGTGGGTGGTAATCGCTTCATCGGATGAGTTGCCATCGCCAAAATCCCAGTCATACGAATAGGCACCTGGGAAAGGCTCTTCGGGCGAAGGAGTTGCCCGGAAGGTGTATTGATTCTCATCCGACTCTGACATGCTCGCCACGAAGTCGCTGAAGAGGTACTGGACTTCAATGTTGGTCGATGTGTCGATTTCTTCCCCGCAAATGTCTGTTGCAACGACCGGGTACACGGCCGATTGAAGCGGCGTGATGTATTGGACCGGACCGTACGCATTGAGCGTTGGCCAGAAGTAAACAAAGCCTTCTTCACCGCCCATGGCCTCAACTTCCAGTGAGATGCCGTCACCGGCGCAAATCGTCGTCGACGGTGTTAAGTCGACGGACAACGGGATGTCTGGAATGTGGTACACCAACGAATCGTCGTCTGCACTGCCACAGCCGTCCGTCACGGCAACCGACACCGGAACTGTTCCATATGACTGCAGCGTGATATCCGACCCTTGATCGTACGGATCGCCGCTCACAAACCAATCGTAGGCGTAGTCCCCTGCGCCGCTGACGATTTCGACGGGGATGTTGGTGAAATCTACGCAGCTCGCGTAGATGTCTGGCCCCAACTCCACCACCAAGGGCGGGTTATCAATCGTAACCAATGCACTGGCGGTGCCGCTTTGCCCACATCCGTCGTTGACATTGACTGAGAAGGTGGCACTTTCGCCTAACTGCACGTCAATGCTTGCGTCCGATTCGTTCATGTTGATTCCGTTCTGGAACCACGTGTATTGGTATCCTCCGCTGCCGCTGGTGACGTTCGCGGTGAGGTCAAACACCTCGGTGCACGGCCCAATCAAATCTTGCGGGAGACTGACCTCAACATCCGGGGCGTCTACGATGATTTCGACGTTGGCCGATTCCGTTTGGCCGCAGTTGTCTGATACTTCCAGCACCAACGAAGCATCGGCACTGGTTTGCCAGTTGAGCGTCGCATCAAAGTCCAACCAGTTGTTGCCATTGAACCACGTGTAGAAGAACGGGCCTGTGCCATCCGCCGTGGCTGTAACGGTAAAGGGATCGTTGCACAGCACGTCAACGCTTTCCTCCACCGTGATTTCAATGGGCGGGATGTTGTATTCGACTTCAATGCTGTCCATCACTTCGAATCCGCACCCGTCTGTGAGGGTGATGAATACCTCGTCGGCCCCAACCCACGTGCTGAGGTCGAGCTGACTCGGGTCAAACCATGACCCCCACAAATTGTCTCCGTTCTGATCGCTCCATTGGTATGCGTACACGCCGTCGCCACCTAAAGCGGTAGACGAAATGGTCGCAGTACCGTTGCACTCGAGTACCACCGGACCGGGGGTGGTGATGTCGATTTCCAACGGCAGGAATTCGAGCACCTCAATCGCCACCTCCACATCGATGGGGTTCAACGCCAATTCGCACGTGTCTGCGACCGTCACAATGCACGACCAGTCGTCATCCGGCGACAAGAGCAGCAGGGCTTCGTCATCGCCCTCTGGACAGGCCCAGTCAAACGTGTAATTTCCGTAACCACCGCTTACCACGGGGCCTACTTCGATTTCATCGCCTTGACAGATGGTCGTAGAAAAATCCGAAACCACAAACGGCGGCGGATCCTCGGCAACGTAGAACGTGAAGTAGGTTGTCAGGCCCCCACCGTTGCAGGCAGCCACGTTCTCAATTTGCATTTCCACCAACTCAGGCCCTTCATCAATGCCATCGATTTCCGCCACGAGATCAAATGATACGATGCTCACGAATGGTTCAAACACCACGGAGTCGGGGAGCGGGAGCAAGCTGCCGTCGGGCTGGGGTTGACCGTAGTCGACGCCGTTCGTTGCCACGCTGTTGCCGTAGTCGATGTAAACCATCTCTTGAATCTCGAGGATGGTCTCAATGGGGCGTTCAAAAGTCAATGTCGCTTGACCGCAATCTTCATAAATGGTATTTGCCTCTGGCCCACCAACATCAATGGACAGGTTAATCTGAACAACGGCATTGGACTCAAACGAACCTTCTTCCAGAACCACAATGGATTCCAATGCTGTATCTGAACCATCGGCAATGGCCAATTTGATGTGGTACGTCTCACCACATTCCACAGGGTATTCAGCCTTGAACGGAACGGTGTAGCCATTGATGCAGACATCCGTTCCACCTTGGTTGTCAACGTAGTATTCGGAATTGGTGCCTGAATTGACCGAAGAAATGGTAATGGGCAAGATGGGATCTGTCAAAGGCACACCCGCGATGTTCACAGCACCGTCCGGAAAGCCCGCTGGGCTGTCGTAGGGCCCAGTGATTCCAGGACCGCTCAGGAAGAAGGCGAAGACATCGTTGTACTGCGTGTTGATCCATGTCTCGTATTCATCCGAGCCAAACACATAGTTGAAACTCACCGTATCCCCCGCTGCTACAAAATCAAATTCCAACACACACCCGTCATTTACCGAGTTGACGGAGAATGATTCTCCGATCATACCAGGTACGGAGTTCGCAATGTCCAAGAGGTCTGGATCACTGAAACCCGTACCGAGGCATCCATCACAAGCCAAAAAATCAGTTGGACATTCCAAGTTCTCGGCCACATCACAGCTCAGAACGAGCCCCGAACTGATGGAGAACACATCGTCACCGCCGGTCAGGTAGCCCAATTGGTTGGTGCCGCCTTGGTAGGTGATGTTCGACGCTTGGATACCGCTTCCCAGGAGGATGTCGTTAACGTATTCCTCCAGTGTCAATCCCGTCTCGACTTCAAGTTGGGCCTGGGTTTCGTTGACAAAACCAAACAATGACACCATTAAAAGCAGTGCCGCAGAAAATGCTTGGAAAAAACGGTTCATACGGTGTTTGTTCTAGGTACTGTAATGATACTACCAAAAGAGCAAACCACAATGAACCCCGAGAGGTTGCATGCGTTCCGTCGCAGCGGGGGATGTTTTAGTGGCGGAAGGCCGACAGCTGCGCACTTAGCTTGCGACGCGCATGGAAAATGCGGCTCTTCACCGTGCCCATCGGGATGCCCAATTCCTCGGCAATTTCATCGTAGTGAAATCCCTCCATGAACATGTTGAATGGCACCTTAAACTCGGGCTTGAGGTCATCGATGGCCCCGCGGATATCTTGCTCGTTAATTACGGTGGTTACCGTATCCGATTGCATCGATCCTGAATTCAAGTAGAACTGGTTGTCTGTGGTATCCAGAATGGTGTTCTGGAATTTCTTGCGCTTGTAGTTGTTGATGAAGATGTTGCGCATGATGGTGTACAACCATCCTTTGATGTTCGTACCCTCTTTAAAATTGTTCTGGTACCGCAATGCCTTCACCATGGTATCTTGAATGAGGTCTTCTGCATCTTGCGAATCTCGCGTAAAACCAATGGCAAATCCCTTCAGAAACTGCCGATTCGCGACCAATAGTGCGTTGAATTCGAGTGTGCTCATGACCTTTTGTTTAAAGTTTCAAGGCAAAGATTAAACAAAATCTCCTTGAATCCAAGGTTTTGTTCAACTTTTAGTCAAAATCTTTAAACAATTTTGGAAATGAGCCGTTGAAAAGCTAGCACTGAACGTGCCTCGCTCGAAACATCAAGCCTCGGCAAACAGCAGGCCAGCAAGGCTTGCGCCGTCCGTAACGGTCGTCACTCTTTCTTTTCCTCCTACCCCTTCGAACACCTTACCGCCAAGGAGGAATTGATTTTCAGTACCGGCGAATTCCGATTCAATCAGTTCGACATAATCTGCAGCCTCCGACGAGGAGGGGTGCGTCGTGCAGTACGAAACGAATACGGCGTTCGGGAATTGATCGCCCACAGTAATCAAATCGTTGAAGGGGACGCTGGCGCCCAGAAAGATGCTTTTCAATCCATTCGCCCTGCACAAGAAATGGATGAATAGCAAGCTGATGTCGTGGATTTCACGCTCAGGCAAGTAGAGCACAATGGGCGGATGGTCTTCCCGCACCGGGATGTCTGCAACCGAGACCGCCGCATGCAACTCTTGCCGCATCAAATGGCTGATGAAATGTTCTTGAGCCGGACAGATGGCGTTGGTCAACCACAATACGCCAATCTGTGACAAAAACGGCAGGAACACGTCCAACACCGTTCCGTCCAATCCATGGTCTTTGGAATACTCTTCAACCACTTTTTTGAAGAGCGTTTCATCGTAGTTGAGCATGCTCAACTTGAATTGGCTGATAACGGCACTGAGTCCTCCCTCCTCCATTTGCATGTCCCGGACCTTCTCAATCAAGGCTTCGTTGGAAAGTTGAGCCACTTTGGAAATTTTTCCGCCGTGTTCAATCAAGTAGCCTACGTTCAGCAGTTTCTTCAGGTCTTCACCGCTGTAATAACGAATGTTGGTCGCCGTTCGCTTGGGAACCAGCAAGCGGTAGCGTTGCTCCCAGGCACGAATTGTATGGGACTTGATGCCTGTGAAATGCTCCAAGTCCTTGATTGAGAATTGCTGTGCTATTCCTCTTTCCTTCATAATCCGCTCTTCCCTTCGCTCGTTTTACTGACTACCTTTACCGTATTACGTTCCACATCATGTCACACCTCGCCTTCTTCTCGGATGACCATTGGAAACATTTTTATCCCCTTGGCCCTTCCCATGCACATGGTGAATTGCGCACTGGTGCGCTGAAACTCAGTGAATGGTGGTCCAGAGAAGCAAGTTGCTTCTTTCAAAAAACCGAACAAGAAACCAAGGCAAAAGTTCTCAACCTCCTAAAAACCGGAAAACTCAACGATCGTTGGATTCCGTCGGAGAATGCGTTTAAAATTCTAGCTGGCCTCGAACCTGGCCAGTCCCTTTACGCCGAGGGCACACTTTTGTTTCAGGAAAGTTCAACGAAAGAGGCCCGGCGTGTGAACGTTACCATGGACGGACTCGAGCTTGTCCCGCATACCACGGCCCTGTTCAGCCGATTGGATGCCTGGTTGTCCAGCCAAGCAGAGCACCTTGTCGCCGCTTGGGACCTCGCTGCGCCCAATGTGCCTGAACATGTAACGCTTTTGGGGCCGTCGGACCAGATTTGGATCCACCCTTCGGCAAAACTCACGGCATGCACCTTAAACGCGACGTCAGGGCCCATCTTCATAGGACCCGACGTGGAAATCCAAGAAGGGACGCACATCCGTGGTTCATTCGCTGTTGGTGAGGCAACCGTCATCAAAATGGGATCGCGTATTTACGGTCCAACGTCCATCGGTCCGAATTGCCGCATCGGCGGTGAAGTATCGAATTGTGCCTTCCTGGGATACAGCAACAAGGGACACGATGGATTTTTGGGCAATTCCGTGATCGGCAAATGGTGCAACCTCGGCGCCGACACCAATTCCAGCAACCTCAAAAGCAATTACAGCGAAGTGCGGCTGTGGGATGAAGCGACAGGCACCGAAGTCGATAGCGGACTGCAGTTTTGTGGCGTGCTGATGGGCGACCACAGCAAATGCGGCATCAACACCATGTTCAACACAGGAACAATCGTCGGAACTGGCTGCAACATCTTCGGAGGCGGGTTTCAACCGAAGCACATTCCTCCTTTCGCTTGGGGCGGAAACGACACGTGGGACTTGCATGCCTTTGAAAAATTCATCGCCACCGCCCAACGCGTCATGGAACGCCGGGGAGCAACGTTGAGTGAAGAAGAAATTAGTCAATGGCGCACACAACATGAGGCTGCCCGCACTCGTTTCGATTGAGCACACCTGACAACTTCTGCTGACACATTGTCCGGATTCGCCGTGGCATGGGATTTGTCCTAAAGACGGAGATTAAGAAAGACCAGGCAACACATGTTTGAAGACCAACACGACGAAGAAGGATGGGGATTGAGTGATGCCCAAGACCACGAGTTCATACCGCTGATCTCAGCTGAAGATGAGGAGGCGATGCAAAAAGAGGAGGTGCCCGAGGCCCTCCCGCTGCTGTCCTTGCGTAATACGGTATTGTTCCCTGGTGTGGTTATACCGATAACGGTTGGCCGGGACCGGTCCATCCGCCTGGTCAAGGAAGCCCACAAGCTCGAGCACCGCATTGGTGTCGTGAGTCAGAAAAACGACGACATTGAAATCCCCAACGGCGAGGACCTCAACGAAGTCGGAACCGTCGCGAAGGTCATCAAGATGTTGCGCATGCCCGATGGCAGCAACACGGTCATCCTCCAAGGCCAAAAGCGATTCAAGTGGACGGAAATCGTTCAAGAGGAACCGTACATGAAAGCTCGCGTCGTTGAGTACGACACGGAAAACCTTCCACCCAAAGACGAAGAGCACGAAGCGCTGATGCAGAGTTTGAAGGAGCTCGCCGTCGAGATCATTCAACTCAGCCCGAACATTCCTTCCGAAGCCGGTTTTGCCATCAAAAGCATCGAGAGCTTGACCTTCCTGGTCAATTTCATCGGTTCCAACATGAACGCTCCGGTGAAAGAAAAGCAGGCACTGCTCGAAGTGGCGGGCATCAAGGCCCGCGCAGGCCGGGTATTGGAATTGCTCAACAAGGAAAAGCAGATGCTCTCACTCAAGCGCGACATCCAGACCAAGGTCAAGGGCGAACTCGATCAGCAGCAACGCGAGTATTTTCTCAATCAGCAGCTGAAGCAAATCCAAGAAGAACTCGGCAACAACCCCCAAGCACAGGAAGTCGCCGAGCGCAAGTTGCGCGCTGAATCCATGGACTGGCCGGCGCACGCCAAGGAGGCGTTTGACAAAGAAATCCTCAAGCTGGAGCGCATGAATTCCCAGAGTGCGGAATACAGTGTGCAGGCCAACTACGTCGACTTGATGCTGGATTTGCCTTGGGAAAAGAAATCCCTCGACAACTTCGACCTTCACCACGCACAAGCTGTGCTTGACGAAGACCACTACGGCCTCGAAAAGGTGAAGGAACGCATCATTGAACACCTCGCCGTTCTGAAGATTAAAGGCGACCTCAAGGCCCCCATCATTTGCTTGTACGGTCCTCCGGGCGTCGGAAAGACGTCACTAGGACGCAGCATTGCCAAGGCCCTCGGTCGTGAATACGTGCGGATGAGCCTGGGTGGGCTGCGCGATGAAGCGGAAATCCGCGGGCACCGCAAAACGTACATCGGCGCCATGCCCGGTCGCATCCTGCAGAACTTGAAAAAGGCCGGCACGTCCAATCCGCTTTTCGTGCTGGACGAAATCGACAAACTCGGTCGCGACCACCACGGCGACCCGTCGAGCGCCATGCTTGAAGTCCTGGATCCGGAACAGAACAGCGCTTTCCATGACAACTACCTCGACCTCGATTACGACTTGAGCAACGTCATGTTCATCGCTACGTGCAACAGCCTCGCCTCCATTCAGCCGGCCCTTCGCGACCGCATGGAGATCATCGAAGTCACCGGTTACACGGTGGAGGAAAAGGTCCAGATTGCCAAGCGCCATCTGGTGCCCAAGCACCTCACCGAGACCGGCATCACGTCGAAGCAACTCAAACTTCCGGTGAAGACCATCGAGACCGTGGTTGAACAATACACCTCAGAAAGCGGCGTGCGTGGCTTGGAAAAACGCATCGGTAAACTCGTGCGCAACCGAGCGAAGGAACTCGCCCTCGAAGAGGAATTCACGGTTGAAGTCACCGCTGACCAGCTTCCCGACGTCCTCGGTCCCTCCCGCGAAAAAGACCGCTACCAAGGCAACGACACACCGGGGGTTGTCACCGGGCTCGCCTGGACTCCGCACGGTGGAGACATCCTATTCATTGAAACATCCCTCACGAAAGGCAACGGCAAACTGACCCTAACCGGAAACTTGGGAGACGTCATGAAGGAAAGTGCCATCATCGCGCTTGAATACATCAAGTCTCACGCGGAAGAACTCGGCTTGGACGCCGACGAATTGAACAAGCGCAATGTGCACCTGCACGTACCGCAGGGTGCAATCCCCAAAGACGGCCCGAGTGCGGGCATCACGATGGTCTCGGCGATGGTCTCGGCCTTCACCCGACGCAAAATCCGCAAAGCGGTTGCGATGACCGGTGAAATCACCTTGCGCGGTCAGGTACTGCCAGTTGGGGGCATCAAGGAAAAAATCCTTGCCGCAAAACGCGCCGGAATCAAAGAAATCATCCTCTGCGAGCGCAACCGCCAAGACATCGACGAGATCGACGCGCGGTACCTCAAAGGGCTTACCTTCACTTTCGTTTCGGACATCATGGAAGTGGTGAACCGAGCCGTGTTGCAAACCAAAGTCGGGTAACCATGAAATGCATTCGTGCCACCGTACTCACGCTCGTCACATTCCTAGGTGCGCATTCGGGATATGGCCAAGACCAGGAATCGCTCATCTTCGAATTGGCCGGAGATGCTCGGGGGGCAGCGTTGGGCGGAGCGGTGATGGCCGACCTTGATTCGGATGTTCACGGAGCTGGACTGAATCCGTGCCTCATCGATACGGCACGCCAGGGAGATATCAGCATTGACTACGTCGACTATTTCGCCGGTATGGGCATGACGGCGGTCAACTACCAACTGAAGCCGAAGGGCCGGTGGGACATGCAGCTCGGAAGCCGCTTCATGAACCTCGGGACGTTCTCCGGATACGACGCTGCCGGCAACCCGACCCAAGACTTTCAGGGAGGTGATCAGATGATCTATTTCGGCACCTGCCGTGCGATCGACTCCGTCTGGACATGTGGCGCGCAAGGCTTCATCGGAAGCCGCCACTTGAACCGCGAAGTTGCCGGATGGGCGGGCTTGGAAGCATTCGTGCACGCCCGATGGGTGGCGAAGCGGCTCGCCGTGGGCATGGCCGTTACCGGTGCGGGCTACCAGTGGGGACTGAAAGGCTCCCAACCAACAGGTGCGTTGCCATACAACGTGCAAGTGGCCTTGACCAAAGGCTTCAACAACGCCCCTTTCCGCATCTACTTGAAAGCACAGCATTTGCAAACCTGGGACCTCGCCCCGCCCGGCACCTACGACGACACCATCGATCCCATCACCCAAGAAGTCGTCACAAACTCCACGTTCAAATTCGGGGATCAGTTGATGCGCCACGTCACCATCGGAACTGCATTGTCCGCTGGAGAAACCATGGAAATTTGGTTTGGTTTCGATTACCGCCGGCGCACCGAGCTCATGGCTACGGACCGAATCAATGGCAATGGGTTTTCGTTTGGAACCCAGTTTCAGTTCGGAAAATTCGGCGTGCGCATCGGCCGTTCGCGGTATCACTTTGCCGGTGCTTCGACCCACATTGGAATCCGCTTCAATCCGCGGCAATTTGGGCGCTCATAATCGGTTTACTTGCGTTAAATTGCATCCCCGATGGAACAGCGTAAAATCAACATTGCAATCGACGGCCATTCTTCAGCCGGCAAGAGCACGATGGCCAAAGCGCTGGCCAAGGAGTTGAATTTTGTCTACGTCGACACCGGCGCGATGTACCGAGCTGCGACGCTTTTTTGCATCAAGGAACGGCTGGTGGAAGGCAATGAAATCGATTCCAAAAAAATCGACCACGCCGTGGACCGCATGTACATTGGCTTCAAGTACAATCCTAAAACGGAACAACCCGAAGTGCACTTGGGTGGAGCGAATGTCGAGGAGGAAATCCGTTCCTTGGAAGTAGCGAAAAAAGTAAGCCTAGTCGCCGCCATTCCCCGCATTCGCCACAAGCTGGTGGAATTGCAACAGCGCATGGCTGAAACCGGAGGGGTCATCATGGACGGCCGCGACATAGGAACCGTGGTCATGCCCGATGCAGAATTGAAGTTTTTCATCACGGCCGACCCCCAAGTGCGTGCTGCCCGACGCGTGGACCAACTGAAGGAAACGAATCCCGAGGCGAAATTTGACGATGTGCTCAACAACCTCGTCGAACGCGACCGAATTGATTCGAGCCGAGCGGTAAGCCCCTTGCGCCAAGCTGACGATGCCATCGTTCTCGACAACAGCCATTTGACCCACGAAGAACAGTTCCAGTTCTTGTTGGTGCATGCGCGCAAAGCGATGGCGGGCGAATGAGATGGAACCTCTTGGCCGCTGCGTTTGCTAGCGCCTTATTCCAATTTTCCACGCCCTCATTCGGACAAGCGAAGCTGCCTGATTTTCTCGACGAGCCTCACACAGCCTATGCCGATTCAGTATTGGCCACCTTGACATTGCGTGAGCAAATCGCTCAATTGCTCATGCCACCCATTTATGCCCATGCTACGCGTGAGAACTGGGACGAGATGGAACGCTGGGTCGAAACCCATCAGTTGGGCGGCGTCATCGCCATGCAAGGCGCACCTGCGCCCTACGCGGAGCGATTGCGTCGATTGCAAGACCGCGCTCAGATTCCACTACTGGTATCCACTGATGCCGAGTGGGGCTTGGGCATGCGCATCGATTCAACGCGTTCGTGGCCGCGCGCCTTGACCTTCGGCGCCGCCAATGACACGGCCCTCACGCGCGCCTTTGGCCGTGAGGTCGGACAATCATTGCAGGCCATGGGCATGCACGTCAACTTCGCTCCAGTGGTGGATGTCAACAGCAACCCGGCCAACCCCGTCATCGGCAGTCGGTCGTTCGGAAGCAGCACCGAATTGGCTGGGGTCTTGGGGAGCGCCTACTCCAAGGGCCTTCAAGATGTCGGAGTGCTCGCAACAGCCAAGCACTTCCCTGGACACGGCGACACGGACGCCGACTCGCACTATGCCTTGCCCATCATCCGACACGATCGGAGTCGGCTAGATTCCATCGAGCTCGCTCCATTCCGAACGTTGATCGAGGAAGGCGCGGGCGCTATTATGGCCGCGCACTTGTACATCCCTTCGCTCGACTCTACACCCAACCAACCCTCCACCCTGAGCCGCTCCATCGTTCAAGGCATTTTGCGCGATGAATTGGGCTTTGAAGGCTTGGTGTTCACCGACGCCATGACCATGAAGGGCTTCACGTCCTTCACCCAAACTTCCACGCCCCACACGGATGCATTGCTCGCTGGAAACGACGTGTTGCTTTTCCCGGGTGAACCCGCTGCAACGCTGGATGAGATCGAAGGACAGGTCCGCGCCGGACGATTGGATTCCGTGCTCATCGCGGACAAATGCCGCCGGGTGTTGGCCGCTAAATCTTGGACACAAGCCGCCCAAGCGCCGAAAGGCCAGTGGGACAGCAGCGCGGCCGAAGCACTGCACCGACAAGTCATCAGCAAGGCACTCACGGCCGTCAAAAACAACGCCCCCGGACTTCCTTTCGGTGCGCACGTGCGGCGCGTGAAACAGGTTTTCGTGGGATTCGACCCGGGTGAGATGGAAACTAGCAGCGGGCTCATTCAATCCATCTTGGGCTCCAAGGCTGAAGTCAACGGGGCCGCCTTGACCAAGGAGGCATTCGAGTCCGCGGGCATGAGCCAACTGGACGAAGCGTTGAGCAGCGAGCCCGACTGGGTGGTGCTGCACATTGGCGGTACGTCGCACCGGGCTGCGAAAGGGCACGGGGTGTCGGACGCGGCCATCGACAAGATTGCCAAGTGCGCTGCGCAAGCGCACAAGCGCAACGTGCCTTTTGCATTGGTCATTTACGGCAGTCCTTACCTGCTCAATCGCTTGCCTGCGGCCATCGCCTTGAGCGACGCGGTCATTGTCGCGTACCAGGATGACAGCCGCACCGTGGGAGCGGTAGCGAATGCTTTGACTGGTGCCGGTCCCGCAGGCGGTCACTTGCCGGTCGCCACCGAACATTTCCCATTGGGCCATGGAATGCCCTGGATGGGACGAATGCGGTTGGGGTTTTCTGCCACGTCCATCGCGACGGCTGCCACCATTGACAGCATCGTCATCGACGCCATCGATGGAGGAGCCATGCCAGGATGCCGCGTGGTGGTCGCGCATGAAGGCTCCATCGTTCACGACGGCATCTATGGAACATTGGACGGGGAACAGCCGGTGCAGGCAGGCACGGTTTACGATCTCGCGAGCATCACCAAAATTGCCGCCTCCACCCTGTCCCTGATGCGCCTTGAAGAGGAAGGCAGAATCGCACTCAACGCCAGCCTCGACACCTACCTCCCCGAACTCGAGGGCACGGACATGGGGAGCCGGCAACTGCGGGACGTGCTGTCCCACCGCGCGGGGCTTCAATCGTGGATTCCGTTCTACTTGGCGGCCCTGGAAGACAGCACTGCCTTTTCGCCGGTGCGCACAGAGGTTCATCCGGAACGCATTTCCGACGCGTGCTTCATGCGACCGGCCTGGCGCGATTCCATTTGGGACCGCATTGTGGCTTCTGAAGTAGATACCGTGGGCACACACCGCTACAGCGACTTGGGGTATTACGCCATTCAACGCATCATCGAAGGGCTTACCGGCCAAGGCCTTGATCCCTATACGGCCGAGCAATTTTACACCCCGGCACACTGGTCCAGCCTCGGGTTCAAGCCCGCGAAAACCACCGCTGCTTCGATTGCCCCAACCGAGGTGGACACCTTATTTCGCCGGTGCACCGTTCAAGGAGATGTGCACGACCCCGGCGCGGCGATGTTGGGCGGTGTTTGCGGACACGCGGGGCTGTTTGGAAATGCCTACGATGTGGCCCGGCTGATGTACATGCTGCGGATGGGAGGGACGTATGGCGGCGTGGATTTCTTTCAACCGGAAACCATTCAAGCGTGGACCCAACGCGTGGATCCCGACCCGGATCACCGAAAGGCCTGCGGCTTTGACCGCCCGGCCAACGAACCGGACGCGGGTCCAACCTGCGATGAAGTCAGTGAGTCGAGCTTCGGTCATTCGGGGTTCACTGGAACGCTGGCTTGGGCGGATCCCGACCACGACATAGTTTTTGTGTTTTTGAGCAACCGCACCTTCCCTTCGGCTGAAAACCGAAAGCTCATTGATTGGGACGTTCGAACCAAAGTGCAACACCAAGTGTATAAAGCGTACGGGATTCCATCCCGTTTCAAGAGCGAATTGGAATGAAGAACCTGCGCATTGGCTTTGTGTGTTACCCCACGTTCGGGGGGTCCGGTGTGGTCGCCACTGAATTGGGCAAGGCCCTCGCGGACAAGGGGCACGAGCTCCATTTCATCACGTACAGCGCTCCCGCGCGTATGGGGAGTTTGAAAAAAAACCTCTACTACCACGAGGTACGTGTCAGCGACTACCCGCTCTTCGATTACCAGCCGTATGAACTGGTCTTGGCCTCGAAGATGGTCGAAGTGGCCAAAACCCATGACCTCGACCTGCTCCATGTACACTACGCCATTCCCCACGCGAGTGCCGCCATCACCGCGCGTGATATCCTGGCCAAGGAAGGAATCAACTTGCCCATTGTCACGACGCTCCATGGAACGGACATCACCCTGCTCGGGAAAGACCCCGCATTCGAACCGGTCATTGCCCACGCCATCAACGAATCCAATGCGGTGACGGCGGTATCGCACAGCCTCAAAAGCGACACGCTCGAATTATTCGGGGTTGATCGAGAAATCGAGGTCATCCACAACTTCATCTGCCCTTCCCATTTTGAACGGGACGCCGACGAACAGTTCCGTCGATCTGCAGCCCCTAATGGCGAACCGATCATCACACACATTTCGAATTTTCGACCGGTCAAGCGCGTTAAAGATGTGGTTGATGTGTTTGCAGCGGTTCGTTCGAAGCAACCGGCAAAATTGCTGCTCGTTGGCGACGGCCCTGAGCGATCGCGCGCCGAGAAACGCGCCGAAGACCGGGGTGTGCGAGCGGATGTCGTGAGCATCGGTAAAATCAAAAATCCCATTGAACCGTTGCTCGTCAGTGACTTGTTTTTGCTGCCGTCAGAAACAGAAAGCTTTGGCCTCTCCGCACTGGAAGCCCTTGCTGCGGGCGTGCCCGTAGTCGCCTCCGATGCCGGCGGACTGCCCGAGGTTGTGGAACACGGGGTCAGCGGATACCTCGCGGCGGTTGGCGACGTGGAAGCCATGGGGCGTCACGCGCATGCCTTGCTCGACAACCCCGATCAACACGCTGCATTCAGGGCAGCTGCACAAGCCCGCGTTCAGGAATTTCACGTCATGAAAATCTTGCCGCATTACGAGGCCATCTACCACCGGCTCACCCCGTAAATCCCATCGCATGCCATCGTCTACCGTTCAATCCATTGGAGACCGCATCACCTATGCATGGCACGAGGATGCGTTGACCATCATCATCGACCAGGCCATTCCACGCAGCCAGCGACTGATGCTCGAAGGCTGGTTTTTGGCTTGGTTGGGCGTAGGCGGAGCTACGGCCATGGAGATGGCCGGCGCCACAGGGAGTGACCGCACCTTCTTCCTCGTGTTCATGGCTTTCTGGGTGTTTTTTGCGTTCAGGGTGCTCAAGGTCATTTTGTGGCGGCGAATCGGAAGGGAAATGGTTCGCATCACGGCGGAAGGGATGAGTGTCAAAAACGCCTTCAATGACCTCGGCCACGCGCGCTTCTTCATCAAGGACAACATCAAGAAAATGGAGGTCGTACAACGCGACCCGACCAAGTTCATGCAAAACCTCGATCAGAGCTTTTGGATAATGGGCGGTGACTCCCTCCAGTTCACCTACCTCCGAGGACGCTTTGTGCTGGGCAAGCAACTCGACAACAAATCCGCTGCGCAACTCGCCAAGCTTATTGACAAGGGACTGAGGAAGTTTTGACGCCGCTGAATTATTTAAAAATAATTGACTCCAGCACGGACATGTAGCCCCGGACACCAAGGCCGCTGACGCCCCCTGCGCAGACTTCGCGCACGAGTGAAGTCTTGCGGAATTCCTCGCGGGCCTCAGGATGCGATATGTGAACCTCGTACACGGGTGCATCCACTGCCGCAATCGCGTCGCGTATGGCGACGCTGGTGTGGGTGTACCCGCCGGGGTTGATCAAGATGGCATCGGCATCAAATCCGTTTGCTTGAATGGCATCGATGAGTTCGCCTTCGACATTGGATTGAAAACAGATGACTTCCACGCCATGCGCCTGCCCGAAAGCAACCCAACTCGCCTCCAAGTCCTCCAGGGTTTGATGGCCGTACACACCAGGCTCCCGAGTGCCCAACAAGTTCAAGTTGGGCCCATTCAATATGGCAATGCGCTTCACACGACAAAGTTAGAGGAACTCCAACCACTCCGGCAAAACCCACACACCCCAAACCCATGCGAGCACGGCCGCGATCACATTCAACACCAATCCCACCGAAGCCATTTCCCTGATGGTAATGCGTTGGCTACCAAAAATGATGGCATTGGGGGGCGTCGCCATGGGAAGCATGAAGGCACAGCTACTTGCAATCGTCACCGGAATGACGAGCAGCATCGGATTTACGCCCCACTCCAATGCAATTTGCCCCACAATGGGCACCATGACGACGGTCAACGCCAAGTTGCTCATGACCTCCGTCAACAACAGGGCAACCCCGGCAAAAAGCAACACCAGTAACCCTTGGCTAACTCCATCCCAACTGGCAAGGGCCTGGGCTACCATGGTCAAGACCTCTGCCTCTGCCAGTGCTTTGGCCAAGGTGAGGCCTCCGCCGAACAACAACAGAATGTCCCACGGTAAGTTGCGGGTATCGCGCCACGTCAACAATCGCTCGGAGTGACGGTCAGAACTGGGTATCAAAAAGAGCCCGACACCTGCCGCCATGGCAATTGTGGTGTCGTTGATTTCCAACCCCGTCCAATCGACCAACCAACGGCGTCCGACCCACAGCAGTCCCGTGATGGCGAATACCACTGCCACCCGGCGCTCCGCGAGCTTCCAAGGTCCCAAAGCAGCGAGTTCATCTCTGATTTCATCGTGGCCCTGGCTCAGGCTGCCGTGGGCAACCGGCGTCAACACCCGGGTCAACAACCCATAAACGACGAAGAGCATCAGCAGCGAAAACGGCAGCGCCATCAGCGTCCATTCCAAAAACGGAACCTCGAGGTTGAATTGGTCTTGGAGCACCCCGGCCATGGCCACGTTGGGCGGTGTTCCGATCAAGGTTGCAATGCCGCCAAGGTTTGCCGAATAGGCGGTCCCCAACAATAAGGCCAACGCGAAATTGGGGTGGGCCTTGGCATCGACCTTGTGCAAAACCGAGAGGGCGATGGGGAGCATCATGAGCGTGGTCGCCGTGTTGGAAATCCACATACTGAGCACCG
>PKEB01000030.1 GCA_002863125.1 Flavobacteriales bacterium
CGGCATCTCGGTCGCTAAGCCCAAGGCGGACTTCGGCGGCATGGTCAAGCGCAGCCGCGGCATCGCGGACGGCATGTCGAAGGGCGTGCAGTTTTTGATGAAGAAGAACAAGATCGACGTCATCATGGGCAACGGTAGATTGCTCCCCGGCAAGCAGCTCGAGGTGACTGATAAATCCGGCAAAAAGCAAACCCTGAGCGCGGATCACATCATCATCGCCACCGGAGCACGCAGCCGACAGTTGCCCTCCATTCCACAGGACGGCAAAAACATCATCGGCTACCGCGAGGCGATGACTCTGAAGGACCAGCCCAAGCGCATGGTCGTTGTTGGTTCCGGCGCCATCGGTGTGGAATTTGCCTACTTCTACAACGCCATCGGCACCGAAGTGACCGTAGTTGAGTACCAAGACCGCATCGTTCCGGTTGAGGACAGCGATGTGAGCAAGCAACTCGAAAAGAGCTTCAAGAAGTCGGGCATCAAGGTCATGACCTCATCTGAAGTTTTGGGCGTCGAGTCGAAAGGCAAAGAGCAGGTGGTCAAAATCAAGACCAAGAAGGGCGAGGAAACCATCGCATGTGACGTTGTATTGAGCGCCGCAGGTGTGGTCGCCAACATTGAGAACATCGGTTTGGAAGACGTCGGAATCGTCGTTGACCACGGCAAAGTTGTGGTGGACGATTACTACGCAACCAACATCCCGGGCTACTACGCCATTGGCGATTGCGTACCCGGTCCTGCCTTGGCGCACGTCGCCTCTGCAGAAGGCATCACGTGCGTGGAGAAGATTGCCGGGCACACGCCTGAGCCCATCGACTACGGCAACATCCCCGGCTGCACCTACTGCTTCCCCGAGGTGGCAAGTGTGGGCATGACGGAGGCGCAAGCCAAAGAAGCCGGACACGAAATCAAGGTGGGCAAATTCCCGTTCTCAGCATCGGGCAAGGCGAGCGCCTCTGGCCACAAGGACGGATTCGTCAAACTCGTGTTCGACGCGAAGTACGGCGAGTTGTTGGGCGGGCACATGATCGGCGCAAACGTCACGGAGATGGTCGCCGAATTGGTCGCCCTGCGCAAGTTGGAGACCACCGGTCACGAGCTCATCAAGACGGTCCACCCGCACCCGACACTGAGCGAGGCGGTTATGGAAGCTGCAGCTGCAGCCTACGACGAAGTCATCCACTTGTAAGGCAGCACGCGCTTCAAGGACGAAGCGTGATGTGCATGCAGTTCTTCTCCGGAATTACGAGGATGCGTCCGGATTTCTGGAACGTTTTTAGTACGTGCTGAATGGCCCGTGTGGGCGCTGAGCAATCGGCCTCGTTGTTGGGCCGGTCCGTGTACGCGATGTCAAACGACGCACCATAACTGTGCGTCGAGCCGCCGTCGATGGCGTTGTAATTGCGGCGGCCGAGGCGGGCTTGTTGCCGGGCCGTTCGCGTCAAGCTCGTCACGCGGAAAGTGGTCCCCTCGCTCTTCGTCCCCGCGAGCTGATCGGCAAAGGCATGGCCCATGTCCTCCAACAGCGACTTCACCTCTGGGAGCAACATAGCGTAGCTATGCGACAACGGGGCGATGTGGTAGCCCCGACCGTCTGTTACATCGACGAGGTTGCCGCGCGATTTCCCTGCGCGGAGTTCCGATTTGTCTTTGACGAAAAAGCTGTTGGGCAAATTCCGTGCAGCTTGCTGGTGGGCTGTGTAGGGATTTTTGGGCAGCCGTAAAACGCCTGTGTTGCACGAACACGGCAACACTTCCTCCTCTACTTCAACCTCGGGTTCGGGTTCTGGACGTTCAGGTTGCTGCTGGGGAACAGAGGCTGGCGGTTCGATCTGGGGGACAACAGCCGCTTCACCAGGATGTTCCAATTCCGGTTCCACTTCTGGCTCATCGGGTGAAATCCACGCCACAAGGAGAAAGCACAGTAGCACCAAGGTGCCCCCGACTCCTGCGATGCGGTCCCAACGGTATCGTACGCGTCCACGTTGCATGCCTTGCAAGATGCACGAGCGAGGCTGTTTTATTCAACCCAACTGGACTTGAAATCCCCACAAGGCCATTTTGAAAACATGAACGCCCCGGCCGCCGGAACGTAACCTTTGGCGGCTGCATTGAGTATAGGTGTGAAAACCATTGAACATGCCTGGAATAGGAGCAAAAATTGAACACCCCACGCACGGCGAAGGCGTCGTGTTTGGTACCGACGGCGACTTTTGGCGCATCTACTTTCGCGAAGTCGGCGAGAAATCCATTGGAAAGGAATACGATCAATTGACGGTAATCGAAGCGGCCGAAGATCTATGCCAACCGGACGTCAGCGACATCATGACCGCCATGGAACACGTGCTGGATGATTTCACCGACAAACTCCGCGGCGACGAGCGTGTCGAATCCGTCGAGTTGGGCGACCGCTGGGACGGCGGCACATTGATTCTCCAGCCTGCCGATGCGGGGCTCAAGTCCAAAGACATGCCCATCGACACCTTCTTTCATAAGATTGTCATGACCCGAGATCGTCTGCGCGTTTTGGAGGCCAAAGTCAACGCCAACGCAAAACTGACGGACGCCGACAAAGTGGAATTGCAGCAGTACATCACCAAGATTTACGGCTCCCTCACCACCTTCAACGTGCTCTTCCGTTACAAGGAAGATTGGTTCGTCGGCGAAAAGAAATAATCTCCTGCTTACCTTCGGAGCAAAACCACTCCGCAGGCCATGCAACGTGTACTTTTTCAAATCCTCAGCCAACTGAACCGGCTGTTGCTGCCCCGTTTTTCGCGGCGGCCGGATTTGACCCAACTGAAAAAATGGGAACAAGCCCTGGTGGGGTGGAAAATGTGGGTGACCTACCGTTACCTCGACGCCAAAAACCAAGGTTAACCGCATGGCAGCTGGTCCGAACCGTCGAACCCGCTGGCTCGCTGTGCTTGGACCGGGCATCCTCTTTGCTTCAACGGCCATTGGCGTCAGCCACTTGGTTCAATCCACCCGCGCCGGGGCCATTGCCGGCTTCGGGCTCCTCTGGGCTGTTTTGGCCGCGAATGTGGCGAAGTACCCTTTTTTCGAGTTCGGCAGCCGTTACGCCAACGCGACCGGTGAGTCCCTCATGGAAGGGTACCGCTCGTTGGGCCGGCCTGCCGCTTGGGCGTATTTCGCCATTGCTGTTGGTACGTGCTTTTTTGTCATGGGGGCCGTGGGCATTGTAACGGCCGCGTTTCTGGACAACCTGTTTGGCATCTCCGCAGCGACTGGGTTCAATGCGACACCGGCGGTGGCCGTGGCCGTATTCGCTCTGGCCACTGGCCTACTGACCTGGGGAGCTTACCGGGGATTGGACGCCTTGATCAAGGCGATTGCCGGGGTGCTCTTGGTGAGCACCATCGTAGCCTTTTGGAGCGCAACCCGCCATACAGCACTGGCCGAAGTCCCTCCTGCACCTGCAGATTTCAATCCCTTCGAAGGCGCCGGTTTGGCCTTTCTCATCGCCTTGATGGGCTGGATGCCGACGGCGGTTGATTTATCTACGTGGAACAGCATCTGGACGCTGGAACGCATCAAGCAAACTGGCTACCACCCAGAACTGCGTTCGACGCTGCGCGAATTCAATGTGGGCTACATCGCATCCGGGCTGCTGGCCATCCTATTCCTTGGGCTCGGCGCACTCGTGCTGTACACGGATGGGACGGCACTGCCGGATGGAACTGCCGCATTTGCAGCGGGCATCGTCAGCCTGTACACCGAGGCCATCGGCGAGTGGAGCAGGTGGATCATCGGAGCGGCCGCATTTTCAGCCATGCTCGGCACATGCATCGCCTGCCTCGACGGGTATTCACGGGCCTTGGCGCGGTCTTACAATACCTTGCGTACCGTGGCCAAACAAGATTTGCGCACGCTCGAACGGTGTTCGCTGGCAGGGGTTTCAGTCGGAGCGCTTGTGCTCATCTTGGCCTTCCCCAGCGACATCCGAACGCTGGTGGATATTGCGACCACCTTGAGCTTCATCGTGGCGCCGGCCGTGGCCGCTGCCAACTGGTACCTTGTCAGCCGAGTGCGATTCCCCGCGTCCGCACGCCCACCGCTGTGGTTGCATGTGCTTGCCGGTCTCGGGATGCTCTTCCTCGTCGGTTTTACGCTGCTTTTTTGCTTTGCCTGAATCTTATTGCACCACGGCAAAGTCCAGCTGCACCTCTCCAAACATGTCGTCAAAACCGAGGACCCGTCCTTTGACGGAAACCGTTTCGCCCGCCCGCGGAGCGTCAATGTCGCCTTCCATCCGGCACGCAATGCCCGGCTGAAGCATCACCGTCTGGCCTTCCACGCTCTGGACGACGCCCGTTACGCTGATGACCTCGTTCAAGTAGTGGCTCACTTGGCCCGTGGACATCTCCGTGTAGAGTACCTGGGCCTCTACCTGCTTCGCCGCCGCTTCAGTCGAGCGATCTGGCGACGGCTTGAAGTAGAAGAACAAACCGATGCACAAAACGGCGACGGCGACAATGAGGAGGCGAGCTTTGGCGGACATGATGCGGATGGTTTTGGAGCAAATGTAACCCTTGATGAACCCGTGTTCCTTCTTCCCGCCTGCCGTTGTACATTTCGCTAACCAATCACGCCACCGTTGAACTCCGCCCACCCCAACACCGAAACCAAAGTGTACTCCTTGAGCCAGGTGGCGCGCTCCATCCGCAAGGCTTTGGAACGGGCGACGGCCAACAAGAGTTGGCTGGTAAAAGCGGAAATTCTCAGCATTTCAGAAGGCATTGGAAAGAAAACAGTCTATCTCGATTTGGTCGAAGAAGCCGAAGGACGCCAAAATGCCAAGATGCGCGGCATCATATGGGCGGGAGCTGGGCAAAACATCCTCGCTGAATTGGGGGACGAGGCCGCACAAATCCTCAAGCCCGGATCGGAAGTTGTGTTTTCCGCGCGCATCCAATTCCACGAACGCTACGGCTTGGCCCTGCACATCGACCGAATTGATTTGCGCTTCATGCTCGGGGAATTGGAACGCCGCAAGCAGATTACGACCGCGCGCCTCAAAGAGATGGGCGCGATGGAGTGGAACCGAAAGATGGCCGTACCAACACTGCCCCAGCGCATCGCCCTGGTGGGATCAGCGGGGACCAGTGGGTTTCGGGACTTCTGCACCAAGGTAACGGAGCACCCTGATCGCTTCCGCGTGCGCATCGAAGCGCACCAATCCAGCGTGCAAGGGGTTTCAGCCGCGGAAGAATTGGCGGCGGGCATTCGTCAAGCGGAAGCCACCCAACCCGACCTCATCGTGCTCGTGCGCGGAGGCGGGGGCAAGCTGGACTTAGACGCCTACAACGATTTCGAACTCTGCCTCGCCATTGCGCGGTCGTCCGTCCCGGTTTGGACTGGCATTGGGCACGAATCGGATTTGGTGGTCGCGGACCTCGTGGCCCATACCGCGTGGAAGACCCCGACCGAAGTCGCTGTAGGGGTGGTCCAGCGGTTTGAAGATGCTTCGCTCGAAGTAGACGCCTTGCACGCACAACTTGAACACCTCGCTCAGGCCTGGTTCCTCGATCGCCACCGCGAATTTGAAGGCCATTGGGAGCGCATCGGTTCAGCCAGTCGGCATGCCTTAAACCGGCAGCGATTGGAATTGCAAAATCTTTCTCGCCTGTTGCAGATTCAGGCACCGGCAATGGTAGAGCGGCACCGGCATACGCTGCGTGAGATGCAAAGTACAGTAGCCCGGGCAGGCGCTCACTCCCTCGAGAACGCAGCCCGGGAAATCCGACACTGCCAGCAGCGGTTGCGCGGGGCATCGTCTCGGCACTTGGCCGAACAAAAACTCGCCCTCGCCCATTTCAAACGAACGCTCGATGCCATCGGACCCGAAAAAACCCTGCAACGCGGATTCATGCTGCTCGAGCGCAACGGCGAGGTCCTTTCTCGGGTGGCGGGCGTCAAAGAAGGCGAACAACTGCGCATTCAGGCGCGCGATGGCGAACTCGATGTGACCGTCGATCGTGCAACCTCAAGTCCGACTTCATCGTAATTTCACACCATGGCAAAGAAACAGAACGCAGCAGCAGACGTACCTGAAAAATTCGACGACGCACTTGAAGAATTGCGCGGATTGATGGAACTCCTGGAGAGCGACGACATCACCGTCGACACGCTCACCCAAGCCATCCGTCGGGCAGCTGTGTTGTTAAAGCACTGCCAGTCGCAACTGCACGCCACAGAAGACGAGGTCAAAACCCTGATGGATGAACTTGGTGTTCAATCCAGCGGTACCTCGTCAGATAACGATTAACGCTGCTTGCTCAACTCGTCGAGCAACCCCTTCGCCCCCTCTTCAGAAATGTCCTTGATGTTACGGGGCATCTCGGTTCCTTCGCCTTTGGCGGCAACCATTTTGGCCCGGAAGGACCCTACCAATTCCTTGTAGGTAGCGTACCCTTCGCACGCACTTTGTTCTTGGCTCCACACGCTCAGCTCTTGAGGAGTGCGCGTCTTGGACATGCACGCTGAAGACGCTTTGGCCAACTCTTGGGTCCATTGTTTTGCGCTCCAGTTGGCGTTGTTTTCATCGCCGAGTACCGATTGCAGCGCTGCGTTCATCTCCACGAGGCATTCGCAGGCATTCATGTCCGCTGTTTCGTCTGTCGTCACAGCTGAATCGGCCCCTCCTCCGCAGCTCATCAAAACCGCCGTGGCGATTGTGGCAAAAAATCCAAAAGTCGTACCTGTCTTCATGGTCTCGTAGGTTTTCCGTTTTTACTTCTCGGTAAATATACCGCGGATTCGTCCGCAGCACCAAACCCCTTGCCACTCCCAGTCGCATCCGAGCATCGAACGCGCGGGGATTTTTGCGGGGCTGGCACGTCAGTCTTCCGTAGTGACGATGATGTGCTTGGTGATGACGCCGTCGTCGTCCTTCTCCACCCATTCGTTGACCGAAGTTTCGGTCATCTCTACCTCGACTTCGACGTCTTCGCCGTTTTTGACCATGTGCACCTGACCACCGGGGATGGCAAACACCGTGTCGCCCTCAAAATCTCCTTCTTCGAGGGACTGAACAAGGACTTGAACTTCACCGCTGGCACCAAGGGCTGTCATATCTCCTTCGCTCATGTGCTTCAAGACCTCAAAGTGACCGGCAGCCATCGGAGGCTTGGGGCTGGTTACGCGACCGAGGATAAAACCAATCATGGTAAAAGCGGCGGCGACGAGGAGGATGGTGGTGTTTGAATTCATGGCTAGTTCTTGGGCTGATTCTCAACGAAGAGTTAACTTTCAGGTCTCACAAAGCTAATGAGGAGATGATGAATCCCATCCGTACCGCGGCCTTGCTTTTCTGCCAGCTGATTTGGTTGATCCCTACCGGTCAAGCCCAATTGCCCGAGGACGAGACCATCGCGCACCTGTGGAACGAAGAGGTGCTGGAGGGAATCCGCAACGATTTTGCTCGGCCCACCGTGCACGCCCGGAACCTGCTGCACACGTCCATTGCGATGTACGACATCTGGGCTGCTTATGACGAGGGACCGACGGAGACCTTTTTGCTGGGAAAAACGTGGGCGGGATTTGAGTGCCCATTCGACGGGGTTGCCATTCCGGAAACCGAAGAGGCGATCCTCGCTGCGCGGGAGGAGGCCATCAGTTATGCCGTTTACCGCATCATGACGCATCGGTTTGGTGACTCACCAGATGGCGAAATCACCCTATTCAACATCAACACCCAGATGGCGATGCTCGGCCATGACATTGGTTTTATGTCAACTGATTACGTGAACGAGGGTCCGGCGGCATTGGGCAATTATGTCGCTGAGCAAATCATTGCATTTGGTCTGCAGGACGGCGCCAACGAAACTGATGGGTATGCCGCGGATTGCTACCAGCCCATCAATCCCAACATCCAACCCGAAATGCCGGGCAACCCCGACGTCATCGACCCCAACCGCTGGCAGCCGATTGAACTCTCGCTGTTCATTGACCAGAGCGGAAACATAAGCACGGACATCCCCGAATTTGTGGGCCCAGAGTGGGGAGAAGTTGTGCCGTTCGCTTTGGATTCTGCTGACTTGGAACTTTTGGGCCGCGACAGTTGCACGTTTCACGTATGGAAAAACCCAGGGGCGCCCGTGCACTTGGATTCAACCAGCGTTGCGAGCGGTATGGACGACCCTTGGAAATGGAATTTTGCCATGGTCTCCGTCTGGTCCTCCCACCTCGACCCCACGGATGGCGTAATGTGGGACATTTCGCCGGGCAACATGGGCAGCGACGGAAGCTTTGCCACCGATGTGGCTGACTTTGAGGAATATTACGACTTCTTCGAAGGTGGCGGCATCCACCCGGGCCACCCCGTCAATCCCCACACCGGGGAACCCTACGAGCCGCAGATGGTACCCCGTGGAGACTACGCGCGGTGCCTCGCCGAATTCTGGGCAGACGGACCTGATTCTGAGACACCCCCAGGCCACTGGTTCACCATCTTGAACGAAATCATGGACTACCCGGAGTTCGAGTTGCGGTGGCGCGGCCAGGGCCCGTTGCTCGACAAGCTGGAGTACACGGTCAAAGCCTACCTCGCATTGGCCGGTGCCATGCATGACAGCGCCGTGGCGACCTGGAGCGTGAAGGGCTACTATGACTACACCCGCCCGGTGAGCGCCATCCGCTACATGGCCGAGATGGGCCAAAGCACGGACACCACCTTGGCGAATTACCACCCCTCTGGGCTGCCCATCATCCCGGGCTACATTGAAGTGGTGGAGGAAGGCGACCCGCTCACTACCTGGAATCCCGACGCGGTGGGAGAAATGAAGGTCTTGGCGTGGCGCGGACCGGATTATGTGGAGGTGCCGTTCATCGACGAAGCCGGTGTCGGCTGGATTTTGGCCAAAAACTGGTGGCCGTACCAACGGCCGTCGTTTGTAACGCCGCCGTTTGCTGGATACGTGAGTGGGCACTCCACCTTTTCGCGGGCAGCAGCCGAGGTCCTAACCCTGATAACGGGCAGCGAGTATTTCCCCGGAGGCCTCGGCTCCTTCCCGGTTACCATGAACCAATTCTTGGTGTTTGAAGACGGCCCATCCATCAACTTCGAGCTGCAATGGGCTACGTACTACGATGCCGCCAACGAAAGTGCCTTGTCCCGCATGTGGGGAGGCATTCACCCGCCGATGGACGACGGACGCGGTCGGCAGATCGGTGTGGAAGTGGGCATTCAGGCGTTTCACTGTGCGGAAGGCTACGCATTCCCCGAATGGGCAGAAGGCTGCGGCGGCAACGGATTCCTACCTGGCGGCTATTGCCCGGGTGACTTCAATGCCGACGCCGTGGTCAACGTGGGTGACTTCCTCTTGTTCCTATCTGCGTTCAGCAACGAATGGGCCGGGCCGTATGACTTTGACGGCAATGCCACCATCGGATCCGCGGATTTGCTGGTATTCTTGACGCTGTTCGGCGACATCTGCCTGTAAAAGCTCTGCGAGCACACCACAAAAAAAGCCGCATCACTGCGGCTTTTTTGTTTTTGCACCCTCGGTGCTTTGTTGCGGGGGCCAGACTCGAACTGACGACCTTCGGGTTATGAGCCCGACGAGCTACCAACTGCTCCACCCCGCGATGCCAACCCGTTGCTCACGCAAACGGGACAGCAAATATACACCCAAGTTCCATTTCGCCAAATGCATTCCGTGCAAGTTCTGCGGGCCGTACCTTCGCTCCGCAGTTGCGTTGCATTCTCCATGACTACGACAAAAGAAACGCCCCACCGCGCTGGGTTTGTGAACATCATCGGCTCCCCGAACGTGGGCAAAAGCACCTTGATGAATCAACTCGTCGGTGAACGCCTGAGCATCATCAACAAGAAGGCGCAAACCACCCGGCACCGCATCATGGGGCTCGTCAACGAACCCGATTGGCAAATCGTTTACAGCGATACACCCGGCGTATTGGACCCCGCCTACAAGTTGCAGGAGGGCATGATGAAATTTGTCCGCACAGCGCTTCAGGATGCAGACCTCATCTTGCTGGTCACGGACATCAACGAAGGCGACCTCGCGCACCCGGAGACGTTTGCCAAAATTGCGGACATGGACATCCCGGTGTTCATCCTGATTAATAAAATTGACCTCGCGCAAGACCAGGCTTATGTGGGCGAACGCATCGCATACTGGCAATCGAAAATCCCCCGGGCCACCGTCGCCCCCATCAGCGCGCTGCACGGCTTCAACATTGACCAGCTGCTCGAACGAATCGTGGAGCATTTACCGGTCAGCCCTCCGTATTTCCCCAAGGACGAACTCACGAACAAGCCCATGCGCTTTTTCATCTCGGAGATCATCCGGGAAAAAATCCTCACCCACTTCAAGCAGGAAATTCCCTACTCGTGTGAAGTGGTCGTCGACGCGTACGTGCAAGAAGACAACATCGTAAAAATCCGCGCCGAGATCCGCGTCGCACGCGAAAGTCAAAAGCAAATCGTCATCGGCAAGGGCGGCAGCATGATCAAACGCGTCGGCACCGATGCCCGCCGAGACATCGAAAAATTCATTGGTCAACGCGTCTTCCTCGACCTCTACGTCAAGGTGGATAAGGACTGGCGCGATGACGAGCGCAAGCTCAAACGCCTCGGATATCTGGAGTAAACGGCATGATTGGATTTGCTCCCGCCAAAATCAACTTGGGCCTGTTCGTGACCGGCAAACGAGCGGATGGGTTCCACGACCTGCAAAGCACTTTCTGGCCGGTCGGCTGGAACGATGTCCTCGAAGTACACCGATCGGAGACGGATGGATTGGATTTGCACCTCACCGGCCTCACCATCGACGGCGACCCCACGTCCAACTTGGTCAGTCGAGCCTACCACCTCATCAAGGAACGTTATGGCATTGGCGGCGTGACCGCTCACCTGCACAAGGTCATTCCCATGGGAGCCGGTTTGGGCGGAGGAAGTTCGGATGGGACGTGCATGCTGCGTTTGCTCGATGCCCTGTTCGGATTGAACCTGAGCGATGAAGACGGCGAGGCCCTCGCGGCCGAACTCGGTTCCGATTGCCCCTTCTTCTGGCGGGCCCAGCCGGCGTTGGTCACCGGACGAGGCGAGCACCTCGAGGCGTGGCATTTTGAATTTCCAGCGGATACGTTCATCGCAATCGCCCATCCGGGCATCCACGTCAGCACGCGCGACGCCTTTCAGGGCGTTACGCCGCAGCCCAGCACCGTGGACTTCCATGCGCTGGCTACGGCGCCCTTGTCGGAGTGGGACCACATCCTGCGCAACGACTTCCAAACCGGCATCGAAGCCCTGCATCCCACCATCCGACAGGTGCGCGAATTGCTTCAAACACAGGGCGCACTGTACAGCCAGATGACCGGCACGGGAAGTGCTTGCTTTGGCCTGTTTCCCACAGAAGAATCCGCGCTCAAGGCCTGCAAAGCAGCCCGCGCGAACGGCTGGACAGCCTACACTACAGAGGCCAACCGGTAGCCTTACTTCGGCGCCTTCCAGCAAATCAAGGCACCGACCGCCGCAAAAATCAAGTTGGGCAACCACGCCGCCAGGCGCAGCCAATTGTCGGTTGAAATCAATGCATCCGGCGGCAGCACCACCGCTGCGGCATAGACCGTGATGATTTTGGCAGCGAAGACGAAAAGAAACCCGGTGACCACGGCCAAGAACAGGTGGAATCCCATGCCGCCCCGCAACTTGCGCGCGGCGATGCCCACCCCGATGACCATCAATACGTAAATCGAAAACGGATTGGCGGTGCGGCCGAACCGCTCCAGCTTGAGCATGGCGACCTTGGCGCCGCGTTTGGTTTCGCGTACTATGTGTTCGTCGAGGCGCGGCGTCGTCAAGGTCGACGTCATCACCGCCCGCTGCCCAAAATCACTGATGCGCATGTCGATGGCGGTATCGTGGCGGGTGACGTAGCGGAGGTTTTCCGAGCCATCCGGAGCGATGTCGCGAATGCGGGCATTCACCAGCCGCCACACGCTGTCTTCTTCGAGCCACGTGGCCTTCGCGGCGAGGATGCGCTGTTCTAATTCGCCGTTTTCTCCCCACCGCTCAAGTTGAAATCGATAACCCGTATTGCGATCGACCGTGATGGACCGGAAATACGCCACGACGTTAGGCGAGATTTCCCGGTACATGTGCTGGTCGCTGATGTGAAAATTCACGTGCACATACTGCACCTCAAAATCGACCTTGCTCTCGTTGGCCTTGGGAAGGATGAAGTGGGAAATCAGCAAGGAAAGCACCACCAAGACAGTCGCCGCCAAAAAATACGGACGCATCAACCGCGTGAAGCTCATGCCCGAACTGAGCATGGCCACGACTTCGGTGTTTTGGGCCAACCGGCTCGTGAACCAGATGATGGTGAGAAAGACGATGAAGCCGCTGAGCAGATTTCCAAAGTGAAAGCAGAAACTCAGGTAGTACAGGATGGTCGCGCCTAAGGGGGCTTGGTTGGCGAGGAGCCGCCCCACATTTTCCATCAAATCAAACACCACCGCCACCACGCAAAACACCGCAATCATGAAGAAGAACGTAGTCAGGAACTTCTTCGCGATGTAGCGGTCGAGGCGTTGGAGGCGAAAGCGGCGCATACCGTTAGAGACGTTGGTTCAATTGCGGAACGACAGCGTTCTTCCACTCCGTGAAATCGCCCGCGAGAATGTGAGCGCGCGCCTGCCGTGCGAGCTCGAGGTAGAACGCCAAATTGTGCACGCTGCAGATGTACAACGCGAGGTATTCGTTGGCCTTCAGCAAATGCCGAACATACGCTTTGGAATACTGAGCGTCCACTGGCGAAGTGCCCTGGGGATCGAGCGGGCTGTGGTCGTTGGACCACTTTTCGTTTTTCATGTTGAGCGTGCCGTTCCATGTAAACAGCAGGCCGTGGCGGGCGTTTCGGGTGGGCATGACGCAATCGAACATGTCCACTCCCAACGCCATATTCTCCAATAAATTTTCCGGCGTCCCCACCCCCATCAGGTACCGGGGCTTGTCTTCGGGCAGCACACCGCACACCACTTCCGTCATAGCGTACATGTCTTCGTGTGGTTCGCCCACGCTCAAACCGCCAATGGCATTGCCCGCCGCACCGCGTTCTGCGATGGCTTCCGCAGAGGCCACGCGCAAGTCCTTGTACGTCGAGCCCTGCACAATGGGGAACAGGTGCTGGTCGAATCCGTACTTCGCGGGCGTGGCGTCCAAATGCGCGATGCAGCGATCCAACCACCGGTGCGTGCGTTCCATCGATTCGCGGGCATAGCCGTAATCGCTTGGATACGGGGGACACTCGTCGAAGGCCATGATGATGTCCGCCCCGATGCTGCGTTGGATGTCCATGGAAGTCTCGGGGCTGAACAGGTGCTTGCTGCCGTCGATGTGGCTGCTGAACGTCACACCCGCTTCGGTGATTTTGCGGCGGTCGGACAGACTGAACACCTGATAGCCACCGCTATCCGTCAAAATCGGTCGCTTCCAATCCATGAATTTGTGTAGCCCGCCCGCCGTCTCCAGCACGTGGGTGCCGGGGCGGAGGTACAAATGATAAGTATTGCCCAGGATGATCTGCGCGCGGATGTCGTCGCTCAAATCCCGCTGCGGCACCGCTTTGACTGTTCCTGCCGTTCCAACCGGCATGAAAATCGGCGTCTCGATGACCCCGTGGTCCGTTATGATGCGGCCGGCACGTGCCTTGGACTGTGGGTCTTTGCCGTCGATTTGAAAGTTGAGCGCTGCCATGGAGCTTGGTAATTGGTGCAAATGTAACTTCGGAGCATGGTTGGAACAGTGTTCAATGCAGTTACAGTGGCCATCGGTGCCAGTGCGGGCCTCGTCCTCGGCAAACGGCTCAGCGAAGGACTGCACGCCATCATTTTTCAAGCGCTCGGCCTCTTCACCCTCGGAATTGGGGTGGCCATGAGCTTGGAGGTCGCCAACCTGTTCGCGGTATTCCTGTCCTTGATTGCCGGTGTCGTTACCGGTCATGCCCTGCAATTGGACCAACGCATGAAGGCCGCCACGACAAGCCTCGGCGAAGGAACAGGTACTGCACTTGTACAAGCCGTCTTGCTCTTTTGTGTGGGCGCCATGACCTTGATCGGGTGCATGCAGGACGGGCTGAACGGCGACGCGACGGTCCTCTTCATCAAAGGCTCGATGGACCTCGTGAGCTCCGCTTTCCTCGCAGCGGCGTTGGGGCGTGGCGTATTGTTGGCTGCTCCCGCCCTCCTGCTCATCCAAGGCGGCTTGACGGCGGCCTTTGCCCTTTGGGGCGCCGCGTGGTCCAACGTGCTCATCGCTGACCTAACGGGGCTTGGCGGCTTGTTGCTGTTGGCACTGGGGCTCGACCTCTTGAAGGTGCGTTCGTTTGCCTTACTCAACTTCGTTCCGGCCTTCGCCTTTGTGCCCTTGTTTCAGCCGGTGGCCCAGTGGCTGGAAACCGGACTCCCTCAATTGCTGCTGCCTTGACCACGCTTTCACCACTGCGGCGCACCGTGTTGGTCCTGGCGGCCGGGGCTGTGCTGGTGGGCGCGTGGTGGATGTGGAGCGAAATCGACCGGCGCATTGAAGGCACGTGGCAAGGCCCCGGCGACTGGTGGGGCAAACGCGCAACGCAACTCAACTACGGCGCGGATGTTCAAGAATGGGCACGGGCATTCGACCTTCCAGAAGCGTATTTATTGGCGTTGATTCAATTGGAATCCGGTGGTCGCAAGCCGGCCGGAAAGCGCTTTGAGGCGCATGTGTACAATCGCCTGGTCGCAGTGCGGGATGGAAAACGTGAACGCTATGAGCAAATCACAGCGGCGGATTTGGCAGGTGCAAGCGATGAAGCCCTGCGGAACCTCGCCACCTCGTGGGGGCCGTTTCAATTGATGGGATACAAATGCATCCAGCTCGATGTGCAGCTGCGGGACATACGCGGCAAAGACGCCATTCGAGCCGGAGCCCAGTGGATTGATTTGACATACGGCGATGCGTTGCGGGCGGGCCGATTTGAAGATGCCTTCCATTTGCACAACACCGGCAAACCATATCCGGCCGACGGCCAACCCACCACCTTTCATCCCGACTACGTCCAACGCGGCATGGCCTACGTGCGTAAATTCGCTGAAGATGCCCGCCAATAAATACGCCCTCATCCGTTATCGGACCATTGACCGCTGCCTGCGCAACGAGGCGCGGCCCTTCCCTTCCAAGGAGGAATTGCGCGCGGCCTGTGAAGAGGCCTTGTACGGCAGCGACGGCGACCGCATCAGCACGTCCACGCTTGAAAAGGACCTCAACGCCATGCGGTACGATGGCGCTTTGGGGTACTACGCACCGATTGCCTACCACCGGGACGAGCGCGGGTACTACTACGAAGAAGAGGGCTTCTCCATTGACAACCTCCAGCTCAACGACGAGGAGCTTGAGTCCATTCGCTTTGCGGCGCGGACCTTGGTGCAGTTCCGAAACGTCCCGATGTTTTCGCAATTCGGTCAGGCCATCGGCAAAATCGACGACCGCCTGCGCATGGCGCCGGACCTGGATACGGCCCAGCTCGATAGCATTGTGCAGTTTGAATCGGCCCCTGCGACGCGTGGATCCGAGCATTTGCAGCCGTTGCTGCAGGCGATCCAAGGGCGACGCGTAGTGTCCCTGAGCTACCGCAAATTCAAATCGGAAGGGGCCGAAGCACTGCTCGTCCACCCCTACCTTCTCAAAGAATACCGCAACCGCTGGTACGTCATTGCGTGGAACCCCGACCGCAGCGATTACCGGACGTACGGACTGGACCGCATGGAGTCCGTGGAGGAACAGGATGATGGTTTTGCGTTGCGCAGCGATTTTGATGCCGACCACTTTTTCAAGCACAGCTTTGGCATCTCCAAGTCCACCGAAGCCCCACAAGATGTGCGGGTGCGTTGCAACCAATTGGAGTACGAATACCTCGCCGCTCAACCCGTCCACCCCTCCCAGCAGTTGATCCGCATTGACGAGGACGTCTACGAATTGCAGCTTCACGTGCTCGTCACGTTTGAACTGGTTCACTTCCTATTGGGTTTGGGCGCGGCCATTGAAGTCATCGCCCCCGAGAGCCTCCGCCAGCGCATGGAAGCGGTGCACCGAGCGGCGTTGGACCGGTACCAATAAATCTTTTTTTCGGCACCGTAAATCCTTTACGGAGTGCCTGTCGTGGTTTGTTTGGTCAAACCATCAAAACAGGCTGCCATGTCCATTCCATTGAACCCCATTGCGTTTCAGAACAACCCACAAATCACCACCCTTGCAGAAGCGCAAGTTTGGATCGATTCGTTCGCTCGCCCCAACCAATTCAATCAACACGCGTGGCAAACAACCAAGCGCCTGGCCCTCCTCGTGTGGAAATGCCACCTCGAACAACGCGCCTTTCACCGGACGTTGAACTTCTTGCACCCCACGTTTTACGAGATGATCAAGACCCCGTCAGGCGTGAGCCTCCTCGCTGAATCGCGCCTGCGCAAATTCGCCTCCTGAGGGTATTATTGGTGCGAAAAAGCACTTTAACTGCTTGATGCTGAGGATGTACGATATGGACAAATCGCCCATTGTGGTGAATAACATTCAACGGTCCAAAGCAGTCATTCACCGAGGAATTCCTACATTTCGAATGTTAAATTAGCTGTTTAATCGACCAAACTCTTTGATTCGTCGACTATTTCGCTACTTTAGCTGATGAATCATGGATACAACACGACCACAACACCTGTTCTCTACGCTGCAAGCCACCTTGCACGAGCGAACGGACAGTGGTGAAGGTGGCGTCCTCCTCAGTTTTTCGGGACAACTGACCCCAGAGGTTCATGATTCCCTCATGATGCTGGCTGAAAACAGCCTCAAAGGCAAAGGCATCAAGCGCAAACTCGTGCGCCGCGTCTGCAGCACCTTGATCGAATGCTTGCAAAACGTCAGCCGCCACGGCTGGGTCGACGACGAAGGCGAAATCCAATTGTATCTGACGTTGGAACACACCCCACTCGGGCTGCAAATTCGCATCGGTAACCTGGTTGACTTTGACATGGCCGCGGGCTTGCGGGAGAACCTGGCCGAAGTCAATGGCATGTCCCACGAAGAATTGCGTGTGCGGTACGTCGAACGGCTGTGCAACAACGACTGGTCCGACAAAGGAGGCGCAGGCCTCGGCCTCATCAGCATGGCCAAGAAATCGATCGGCCCCCTCGACTACCAATTCAATGAATTGGAATCAGGGATGTTCCTGTTCACGCTGGCCGTGATGGTCAAATCCTAAGTTTTGCGCTCCTTCTTCCGGGCAGCCGGGAAGAGGATGTTGTTTAGAATGAGCCGGTACCCGGCTGAATTCGGGTGCAGGTTCAAATCCGTTGGCGGGTCGTTGACCAAGTGCCGGTAGTCCTCTGGATCGTGTCCGCCGTAGTACGTCCATTGGCCCTGCCCGAGCGTGCCGTGGATGTATTTCGCCGACCGCGTGCTTTTGGTCTCCCCCATGATCGTCACATCGGACCGAATGAATTGCTTGCGGAACGCCGTGGTCTGCCCCATGAAGCCGGGAATAACGCGCTCGTGGCTCTGGGTCAACATGGTCGGGATGATGTCCCATTTGGCACTAAAGTCAAACAGCGTAAAGAAGTCGTTCAACTGCTTGGTCTTGGTGTGCTCTTCCGTGGCGTCGATGTCGGAAAACTCGTACACCATGGGATCGGTGATGATCTGGTAATCGTGAAACGCCAGGCCCCGGTTGTAATCCAATTTCTGCGCCGCACCGGGTTCTGCCGGATCGCCGTCGAACGGCGCTTGGCAGATGTCGACTTCTTCGGCAGCCAATGCGATGTCAAACGAATCCGTACCCGAGCACATGGTGAACAAGAAGCCCCCACCGAGCACAAAGTCCCTGATCTGCAAAGCGACATTGCGCTTCATGACACTGACCTTGTTGAATCCCAGCGTGCGGGCCATGCCCTCCTGCCGAGCCACTTCATCTTGGTACCAAGCTGCGCTTCGGTAGGAGCGGTAGAATTTGCCGTATTGCCCGGTAAAATCTTCGTGGTGCAGGTGCAACCAATCGTACACCGGCAAGGCGCCCGACATAATTTCCGCATCGTAAATGACATCGTACGGAATCTCAGCGTACGTCAACACCAACGTCACCGCATCGTCCCAGGGCTGTTTGCCATCGGGGCTGTAGACGGCGATTTTCGGCGCCACCTCCAGCTTGACGCGTTCGGTATTGGATTCGGGATGGGCGATTTCGGTGAGGATCTGACTGGCCTGCACATCGGCGATGACCTGGTGGCTGATGCCCCGGATCACACATTCCTGTTGCACAGCAACCAAATTGGGCACGAGAAAACTGCCGCCGCGGTAGTTCAGCAGCCACTCGACTTCCACCTCCTGCTCGAGCAACCAATAGGCCAGGCCGTAAGCTTTTAAGTGGTTGGACTGGGTGTCGTCCATGGGAATGAGCAGCTGTGCGGAATGAGCGATGGAAATCGAAAACAAACCCACCGCCATCCCTACCACCAATCGACTGCGCAGCGCGCACAAAGCCTTCCGTACCATGCTGCAATTTACGGCGAAAGCCACCGCGAATTAGAACGGGGATTCCTCGTCCGTTCCGGGCTGGCCGGATGGGCCTTCATTCATTTTGGACTGCACCGTCATCGTCGGCTGGTTCATGAAATCGGCATTCGGCCGCAAACCGTCCTGGAACTCGCCCCGATCAAATACTGGATTGGCGAAGGTGTCGTAGTTCGCAAACTTGGCGAGGCGCTGGATGAAGCGCAGTTTGACCGTCCCCAATGCCCCATGCCGGTGCTTGGCCAGAATCAACTCGCCCAACCCGGCCGTATCGATGCCGTCGGGGTGTTCGGTCAAGCCATAGTACTCCGCCCGGTAGATGAACGCCACCATGTCCGCGTCCTGCTCAATCGCACCTGACTCCCGCAAGTCAGACAGAATCGGTCGCTTGTCCCCACCCCGGGTTTCCACCATTCGGGACAACTGTGACAAGGCGATGATTGGAATGTCCAGTTCCTTGGCGATGCTCTTGATTGATCGGGAGATCGTGGAAATTTCCTGTTCGCGATTGCCGTTGTTGTTGCCCGCCGTCATCAGCTGGAGGTAATCAATCACGACCATTTCAATGCCGGCGGTGGACTTCAAGCGGCGGCATTTTGCTCGCAACTCAAACACGCTCAAGGCCGGCGTGTCATCGATGTACAAGGGAGCATCTGAGAGGCGGCCGATGCGTTCGTGCAATTGGGTGTACTCGTGCGGTTGGAGGGTGCCCTTGCGGAATTTATCGGAACTGATTTCCGTCTCGGCCGAAATCAAACGCTGCACCAACTGCACGGCCGACATCTCCAAAGAGAATACGGCGACGGGCACATTGTACTCGACTGTGATGTTTCGCGCCATCGTCAAGACAAACGCCGTCTTACCCATACCGGGACGGGCAGCGAGAACGATCATGTCGGACTTTTGGAAGCCGCCCGTGATGCGGTCGAGGTCCACGAAGCCCGTCGAGACGCCACTGACGCCCCCCTCTTGGTTGCGGGCGTTGTCGATGTCCTCGAGTGCTTGCCGCATGATGCTGCTCATGGACTCGTAGCTCTTGCGGATGTTGCCTTGGGCCACTTCGAACAACTGCGATTCCGCCTCGTCGAGCAAGTCCAGTACGTCCGTGGTCTCCTCAAACGCCTTCTGCGTGATGATGCTCGAGACACGGATTAACTCGCGCTGGATGTACTTCTGCGCAATGATGCGGGCGTGGGCCTCGATGTTGGCGGAGCTGGCCACGCGAGCGGTCAACGCTGCGACGGCCTGTGCGCCGCCGACCTGCTGAAGATCTCCCAGTTTGCGCAAGGCCTCCGTGACCGTCAGGATGTCAATCGGCTCGGATGCGTGGAAGAGGTCCACAATCGCGGCGTAAATCCGACAGTGGGCATCGCGATAAAAGCTCTCGGGCTTCAACACGTCGATAACGGAGTTGACCGCCGCCTGCTCCATCATCATGGCACCCAACACTGCTTCCTCCAGCTCCAAGGCTTGGGGTTGCAACTTGCCCAATACATCGGGCGAAAGGGCTTGGTTCGTATTGCCGCGGGGTCGGACGCGGGCAACGGAATTGTCGGATGGATAGGATTCGTTCATGACTGGGGTGGTCGAAGGTAGGGCTTGCTTTTGACCTGAACAGCATGGATAATTCACAACGCATTGACAAGGTTCTCAACAACCCCGCGCACCCGCTAATTTTGATGCAATCCGAACGTCGACCATGCGCATCTCCACCCTCCTCATTTGCAGCGCTTTGCTGCTGTTCATCACCGGCTGCAACCGCGACAAAACCCCGCCGACCGTTTCCATCACTGAACCGGCATACGACGGGGCGAACGTTCAATTCGGCGATGTGTTTTTTGTGGAGTTCGAAGCCATTGACGATGCCGACGACGGCGGGCTGTGGCGCGTCGAGTTGCGCGGTGCGGACGGCATCACCCCCAAAACCGCCCAAGCTGGGCTCTGGGCGGGAGCTTCAACAGGCAGCCTCATCGTGGCCTTTGCGCTGGATGCGAGCACGTGGCCCACGGGACCCATGACCCTCGCGGTCGTGGCCGACGATGCTGCCGGAAACCGTGCGGCAGCCTTCCGGGATTTGAACTACACGGCAGCCGCGGACCTGCCCGAGGTCATCGTTGCGTTGACGGCCGAATCGGACGGCTCCAGCACCTTGGTCCGCACGGATGCTACCGGCGGCGAATTGGAGGACTGGACGGGATTGCCCGGCAGCACCAAGCTCACCTATTCCGACGGAGTCATCGCGTTGGCAGATGGTACCGAAGCCATGGTGCATTTGGTCGATTGGGAAACCGGTGAAGTGACCAACGAATGGACGGACCCTGTAGTAGCTGGCACGCCACCCCACATCAAAGCGCTGCATCCATTGGGTGTTCAAGCCGGATTCATCGTCGCCCACAGCGGCGGAGTGGTCGCCATTGATCCGTCGGGTAATTTGCTGTTTGAACGGTTTTCGGAAGCGCCATGGGTGCCCATTGACGTGCGTTTCGACGGCACGACGTGCATCGTTTGGGAACGCAACGAGGCCACGTACAACCACCGGCTGCGGTCGTGGGATTTCCAAACGGGAGGCACCGGCCCCATCGTGGCATTGGCCAACGCCCCCGACGGATGGGCCGTGGTCGGGCAGCAGGACGGGGGCACTCCGGGCAATGTCTGCATGCTGCACGAAAGCGACGGCTTGACCCTTGTGAATACCGCCACGGGCGGGCTCTCAGATCTGTGCCCTCTGTTGGGGTCGGACACCTTGGGCTTGGCGCCGTATGGCTCGGTCGGGATCAACAGCAGCGAAGCGCTGTTCCTGCGCGGGGAGTTCCTGTGCCGGCAATCCATGGCACCTGTGGCATCGGGAAGCCAATGGCCCGTGGAAGGTCAATTGCACTCCATCCGTGCCCTCGCCTCGGGTGGGGTTGAGTTCAGCCGTGTCGTTTCGGGCGGCCTCGAACTGTGGCGCTGGGATGCCGCCGGCACCGTGCCCGAACTGGTCGCAATCGTCGCTGGAGTGAACACTTTGGATGTTGTTATTGTTAACGAATAGCAAGGCGGCGAATTCAGTTGAGTTGAACTGTAAATTTGCGTCTTTCCTCGGCAATGCTCCGGGCTCGACCTTCCCTCTTTCGCGTTTCGATGTTAGCCTACCCCCAAGAAGAACCTAATTTTAGTGTTGCCCTTTCGACGAGCTTGGTGCTCTTCGGATTTGATGGCTCGAACTTGCAAATTTTAATGGCCCGAAGCAACCGCCCACCCTACAAAGGGGCGTTGTTCCTGCCCAGCCGTTACCTCAACAATGAGGACGAGCTGATGCTTTCGGCGCGCAAGATGTTCGAACAGTTGTTTGGATACGAGGACCCCACTATGATTGAACAGCTTCAGGCGTTTGGTAAGGTCTTCCGGCACCCCGGAGGGCGCGTCATCAACATTTCCCACTACGCGTTGGTGCGGAAGGAAGACTTCCTTGCGGAAAACTGGGACAAGCACGACATGCAGTGGGTGGCCTTCGACCAGGTACCCGATTTGGCTTTCGACCACAACGAAATTGTCCAGTACGCCAAGGAACGCCTCAAGCGTCGAGTCAAGCGCCGTCCGGTCGGCTTTCGCCTGTTGCCCGATGAGTTTACCTTAGGCCAGCTGCAGAACCTCTACGAAACGGCCTTGGGCAAGACGTTTGACAAGCGAAACTTCCGCAAGAAGCTCTTCAAGACCACGCTGCTCATCGACCTCGAAAAGAAAGCCGATGGGAAAGCTCCCGGTCAGCACAAAGGCTCACAGCTCTTCTCCTTCAACAAGGACAAGTACCAGAAGATGAAGATCCAGGGCTACGACTTTTTGTTCTGAGGACTACCCCAGCGCCGACTTAACCCGCTCCACCGCGTCGAGTTTCTCCCACGGGAACAACTCAACTGTGACCGTCACTTCCGTGCCCTCGGGCCTAACGAAATGCTTCGTTTTCGTTTCGGGCTGACGACCCATGTGGCCGTAGGCAGCCGACTCCTCATAAATGGGTGTGCGGAGCTTGAAATGCTGCTCGATGTCGTACGGCTTGGTCGGGAACAGCGGCTGGATCTTCGCTGCAAGTTCGCCGTCTGTAATCCCGGCACGGCTCGTCCCGTACGTGTTGACATAGAACCCAACCGGTTCTGCAACACCAATGGCATAGGCCAACTGCACCGACACCTCGTCACACACATCCGCTGCCACTAAATTCTTCGCGATGTAACGCGCAGCGTACGCGGCCGAGCGGTCCACCTTCGACGGGTCCTTGCCGCTGAAGGCGCCGCCGCCATGGGCTCCGCGACCGCCGTAGGTGTCGACGATGATTTTGCGGCCGGTCAGGCCGGTGTCGCCGTGTGGGCCGCCGATCACGAACTTGCCCGTGGGGTTCACATGCAATTTGATGTCGTCGCCGAACAAGGCTTGCACATCGAGGCTCATCTGCGCTTTGACGCGCGGGATGAGGATGTCGCGAACGTCATCCTTGATTTTGGCCAGCATTGCTGACTCTTCGTCAAAGTCGTCGTGTTGGGTGCTGACGACGATGGCCTCGATGCGCTCAGGCGTGTTATCATCAGCGTATTGGATGGTCACCTGCGACTTTGAGTCTGGACGTAGATACGGCATGGGGCTGGGCGATTCACGGCGGATGGCGGCGAGCTCTTGCAGCAAGCGGTGCGAGAGGTCGAGCGGGAGCGGCATGTAGTTGGCCGTTTCCTTGCACGCGTACCCGAACATCATACCTTGGTCCCCCGCCCCTTGCTCCTCGGGCTGGGTGCGTTCTACGCCTTGGTTGATGTCGCTGGACTGCTCGTGGATAGCGCTCAGTACCCCGCAGGATTGGGCGTCAAACATGTACTCGCTCTTCGTGTAACCAATGCGCGAAATCACATCGCGTGCGATGGTTTGCACGTCCAGATACGCATGGCTTTTTACCTCGCCCGCGAGGATGACTTGCCCGGTGGTCACCAGCGTTTCACACGCGACCTTGGAGCTCGGATCAAACGCCAAAAATTGGTCAATCAAGGCATCGCTGATCTGATCAGCAACCTTGTCGGGATGTCCTTCTGATACGGACTCGGAGGTAAAAAAGTAGCTCATGCTGTAGCGACAAAAGTAAGCAAGCAACTTTCACCATTTCACTTCAGACTTTTCATCAAGAACACCTGGCACCCTTCGCTATCCACACCGCTGACTTAGCGCACTCCCGTTCCAACTACAAAATCAATGAGATGCAGAAGTAACCCTGTCGATAGGGGGTTACAGGAGAATTTAAAGAAGTGCTAAAAGGTTATGAACTTCAGAGAAAGAAAATATATTTGACAAGCAAACAAATACTTGCAGACATGATTACGCAAAACGCAGTAGAAACAGCACAAGAAAAATGGGGCAGCGGAGTTGTAAAGATTGGCTCCCTGAAGGATGACCGAGGTGCATGTGAAGAATACACAAGCGCTTTTTTGGACGAACGATACAACTTTGGAAACGGTACCGTCCTATTTAAGCCAACCAAGTGCGCTCACCAACAATTTCGTGCAACCAAGGCTGAGGCGTTGTCCTACTTCATCGCTGGAGAGGATCGTGCGTGCTCGGAAGATGGAGGATTTGCAATCCAACCATGGACCAAGGTGCGATTCGAAAATACAGGCTTTATCCTCGAAGAATCCCGGGCCATTGCGATGGGAAACTACTTCTTCACAACCACTGACGGCGTCGAAGTAAAAGTAGAATACACGTTCGGTTACATTCTTGTCGCAGGTGAGTTGAAGATTGATGTACATCATTCTTCATTCCCTTACAATCCGTAACCCAGGACGAGATAACACTTAAAAAAGGGAGCTCATCACGAGGCTCCCTTTTTTACGTTTTTACTTTTCTCGGAAGAACAGCCTGATGGTGACCCCCGAAAGGTCCCACTCCGAGCGAATGTGGTTTTCCAAAAACCGCTTGTACGGATCCTTGATGTACTGCGGCAAGTTGCAGTAGAAGGCGAATGTCGGCGTCTGTGACTTGATTTGGGTCACGTACTTGATGCGCACCATTTTGCCTTTGTACATTGGCGGCGGCTGGTTCTGAATGATGGGCAGCAAGAATTCATTCAGTTGGCTCGTGGGAATCTTGTAGTTCCGGTTCTCATACACTTCCATCGCCTCTTCGAAGGCTTTTAAGATGCGCTGCTTGGTCAAGTTGGACGTAAATAAAATCGGCACATCCGTAAACGGTGCAATGCGCTCACGAATCGCAGCCTCGAACGTCTTCATGGTTTGGTGGTCCTTCTCAATGAGGTCCCACTTGTTCACCAGGATCACAACACCCCGGTAGCTGTTGACGACTTGCCAGAAGATGGCCTGATCCTGACGCTCCATCCCGTTCTGTGCGTCGATGAGGAGCAAGCACACATCGCTCTGTTCAATGCTCCGGATGGTGCGGACGGTACTATAAAATTCCAGCTGGTCCTCGATTTGTTTTTTGCGACGCAATCCCGCCGTATCGATGAGCTCAAAGTCGAACCCGTACAAGTTGAAGTGGGTGTGCACGCTGTCGCGCGTCGTACCCGCAATGTCTGTGACGATGTTCCGCTCGTTGCCCACCAACGTGTTGATGAGGGTGCTTTTGCCTACGTTGGGACGTCCGACCACCGCAAACTTGGGCAAGCCGCTGTCCTCTTCATTTCCCTCATCTGGCAGCATAGCCACAAGCGCATCGAGAAAGTCCCCCGTACCGTAGCCGCTTGAAGCACTGACCGCGTGAACATCGCTGTCCAGCCCCAAACGATAAAACTCGCTCGTCAGTTGGTCGTGTGCCGCAGTATCCACTTTGTTGCACGCCAGCATGACCGGCTTGTTGCTCTTTCGAATGAGCCGTGCAATGTCCTCGTCTAGGTCCGTGAGTCCCGTCTGGCCGTCAACCATGAACAAGATCAACGCCGCTTCCTCAATGCTGATTTGCACTTGCGCGCGAATCGCTGCCTCGAACGTATCGTCACTTTTGGTAATCCAGCCACCTGTGTCGATTACGGTGAACTGGCGTCCCGTCCACTCCGCTCGGCCGTACTTGCGGTCGCGCGTCGTACCGGACGTGGGATCAATGATGGCGTCCTTCGTCTCGGTCAACCGATTGAACATGGTTGACTTACCCACATTGGGCCGACCTACGATGGCTACGAGATTGTTCATGCGACCTGAATTGAAGGAGTGCGAAGTTCGTGAATGATCGCTTATCAGAAAATCAGATATAAAAAAAGGGCCCTCCTTCGAGGGCCCTAAGAATGGCGTCGACATACTCTCCCGCAGTAGCAGTACCATCTGCGCTGGTGGGCTTAACTTCTCTGTTCGGAATGGGAAGAGGTGGACCGCACCGCAATAGACACCTAAACGACATGATGATCAGATTTATCCGAGCGATCTCGGTCTGTCTCATCAAATGAGAACACACTGGTAGAAAAACTTGCCTTTATAAGCTTTCGGGTAATTAGTACCGCTCGGCTTTGACATCACTGCCTTTACACCTGCGGCCTATCAACGTTGTCGTCTCCAACGACCCTCAACAAGACCTCATCTTGTGGTGAGCTTCGCACTTAGATGCTTTCAGTGCTTATCTCATCCATACATAGCTACTCAGCGATGCAGCTGGCGCCACAACTGATACACCAGAGGTATGTCCATTCCGGTCCTCTCGTACTAGGAACGGGTCCACTCAAGTCTTGAACGCCCACAATAGATAGAGACCGAACTGTCTCACGACGTTCTGAACCCAGCTCGCGTGCCACTTTAATGGGCGAACAGCCCAACCCTTGGGACCTTCTCCAGCCCCAGGATGTGACGAGCCGACATCGAGGTG
>PKEB01000029.1 GCA_002863125.1 Flavobacteriales bacterium
CCACTGCAGGGCCGTGTCCCCTGCAGCAAACCGCGTAGTATCCAACGCCACGTATTCGCCTTCGTCCCATCGGTAATTGCCGTTATCGTCTTCAAGTGCAATGCCCACAAAGTCCCCTGGGCTGAGGTAGCCGATTGAGAAGTTGCCCGATGCGTCGGTTTGGCCGAGAGCGTCCGGTCGCCGCCCTGCCCAGATAGAGTCCCATGCGGCGGGTATTTGGTAGAGCATCACCCGCAAATCCGGTTTGCTCGCTCGCGTCATCCGATCCACCACGTTTCCCGCAACCCGCAACGTATCCAATTCAGCCCCCGTTGCAAAGGCCCATTTCAAATCCGATGCTGGATTGGACTCGTGCAGGTCGACGATGGCATCGCCAAACGCAAAAACGTAGGTGCGATTGGCTTCAAATGCCTCCGGATCAAACGCCAGTTCGACCGCCTTTCCGCGCACCCTCCATTCCGGGTTGCGCGCCAGCGGCGGTGAAACCACCAACTGTTGGTTGGCGTTTCGCAAGACCACGTATTCGTCAAATTCCATGGTCAACCGCTCCGGACGCAGGTTGACCGACTCGGAGGGCGGTTCGACTCGAACCGGAACAGGCGGGGTCTCATCCTTCGGGCCTCCTGTCGGTGCAGACACTTGGGCGCAACCCACTGCGAGCAGCACAGCGAACGCCATCCAACCTGCGCGCTGATGAGGCCCATGATTCGTCATTCCCATGCCTTCCAATTTTGTCCCAAAAAGTCCACCAATGGAGTCAGTCCAGCAACGTCTGCGGGAGATACATCGTCCCGGTTCACGGAATCGATGTCAAGCACCGCAACGACCTCATCGGCCGACACAATGGGAATCACCAATTCTGATTCTGTGAGGGAACTGCACGCCACGTGCCCTTCAAATTCGTGCACATTGGGGACCACCTGTACGGTCGCCTCGTCCCACGCCGCCGCACAAACCCCTTTGCCATGGTGCAACCGCGTGCATGCCAACGGTCCTTGAAACGGCCCCAATACCAGTTCATCCCGTTGCTTGTCCACGAGGTAGAAACCGACCCAATGCCAGTCGAATGCTTCTTTGAGCACTGCAGCGGCATTCGCCAAATTCGCCATGCGATTGGGTTCATTCCCCAGCAGTGATTTCCAGCGATTGGAAAGCGCCTCATACCGTTGTTTCCGCGATGCGTCGGGAGCCAATGCAAGCGTTTCAGCCATGCGGCAAAGATACCGCACAAAACGAGGGCGAAATGTCATGCCAACGCCAAGGTTATACCGCCGAGCCAGTGCAATCCCGATCGCTTCAGTGCATTTCCACATGCGGACAGCGTCGCCCCGGTGGTCATCACATCATCCACGAGGACAATGCCAATCTCGCTCGCCAGTCCCGGCGATTCAACCTGGTACAAATCCCGGACCATCCCAGCCCGATCAACCCGGTTCATACCGGTCATACTGCTGTGGTGGCGAAGGCGCCTGAGTGCGGATGAAGCGACCTCGCAGCGCCACGCCTGCGACAAGCCCCGGGCAATCCACTCGGCTTGGTTGTAACCGCGCTTCCATTGCTTCCGCCAGTGCAAGGGCACGGGAACCAACACCAACGGCTGGCCATGGGCTACCGGTCGGGGGGCCCTGTGGCCAAGCCAATTCCCCCACTGCTTCGCGAGCCGGCGGTTCCCTCCGTATTTGATGGCCCCAAGTTGGGCGTTGAGTTCGCCTCGGGTTCGCAGGCGAAAACCCGTGGCTGCAAACGGCATCCGGCACCGTTCTTTCATGACCTTGGCACCGAATTGACCGTGCAACTCCGGCCAGTCCAAAGCACACGGGTCGCAAGCAATCATCCACTCCGTCTCGGCCGGCAACCAGGCGTTGCACACGGCGCAATGCCTCGGCAACAGCACGCTCCACCCCGAACCACCCATGCTTCAAAAGTGCACGCAACGAAGCGTCGAACAACCGGCAATTCACCGGCAAGCGGTCTAACTTTGCAGGCGCATGCAGTTTGGCAAACTCCCTTCACTCACGGGGCTCACCCCCGCCTACTTTCCCCTTCCGGAAAGCCATTGGCACTTCGATGCCCCACCAAGCCAATGCCGTGTATATGCAGGGGGTACGACGTGGAACATCCCCGCATGGGTGGGTTCGACGTATCCTGAGAAGACGCCGCGTCGACTGTTTCCAGAGGCTTATGGCCGAAACTTTGGGACCATTGAGTTCAACGCGACCCACTACCGCATTTACAGCGAATCGAAAATGAAAGAGTGGGCAGATGCGACGCCAGAAGGGTTCCGGTTTTGTCCCAAATTCCCGCAGATCATCTCGCATTTTCGCCGCTTCAACAACTGCGAAGGCCCGACGGATGACTTCATCGCAGGCTTACTTGCGCTCGGAAATCGCCTCGGGCCGTCTTTCATCCAACTGCCGCCGCATTTTGCCCCAAAGCACGCAGATGCTTTGTGGACGTACTTGGCAAAATGGCCTCGAGAACTGCCTGTTTCGGTAGAATTTCGGCATCCCGATTGGTTCTTGGACGAGCAACCGCATTGGAATCGGTTGGCTGAATTGGGTGTGGGCGCAGTCATCAGCGATACGGCCGGACGACGGGACGCACTGCACATGCAGGTCACCGCGCCCCATGTGTTGGTGCGGTTTGGCGGGTACGAAGGCGACGCCATCGATGCGCATCGCTTGGAGCAATGGGGGAAGTGGATTGATGCGCTTGAAGCACGAGGCGGCACCTCTTTTCACTTATTGGTGCACGAACCGGACAGCATCCATACGCCGGCTACATGCACTGCCTTTGCCAAGGGATTGGCCCCTGAAAAACGTGAAGCTTGCGTCACCCCCGATCGGCCATGCCGAGAGGCTGGCGCACAAATCGGCCTGTTCTAAATCAGACCAAACTGGTGGAAATGGTGCGCTGTGTGATGCAGCACAAGCGCTTTGAAGTCAGCGGTATGCATCGTGCCATACAATGGGTGCTGCTGCTTTTCGGTGTTCAATGCCTCCAGTCGTTTGAACATCAATCGGACACGTTCCATTCCCGCCTCCCACTCCACTGTTTGGTTGGTGGAGGCTTCAATCGCGGGCATCGTTCGCAGGTTGCGAGGCGTTTCCCCCAGTGGATTTTTTGTCGTCAACGAGCGGAGGAAAAAAGGGCCGAGAAGACGGGCAGCACAACGAGTCAACGCATTGACCCTTATTTCACCGAAGTACAAATCGCCAAAGTCTGCTACATGGTGCAGCATCTGGGGGGCTGACATACGACCCCACTCAGGATGGGCATCGGGGTGGGCGCCTTCTAGAGCATTTGTCAAGTCCTCAACCGTGGGAATGGCTACCTGAAAATTGAGGCGCTTCATCGCATTTCGCTATTTATTTGCTGGTCCCTCGATGAACCAACCCTGTTCGAGAAACGGCTCAGCCTTCTTAAACTTCAATTCCTTTTTTTCATCTCCACGGCGAATCACCACCAAATCATTTCGCCCAAATTTCTTTTCGCTTCGGACCGGCATTTGCCGTTGCGGCGGAGGTGTGGGAGATGAAGCATTTGCCATGGCCGTTCCCGGTCCATGTTGACCTTGGCGCAAGCCCGTGGGCGCCTGCTGGCGCGCTTGGGAAGCGGCCTGCTCTTGGATGTTCTGGATGTTCTCCTTGGACAGGCTGATTTTGTTCGGCATGGCGGGGCGAGCCTGTGGCGCTTGGCGAACCTGCTGATCGGCTGGGCCAGTTGGAATCGTGCACCGCATCAAGAAGGCCGCCACATCCGTGTTCATGCGCTGGACCATGGCCTTGAACAGCTCGTACGATTCAAACTTGTAAATCAACAACGGATCCTTCTGCTCGAAGCGCGCCAACTGAACGTTTGAACGCAAATCGTCCATGTTGCGGAGGTGCTCTTTCCAGTACTGGTCGATGATGGCCAACACCACGGCCTTCTCGAGGCTCTCCATGACGCTCACGCCTTCGGAAGCGACGCTGCGTTCAATGTCCGTGGCGACCTGCATGGTTTTGCGTCCGTCGCTGAACGGCACGAGAATTTGCTTGAAATCGTTGGCCGGGTCATCGTGTACGCGTTGGATAACCGGGTGGGCACGCTGGGCCAGCTCCTGTAACTTCGAACGGTATAGTCGCTCGGCCGCTTGGTAGGTATCGAAGGCGATGTCTTCTGCAGGAGTCGTGGCAAATCCTTCTGCATCCACAGTCGGTTCGATGCCGAAATCACGGAGCAAGGCCAAGCGGAACGACTCGAATTGCTTTTCAGGATGGTAGGCCAGCACCGAAGCTTCGACCAATTCAAAGAACATGTTGGCGATGTCCGTGCGAATGCGGTCACCGTGCAAGGCGTGGCGGCGGCGCTTGTAAATCACCTCGCGCTGCGCGTTCATGACGTCATCGTATTCGAGCAGGCGTTTGCGGATGCCGAAGTTGTTTTCCTCGACCTTCTTTTGTGCGCGCTCGATCGACTTGGTGATCATGCTGTGCTGGATGACATCGCCTTCGACATGGCCTAATCGGTCCATCATCTTGGACACCCGGTCCGACGAGAAGAGGCGCATCAAATCGTCCTCGAGCGATACGTAGAATTGCGACGAGCCAGGATCCCCTTGGCGGCCAGCACGTCCGCGCAACTGGCGGTCAACGCGGCGGCTGTCGTGGCGTTCGGTACCGATGATGGCCAAACCGCCGGCGGCCTTAACCTCATCCGTGAGTTTGATGTCGGTGCCGCGGCCCGCCATGTTGGTGGCGATGGTCACGGTGCCGGGCTTACCGGCTTCGGTTACGATTTCAGCCTCGCGCTGGTGCAGCTTGGCGTTCAGTACCTGGTGCTTGATGTGCCGGATGTCGAGCATGCGTGACAGTAATTCACTGACTTCGACGGTTGTCGTGCCCACGAGGACCGGTCGGCCGGCTTCGCTGAGGGCTACGACGTCATCGATGATGGCGTTGTACTTCTCGCGCTTCGTTTTGTAGACGAGGTCTTCGCGGTCCGCTCGGGCAATGGGCCGGTTGGTCGGGATGACCATCACGTCGAGCTTGTAGATGTCCCACAACTCTCCCGCTTCGGTTTCGGCCGTGCCCGTCATGCCCGCGAGCTTGTGGTACATGCGGAAGTAATTCTGAAGCGTGACCGTGGCGTAGGTCTGTGTGGCCGCCTCCACCTTCACGTTTTCCTTCGCTTCAATGGCCTGGTGCAGGCCGTCGGAGTAGCGTCGGCCGTCCATGATGCGGCCCGTTTGCTCGTCGACAATCTTGACCTTGTTATCCATCACCACGTAGTCTACGTCCTTCTCAAACAACGCGTAGGACTTCAACAACTGGTTCATGGTGTGGACGCGCGCACTCTTGACCGAGTAATCGGCCATCAGCTGGCTCTTCTTTTCGAGTTTGGCTTCCTCGTCGCCCTCGCCGTTGTCGATGGACACCAATTCCGTCGCCAAATCCGGCATGGTGAAGAAGTCCTCGTCCTCCATGTTGGCCGTCAAGAACTCAATGCCCTTCTCCGTCAGCTCCACTTGGTTCTGCTTCTCGTCGATAACGAAGTAGAGCTCGGCATCGGCCTTGGGCATCTCGCGCTTGTTGTCGGCGAGGTAGATCGCCTCGGTCTTAAGCAACTGTTGCTTCATGCCCTCAAGGCTCAAAAACTTGATGAGCGGCTTGGACTTGGGCAAGGCGCGGTACGCACGGAACAAGGCGAGTCCGCCTTCGGCAATGTCGTCCTTGGAGGCCCCGTCCTTCTGGAGGAGGCGCTTGGCGTCCGTCAGGAACTGCTGGGCTGCCTTCTGCTGGACCGTGACGAGCTGCACCACTTTGGGTTTGAGTTCGACAAATTCCTGCTGGTCGCCCTTGGGGGTGGGACCGCTGATGATCAGCGGGGTTCGCGCTTCGTCGATGAGCACGGAGTCGACCTCGTCGACGATGGCGAAGTGGTGTTTGCGCTGGACGAGTTGCTCTGGGCGCTGGGCCATGTTGTCGCGCAAGTAGTCGAAGCCGAATTCGTTGTTGGTGCCGTACGTGATGTCGGCGCGGTAGGCCTCCCGGCGGGATTCGCTGTTGGGTTGGTGCTTGTCGATGCAATCGACCCGCATGCCGTGGAATTCAAACAATGGCGCCATCCACTCCGAGTCGCGGCGGGCGAGGTAATCGTTCACGGTAACGAGGTGCACGCCCTTTCCGGTCAGTGCGTTGAGGAATACGGGGAGCGTGGCGACGAGCGTCTTGCCCTCACCGGTTTGCATCTCCGCCACCTTGCCACGGTGCAACGCCGCACCGCCGACCAGCTGGACATCGTAGTGCACCATGTTCCACTGCACTTCCGAACCAGCAGCCATCCAGGCATTGCCCCAAGTGGCTCGGTCGCCTTTGATGGTGACGCCGCCGCGCTTGGCTGAGATGTCCCGGTCCCAATCTGAAGCCGTGACCGTGAGCTGGCCATTTTCCGCCAAGCGCCGCGAAGTTTCTTTGACCAGTGCAAATGCCTCAGGCATGATGGTCTCCAGCACCGCCTCCAAGGCTTCGTCGATGCGATTGGTCAGTCCATCAATCTGCTCATAAATGGCCTCCTTCTGTTCGAGCTGGTCTTCGCCCATGGCGGAGGCATCGGCACGCAACGCTTGTTCTTCTTTCTCGAGGTCTGCAACATGGGCTTGGATGCGCTGGCGCAAGTCCTCGCTTCGGGATCGCAGGCCATCGTCCGATAACGCTTTTATATCCGCTTCGAAGCCGTGAACAGCATCGACCACCGGCTGAATTTCCTTCATGTCCCCCTCAGCCTTATCGCCGACCAATTTTTTCAGAAGCGTCTTAAACATGACGCGAAAATACGAAGGGAAGCGGGTCGCGTCCGGCTAAATTTTTACAACGCTCGGACGGAACTTGCCGCGGGTCAGGGCCTTGAGTGAAAACGAGGGCAGAGCTCTTAGACAACGACACAAAAATTCCAAGCGTTTTTTCAAGTTTTTTATCCCCAACGAACTAAAAATTCACGCCGTCCCAACGCTGTCAACGGTTCCATGGATTTCGAACGAACAGACTGTTAAAAACTACCTCGATTTGTGAATTGTTTTGTTTTGGTCTTGTACCCTCACTTCTGTTTTCTTTGGGGGCACTAATGGCCAAGGTATCGGGATTCATCCTGTGTCTTGTGACCTTTTTTAAACCGCTACTGAACCCGGCTCCAACGGTGGAGATCAAGTCATTAGCCTCGAAATCCCAGTGTTTCCAATGCTTTTGGAACATTGGATTGCCATCGAGGACAGGACTTCGACCCCCGAAACGGAAGCGGGATTTTACGGCTTTAAAAAGGGAGATGCTTAGGCCAAAACCATATTTCATCCGCCACTCGCTGGCAACAACCTAACTAACGCCATGAGCGCACAAACAAATGAAGATTTGACTACTGCAGAAGTGAACGAGACAAGCGCAGCGACCGTGCAAACTTCTATTGAAGAAGTCTTGCCTGAAAACACGGTGGTAACTGAACCCATTCTTGAGGACAACCCCAACCGGTTTGTTTTGTTCCCGATTAAGCACAATGACATCTGGAACTTTTACAAGAAGTCCGAAGCGAGCTTCTGGACAGCAGAGGAGATTGACTTGGCCGCGGACATCGTCGACTGGAATGAAAAACTCAATGATGACGAGCGTTACTTCATCAAGCACGTCTTGGCGTTTTTCGCTGCCTCTGACGGCATCGTGAACGAGAACCTCGCCGAGAACTTTGTAGCTGAAGTGCAATACACCGAAGCGAAGTTCTTCTACGGTTTCCAGATTATGATGGAGAACATCCACTCCGAGACCTACTCGTTGTTGATCGATACGTACATCAAGGACGATGCCGAGAAGGACAAGCTGTTCAACGCCATTGAAACCATGGATTGCGTGAAAAAGAAGGCGGAATGGGCCTTGAACTGGATTGAGAACGGCTCCTTTGCCGAGCGCATTGTTGCATTTGCAGCGGTTGAAGGCATCTTCTTCAGCGGCAGCTTCTGCTCCATTTTCTGGTTGAAAAAGCGCGGCCTCATGCCGGGATTGAGCTTCTCCAATGAGTTGATTTCACGTGACGAAGGCATGCACTGCGACTTTGCTTGCTTACTCTACAACGACCACATTGTCAACAAGCTTCCTGTCAAGACCCTGCGCAAGATCATCATCGACGCGGTGGAGATTGAGAAGGAGTTTATTTGCGAGTCGTTGCCTGTACGCTTGATTGGTATGAACGCCGATTTGATGTCCCAGTACATCGAATTTGTTGCCGACCGCTTGTTGGTGGAGCTTGGCGCCGAAAAGGAATTCAACGTTACTAATCCGTTTGACTTCATGGACATGATTTCCCTCCAAGGAAAGACCAACTTCTTCGAGAAGCGTGTTGGAGAATATCAAAAAGCCGGGGTGTTGACAAAATCCGACGAAGGCTCAAAATCCTTCAGTTTGGATGCCGACTTTTAAACGTCGAGTCTTTCCAACGGATCACTGCACCACTTACCTCCACTTTACCCTTACCTCAAAACAACCACTCGCACCATGCTAGTAGTCAAGCGCGACGGCCGCACAGAACCGGTACAATTCGATAAAATCACTGCACGAATAAAAAAACTCTGCTATGAACTGCACGAATCTGTCGATGCGACCAAAGTGGCGATGCGCGTCATTGAGGGAGTATATGACAGGGTGACCACGACTGAACTGGACAACCTCGCTGCGGAAGTGGCAGCGACCAACGCCGTAACGCACCCCGACTACGCGAGCTTAGCGAGCAGAATCGCAGTATCCAACCTCCACAAAGGAACCAAGAAGTCCTTTGCGGAGACGATGGAAGACCTTTACACCTACGTCGACCCCATCACCGGAGAGAACGCCTCCCTCGTAGCGAACGACGTTATTGAGATCATCCGTGACAACGCGGAATTCCTCGATTCCCAAATCATCTACGATCGAGACTTCAACTACGATTATTTCGGATTCAAAACCCTGGAGCGCAGCTACCTGCTCAAGATCAACAATGAAATCGTCGAGCGCCCTCAGCACATGCTAATGCGCGTAGCCGTTGGCATCCACAAGGACGACCTCGATGCTGTGGTTGAGACATACAACGGGCTCAGCGAAGGCTGGTTTACTCACGCGACACCCACCTTGTTCAACTCCGGTACGCCGAAGCCCCAGATGTCCAGCTGCTTCCTGTTGACGACACAAGAAGACAGCATCAGCGGCATCTACGACACGCTCAAGCAGTGCGCGAAGATTTCACAAAATGCAGGAGGCATTGGCCTTGCCATCCACGACATCCGTGCTACGGGCTCGTACATTAAAGGAACCAACGGCACGTCCAATGGCATTGTTCCGATGTTGCGTGTATTCAATGATACCGCCCGTTACGTTGATCAGGGAGGTGGAAAGCGCAAGGGTTCGTTTGCTATTTACATCGAGCCCTGGCACGCGGACATCCACGATTTCCTCGACCTCAAGAAGAACCACGGTAAAGAAGAGCAGCGCGCACGCGATTTGTTCTACGCCTTGTGGATTCCTGACTTGTTCATGAAGCGTGTGGAAGAGAACGGTGAATGGACCTTGATGTGCCCCAACGAATGCCCAGGCTTGGCTGACAACCACGGCGCAGCGTTCGAGAAGCTCTACACGAAATACGAAGCCGAAGGCAAAGGCCGCAAGACCATTAAGGCACAAGATCTGTGGTTCAAGATCCTCGAATCGCAAATCGAGACCGGCACGCCGTACATGCTGTACAAGGACGCTGCAAACGGCAAGTCCAACCAGCAGAACCTCGGCACCATCCGTTCTTCCAACCTCTGCACGGAGATCATCGAATACACGGCGCCAGACGAAGTCGCGGTGTGCAACCTCGCCTCCCTTGCTTTGCCGAAGTACGTCAACGACGGAGCGTTCGACCACGACAAGCTGTTCCAAGTCACCTACCAGGTCACGAAGAACCTCAACTGCATCATCGACCGCAACTACTACCCCATTCCCGAGGCGCGCAACTCCAACATGCGCCACCGCCCCATCGGACTGGGCGTGCAGGGCTTGGCAGACGTGTTCATCTTGATGCGCCACCCCTTCGACTCAGACGAAGCCCGAGCATTGAACCGCGAGATTTTCGAAACGATTTACTACGCTGCCTGCACGGCGTCCAAGGACCTCGCCAAGGAAGAAGGCGCTTACGAAACCTTCAAGGGTTCACCTGCGTCGGAAGGCCGCTTGCAATTCGACCTGTGGGGCGTCACCCCAACGGACCGTTGGGAATGGGACGTGCTCAAGGACGAAATCAAAGAGCACGGCATGCGCAATTCCTTGTTGTTGGCTCCCATGCCGACTGCATCTACCGCGCAGATCCTCGGCAACAACGAATGCTTCGAGCCCTACACCTCGAACATCTACACTCGCCGCACCCTTTCCGGCGAATTCATCATCGTCAACAAGCACCTGCTTCGCGATTTGACCAAGCTCGGCTTGTGGGACGACGACATGAAGAACCGCATCATCAGTGCCAACGGTTCCATCCAGAACATCAACGAGATTCCGGACAATCTCAAGGCGCTGTACCGCACCGCTTGGGAGATTCCTCAACGTGCCCTTATTGACATGTCCGCCGACCGCGGCGCCTACATTTGCCAGTCGCAGTCACTCAACGTCTTCATGGAAAACGTGAATACGGCCAAGCTCACGTCCATGCACTTCTACTCGTGGAAGAAGGGACTGAAGACCGGCATGTACTACCTCCGCACGAAGGCAGCAACCGATGCGATCAAGTTCACGGTGGACAAGAAGTACAAGACGGCTCCGCAAACCGAAGCCCCTCGCAAGTCCATCCAAGAGATGACCGACGAGGAACAGGCGGCAATGGCGTGTTCCATCGAAAACGGATCGGATTGCGAAATGTGCAGCGGTTGATTCACGCGCAACCATCCAACAAAAAAGGCGGCCCCAACGGACCGCTTTTTTTTGTGCACCTCCCTCGGGTTCACGCACGCTGCGCGCGGTAATGCAGCAACACCCACACGTTGGTTAGCACCAAACCCACTGCCAAGAGCAGGTGAACCGGTTGCGCCCATGCCGGCATGCCGAAATTGACAAAAAGGACACCGGTGAGGATTTGCGCACTGAGTAGAGCCGAAGCCAGGCGCACGATCGTTCGCAGGCTCCCCTCCGCGTTGCGCAGCGGCATCAGCCACGTCAATTGCACGGCAAGAACCACCCACGAACCCGAACGGTGCACCTTCCACCAACCCGGCAACACCCCAATCCAATCCGCCCTGAGGACCTCCGCATGTTTCAACAAATCCACTTGCTCTCGTACTTGGGTTCCGAGAACGAGTTGTGCAACAGTCAGAACTAGAGCCACCGCAATGCATCCCTTGCCGCGCGGCAGAAGGTCTATGCGCCCTTGGTGTTCCCATACCGAATGGAGCAATCCGGCCAGGCTGACCAAGATGGCCATGGCGCCGAGCATGTGAATGGTGATGGAGAATGGAATGAGGTTACCGTCTACCACCTTTTTGCCCAACCAAGCGACCAAGCCAAGCCAGAACAAGTGGACGACTGCCCACGCGAACGGCTTCCAATGCCGCACCTTCACCCCCCGCCAAAACGTCCACCCCAACAGCAAAAGTGCCGGAATGCCGGTCAAAGCACCGAGCAACCGATTGATGAATTCCACCCACGTGTGCAGGGGATTGAATACCGCATAGTCGTGTTTGTCGTAGGCAACCCACTGACCCGTGCCGCGTTCGGCTTCGAAATCTGTTGAGTGCAGGTCCGTCTGCGCCACCCACAGCGTGTCGCGCTTGAGCAGCATGCGGCCCCGGTCGTAAGTCGACCCTTCCTGCCACGTCACTTCCGAGGCTTCAGTAGGCGGAATCATCAGGCCAAAACACTTGGGCCAGTCCGGGCAGCCCATGCCAGAACCGGTCATGCGCACGACGCTCCCTGCGAGCACCACAAGGAAGGTCATGGCCATGGCCACACGCGTCAGCCGCCGCAACGACTTGAGCTTACTGTGTAAGGGAAGCTTCTTTTGCAAAATGCGTCACTTGGACCGATGCCACGGCGTAGAGTTTACCGTCCGCAATGCCATTGACCACTTCGGCCAAGGATTCCGGCGTCACCGATTTGGGGTCGAATTCGACCTCAGCGGCGTTCAGGTCACGTCCCGATTCGAAATCGATGGACGCATTGGCCACGCCGGGGATTTCCAGCAGCTCTTTTTTGATTTTGCCGCCGCATGCGTGTGCGCACATCATGCCCGAGATCTCGAGTTTCGCCGTGGAGGTTTCGGTCGTCCCGGCCTCGTATCCTTCAGTGACAGCATACGAATCCGGCTCCGCGCACCCTCCAAGCATGAGGCTTCCGTAGGCGAGCAATGCCGCCCCGATGAAGCCCGTGATTTTGTGCCAAATCATCATGCAGCAAATATACCGATGAACAAGAGGCTCGCTTTCCAACTTATGGTAATTCAATCCTAATTTCGGTCGCAACCAACGCTCCCATGGCCACCAATGCCAGCTCTCCCCCTCATCGTTTGGCACCCGCCCTAGTGCTTTTGCTGCTCGGATTCGTATGGGGGAGCAGTTTCATCTTGATGAAAATCGGCCTATTCGCACGCGACGGTTCGGCCTTGTTGCCGCCGGTTGACTTGGCCGCCTTGCGCGTGGCCATCGCCGGGGCCACCCTGCTGCCGGTGTCGCTGCGGCATGTGCGGCGCATTCCACATGACCGCTTGCGATGGATTGCGGGGGTTGGCATCATCGGTAGCTTCATCCCCGCCTTGCTGTTTGCCATGGCCCAAGTCAACTTGCCCAGTGCCATGGCCGGCATGCTCAATGCCTTGAGCCCGTTGTGGACCTTGATCATTGGATTCGCGGCATTTGGAACGGCCGTGCAGCCTCGGCAAATCATAGGCATCCTTGTCGGCTTGCTCGGCACTGCCTGGCTCATTTGGGCGCAGGCCGGAGCGGCAGATCCCGGCGCAGCGCTCGGCGGAGAAGTCCTAACTCCCGCCCTGATGCTGGTGGTGGCGACGGTGTGCTATGGCGTCAGCGTCAACATCACGCGAGAGAAACTCCGCGGCATTCCGGCCCCAGCCATTGCCGGATGTTCGTTAGGACTCGTGGCGCTGCCCGCCTTGGGAATCGTATTGATCAATGGCACCCCTGGGTTGATTGCCGGTCATCCCGACGGCATGCGCGCCCTCATGGCCGTTGGTGCGTTGGCCGCCATTGGAACGGCTGGAGCCCTTGTGCTTTTCAACCAATTGATTGCTTGGACCAACGCAGTGGTGGCCGCGTCTGTGACCTACATCATTCCCATCTTTGCCGCGCTGTGGGGCTGGTGGGACGGTGAGGTGCTGACCTATCAACAATTGCTCGCGGGAGCCAGCATTTTGCTCGGTGTCTGGATCACCAAAAAGCGCACCGAATCAGAGAATTAAATCCCGTGCGCGCAGGTGTTGAAAAGTTGAGAAGTTTCCTGTACCTTTGCAGCCCCTCTTTTGGGAATAAATACAAGAATCATGTATGCAATCGTAGAGATCGCAGGGCACCAGTACAAGGTAGAGAAAGACCAACAGGTGTTCGTCAACCGATTGGACGCTGAGGAAGGCAAAAAGGTCAAGTTCGACCGCGTCTTGCTCGTGGACAATGGGAAAGACGTTCAAGTTGGCGCCCCGGCGGTAAGCGGCGTGGAAGTGACCGCTCAGGTTGAACGCCACCTCAAAGGCGACAAGGTATTGGTCTTCAAAAAGAAGCGCCGCAAAGGATACCAGAAGTTGAACGGCTTCCGTGCCTCATTGACCGAAGTGAAAATCACGGCGATCAAGGCAAGCGGGGCCAAGAAGGCAGCGCCTAAGGCCGCAGCGGCAGACAAGCCCGCAGCCGAAAAGAAGGCAGCGGCCAAGAAGCCCGCAGCTAAGAAGCCTGCAGCTAAGAAGCCTGCAGCTAAGAAGCCCGCAGCCAAGAAGCCAGCGGCTAAAAAACCAGCAGCGAAGAAGACCGCTGCCAAGAAAACCGATAAAACCGAGAAGTAATGGCACATAAAAAAGGCGTAGGTAGTTCCAAGAACGGACGGGAGTCAGAAAGTAAACGGCTCGGCGTCAAGATTTATGGCGGCCAAGGTTGCATCGCTGGAAACATCATCGTTCGCCAGCGCGGCACCCAGCATCACCCCGGTGAAAACGTCGGCATGGGCAAGGATCACACATTGTTCGCGTTGAAAGACGGCATCGTGGAGTTCCGCAAGAAGGCCAACAACCGCTCGTACGTATCGGTTGTTCCACTCGGAGACGCCTAAGAAAGAATCAACTGCAAGGGGTTATTCCACTCCTCGCATCTCAAAATTTGTGACTCCCGGACCCTTAGAGGGTTCGGGAGTTCTTTATTTTTACACCTCACCCAAATCCGCAGCACATCCATGCTCACCATCCAATCGTTGCGCGACGACAAAGACCGCATCCTCGCCGCACTCGACAAGCGTCATTTCGATGCTCGGGAAGCGATTCAGCAAGTCCTCGAATGGGACGCTGAGCGCCGAAAAACCCAAGCCAAATTGGACGACACCCTGGCCCAGAGCAATGCGTTGAGTCGGGAAATTGGTGGGCTCATGCGGGAGGGCAAAAAGGACGAAGCCGAAGCCGTCAAGGCACAGACCTCCTCCCTGAAGGCGCAATCCAGCGAATTGAAAGAGCAGATGCAGTCGCTGGAAACGCAAATCCACGACGCGCTCTGCCACATCCCCAACGCCCCCCACGCGAACGTCGCTGCAGGACGCAATGCCGAGGACAACGTCGAGACCTTCCGATCGGGTGACGCTTCCACCTTGGAGCACCACAAAAAGCCCCACTGGGACATCGCCGAGCAATGCCAGCTCATCGACTTTGAGCTTGGCGCCAAGGTGACCGGAGCGGGCTTCCCGTTTTACCGCGGCAAGGGTGCCAAGCTCCAACGTGGGCTCATCCGGTTCTTCCTCGAACAGGCGGACGCTGCGGGCTACGAAGAATTCATTCCGCCCCACATGATCAACCCGGACAGCGGGTTTGGTACCGGCCAATTGCCGGATAAGGAAGGCCAGATGTACCACATGCAGGACGACGAGCTGTACATGATTCCGACCGCCGAAGTGCCGTTGACCAACATCTACCGCGATGTCATGGTCAAGGAGGGCGACCTGCCCATCAAGCTGTGCGGATACACCCCATGCTTTCGCCGCGAAGCCGGGTCGTACGGCAAGGACGTGCGCGGTCTGAACCGCCTGCATCAATTCGACAAGGTCGAGATCGTGCAATTTGCCCATCCAGCAGAGTCCTATGCGACGCTGGACGGTATGGTGGAGCACGTAAAGGGCTTGCTGGAGGCGTTGGAACTGCCCTACCGCATCCTTCGCCTGTGCGGTGGCGACATGGGCTTCACGTCTGCGATGACCTACGATTTTGAAGTGTGGAGCGCCGCGCAAGAGCGCTGGCTGGAAGTGAGTTCCGTTTCCAATTTTGAAACGTACCAGGCCAACCGTCTCAAGTGCCGCTACAAAGGCAACGACGGCAAAACGCATTTGGTGCACACCTTGAACGGCTCCGCGTTGGCGTTGCCCCGCATTGTGGCTGCATTGTTGGAAAACCACCAGGACGACACCGGCATCCGCATTCCAGCGGCCCTTGTGCCTTACTGCGGCTTCGAACGCATTGATTTTTGATGAGGAACCTGCAATTCGCATCGGCGTTCGGCCTGTTCTTGCTTTTGGGCAGTTGCACCACCCACCGCGAACCGCGGGTGGAAGCGCTCACTGCGTTAGCAGATTCCATCCAAACCCATCAGCGCCTGCTGGAAGAACCCAGCGATGCGCGCACAGCGGAGGCGGCCACATGGGCCGAAAACAACCTGCGCGAATTTGAATTGCTCCTCGACGACGGCAACGTGGTTGTCAGCAAGGAAGAAGGGCGCATCATCTCAGATGTCAGCCGGGCCCGGCGCTTGCTCAAAGACCAAGGCAGCCGGCGTACGTCATTGCCCAAAAGCGCAGCGCGTGCCATGGGGCAGCTGAGGGGATTGGCCCAAGCCATCACCAGTGGAGCTGCGAAAGATGCGGCCGGCACCCCCATCGATTCAGCGTACATCGCCCGCGAAATGAGCGCTGAGCTGGCGATTGGCCGGGACGTCGTGCGCGCACTGAAAGAAACACAGCAGCTGGCCGAACGCGGCATCGACCTCTGGCAGAAAACCGCTGCCCGTGCTGACAGTTTGCAGACCGTCTGCAGGAGCCGCCTTGCCAAAGCCATCATCGAAGGCAAATGAAGCGGACTTGGATCCTCGCTGCGGCACTCGCATTTGCCCAATTGGGGTTCGCGCAATCGGACCTTGAACTCGCTGAGTTCTACTACAACGAAGGCTCGTACGCACAGGCCAAGCTCTACCTCGACCAAATCTGGAAGCGAACGAAGACCAAGAAGGTGTTCGACATGTACTACGACGTGTTGCTCGCTATGGACGACTTTGACGCGGCCGAGAAGCTCGTCAAAAGCCGCATGCGCAACAAGAACACGCGCGCCACGGCGTATGTCGAATTGGGGCAGCTGTACGTGCATTTTGAAAAGGAGGCGGAAGCAAGGGAGGCGTTTGGTGAAGCACTGCGCCGGTTGGAACCCAAACGCGGCAGCGTTATCGCACTCGCGAACGCCTTCATCAAGTTGAATGAGCTCGACCGGGCGCTTGAGGTATACACCAAAGGCATGGAGCTTGGCGTAAACGACCTCGACTACCAACTGGCCGACCTCGAGGGCCGACGCGGCAACTACGAAGGCATGATCGATGCCTCGCTTCGCTTGATGCGCGCCAAGCCCCAGTATTTCAGAAACGTACAGAACTCTTTCAACCGCAACCTGCGCATCCAGGACAACCCCGATTTGGGGGATTTGCTGCGCACCAAGTTGTTGCGGGCCGCCCGTGAATACCCGGAGGACACCGCTCTTTCAGAGATGCTCGTGTGGTACTTCAACCAGGTCAACGATTTCGGCAACGCCTTTGTGCACGCCAAGTCCCTGGACCTTCGCTTTCGGGAATCCGGCGAACGCTTGATCGAGTTGGCCCAAACGGCCACGCGCAACGAAGACTACGCCACGGCCGCGCAATGCTATGCGTACATCGCCTCTAAGGGCACCGAGAACGCGTATTTCTTCACGGCCCGCACCCAGGCGCTCAACATGCGCCTGCAGCCGCTGCTGAAGGCCACGCCTGTCGACCGGGAAGCCATTGCAGCGCTCGCTCAGGATTACGAATTCACCTTAAACGACTTGGGGCTCGCCAAGGAAACGGCCAAGATCGCCCAAGACTTGGCGCACATTCGCGCCTTTTACCTGCAGCAGCCCAATGAGGCCATTGACCTTCTCGAGGAAGTATTGGACGTGCAAGGGCTCTACGAACGCACGGCAGCGCTGTGCAAATTGGAACTGGGCGACATCCTCGTCTTTCAAGATGAAATCTGGGATGCATCGCTCCTCTTCTCACAGGTCGAACTGGATTACAAGGACGACGTCCTCGGGGCCGAGGCCAAATTCCGCAACGCACGCATCAGCTACTACACGGGCGACTTCGATTGGGCACAGACCCAACTTGACGCGCTCAAGGCCTCGACCTCCAAGCTCATCTCCAACGACGCCATTGACCTGTCGTTGCTCATCACGGACAACTACGCCCTCGACACGATTGTGGAGCCCATGTGGCTGTTCGCGCAGGCCGACCTGCTCGCCACCCAATACCGCTACGAGGAAGCACGGCTGAAGCTCGATTCCATCGTCACCACCTGGCCGGGCCACGCCCTCACGGATGAGATCCTGATGGAACGGGCGGTCATGTGCATTGAGCAGGGCGATCTGGATTCAGCAAAGCACTGGCTGCAAGAAGTAATCGACCTGCATTTTGACGACATCCTCGCCGACGATGCCATCTTCCAATTGGCGCTCATCCTGGATGAGGCTGAAGGCAATTCTGAGGGCGCTGCTGCGCTCTACGAGCAATTGTTATTCGACTACCCTGGCAGCCTGCATGCGGTTGAAGCACGGCGCCGCTACCGCGCCATCCGTGGCGACGAATGGGAAGACTGAGCGCCGCGCAATAAGATTTCGGACTGTACGCTCCAAACAGACCCGTCCAAAAACGAGACAAAGAAAAAGGGCCTCCCGTGTGGGAAGCCCTTCTCAAATTTAGATCGCTCTGGGTGTTTTAGTTACACAACTCACCGTAGTAAGCGAGGAGAATCAAGAGATCTGCAGTACCGACAATCCCATCCTCATTGAGGTCCTCCGCCCCTCCGTATTCGGAGTCGGCGATGGTCTCGGGATCCTGAGCCCCGTAAAGGCTCAGGATCGCGAGGAGGTCATTAGTACCAACAGCGTTGTCACCAGTGACATCACCAGGGCATTCGCGGAATGCCATCTGCTGAAAACCTTGGGTCAGGAAGGTGTTTCCATCCCCAATAGTAGTGGTGAACACTTGGCCGATGCTTCCATCGATTTCGCCAAGAACGTCTCCCATTGCGTCAACTTCTCCCGTGTGGTAACCCGAGGTGATCGCTTGTCGGTCCATAGAAATCTGGGCCGAAGCGTCCTGGGAGATCATCGAGAGACCCCCGAGCAGGAACAAGATGTAAAAGAGCTTTTTCATAATGTGCTCGTTAAGGGGTTAAAAGTTGATTACTCGTTGAATGTGTTTGCAGTCGCTACTGGATTCGCCGAATCCAAGTAGAAGCGCAGGGTCAAACCAGTGTTGTGGCCGTTGCCAGCAGCGTCATACAAGACGAGGCTACAAGAAACATATCCATCAATTTGTGACCCAGCGAGCGCGCTGATGTGGTTGTAGCCCACTTTGAAGCTAGCCTCCGAATCACCTGCACCCCACTCCCAATCAGTCGTTGGGCTCGTGAACAAATCCAACTCGTTACCGCGAGCGAAGAGCTTAGCACCGCCAACATAAGTGTCGCTGAGCTTAGAACCTGTCAACTCGATTACATAGTTGTAGTTATCTGTTTGACCAGAAGCATACAACAGCAGATCACCATTGATGTAGTAAATAACATCTGAAGGGTGAACCGACTCAATCGCATCGTAAGAGTATGCCTCAGGAGCATAAACAGCATTCAAGACTGCATTGTCAACATACTGCTTATTCGCCATGTGGTTTGGAGAGGTCGGAGCAGCAGCAGAGATAATATTATCTGTTACTGCCAGAGAACCGCCGACTGACATATCTCCGTTGTATACAGCATCCTCTTGAACAATCAATCGTGGAGTTGTCAATGTAGTTGCCGAACCACCGATCGCCAAAGCGTCATCGTTCGTCTCTACAGTCACAGCCGCAGCACCCATTGAATTGTAGATTTCGAAGACTGTCCCGTCGTTGCCTGCAGTGTTCAAAGATGTCTCATCTTCGACGTCTAAGGAACCGTTCAAGTCTGTATCTCCGTTTCGCACTGCGTCACCTGTCTGAATCGAATTACCCGTCTGCTCAGAGTCACCATCGTGTACAGAGTTACCATCTTGATAAGAGTCACCCTCCTGAGATGAGTTACCCGTCTGGTCAGAGTCACCAACTTGCGTAGAGTTACCCGTCTGGTCAGAGTCACCAACTTGCGTAGAGTTACCAGTCTGGTCAGAGTCACCAACTTGCGTAGAGTTACCCGTCTGGTCAGAGTCACCAACTTGCGTAGAGTTACCCGTCTGGTCAGAGTCACCAGTATGGAAAGAATCACCATCGTGCACAGAGTTACCATCTTGATAAGAGTTACCCGTCTGCTCAGAGTCACCATCGTGCACAGAGTTACCATCTTGATAAGAGTCACCCTCCTGAGATGAGTTACCCGTCTGGTCAGAGTCACCAACTTGCGTAGAGTTACCCGTCTGGTCAGAGTCACCAACTTGCGTAGAGTTACCCGTATGAGTAGAGTTACCCTGCTGGTCAGAGTCACCAACTTGCGTAGAGTTACCAATCTGAATAGAGTTACCCGTATGAGTAGAGTTACCCTGCTGGTCAAAGTCACCAACTAGCGTAGAGTTACCATTCTGCACAGAGTTACCCATTTGGAAAGAGTTACCCTGCTGGTCAGAGTCACCAACTTGCGTAGAGTTACCCTGCTGGTCAGAGTTGCCAATGTGGTTCAATGTACCTTCGATATTGACATCGTCCATGGTAGTAAGAAGATCAACGTTCAAACCGTCTAACTCAGTAGCTTCGTCAACATCTAGGCCACCAGAGATAGCCACATCACCAGCGATAGCCGCGGCTCCGCCAACTGTGAGTGCCTGATCAATTACCATATCAGCTCCCTCGAGATGCACAAGTTGTGCTGTCATTGTCATGATAGCTTGGCCACCGAACTCATCTTCAACTTCTAACAGAATACCCTCTTCCCCGGCAGACATCTCGATACCGTTCGAAGCAGACATATCGATGTCGTTATCAGCGCTGAGCGCCATGTCGTTACCAGCGCTGAGCGCCATGTCGTTACCAGCGCCGACCGCCATGTCGTTACCTGCGGTGGACGTCATGTTGGCACCAGCGGTGGACGCCATGTCGTTACCAGCGTCGACCGTCATGTCGTTACCAGCGTCGACCGTCATGTCGTTACCAGCGCCGACCGTCATATCGTTACCTGCGTCGACCTTGTTGTCGTTAACAGCACTGACCTTCATGTCGTTACCAGCGTCGACCCTCATGTCGTTATTAGCGAGGGTGTTAATGTCGTTAACAGCGTCGACATTTATGTTGTTACCAGCGTTAATGAATAGATCCTGACCACTGCCCAAATCGAGCCAGTCACCTGAATAGAGAACAGCATGATGCGCAGCATCCATGAATAAGAACTCACTTTCAAGGACGGTAACTTCTGTACTCAACTGGAAGTCCATCATGTTCACTTGCATAAAGTCCCCTTGCATGTCCACATTACCCTCAACAGTCAAAGCGTCCATGGTGGTAGCACCATCAACATTTAAACCATTCTGCAAATCAGCAGCGCCGGTTGCAGTCAAAGTATTCACGTTAGTAGTACCCAGGACCGTCAGATCCTCTATGGTAGCCATGCTATAGACGTTAAACGGAGCATTGATTGTCGTTTCACCGTCAGCAGTCAACTCGTCCATGGTAGTAGCACCATCAACGTTCAAACCATCCAACTCGGTGAATCCGTTGACGTACAGATCGCTGTTCAAATCAGCATCACCTTCAACAGCCAACAAGCCACCTGCGATAATAGCTTCATCGTCTTCCAGAAGCAGGGTAGCACCACCACTGGTCATGATCAACGCTCGATCAAATCCTCCCGCTTGGAATTCTGAAGTAGAACCATCGGCGGCATTGCCCATTGTCCAGAGATTAATATCATCGTTAGTGCCAACAGTGAAGTTCTCAAGTTCGAAATATGCTTCTTCTCCAAAGTGAGCAAGATCACCCTCGACAGTCAAATCGTCCATGGTAGTAGCGCCATCAACGTTCAAGCCAGCCTGCAAATCAGCAGGGCCGTCGGCAGTCAAGTCGGCCATAGTAGTAGAGCCTTCAACATTCAATGCACCACTTATATCAGCATCACCGTCAATAGACACGTCGTCCATGGTAGTAGCGCCATCAACGTTCAAACCATCCAACTCGGTGAATCCGTCGACGTCGAGGTCGCTGTTCAAATCAGCATCACCGTCAACTTGCAACGTACCATCGAGAACGGTTGTTGATCCTGCGCCCAATGCACGAGCATGGTTCCAAGTGAGGTCAGAAATGTGACCCGCCTGCGCAGTCAAGTCATCGGTGTTGATTTCTTCCAAATCAGCTTCATCAGCCGTGATGAACTCAGTGTTTACCGTCTCAGTGGTAACACCGTCAACATTCATCAAACGAGCATGAATATCCACGTCTCCAATCTCGAGCTCATTGATTCCCTCATCCAAAGACAACTCGTCACCTGAAAGGTTCCAGTACAAGACGTCGATGATTGAGTCTTCACGCGCGGTTGCACGATCAACTTCAGCTTGCAGCGCATCTGCTAAAGCAGCGTCAGCAGCATCGCTGTCTGCTTCGTTCTGATCAATGTCAGCTTGCATCGCTGCGTCAGCTGCGTCACTGTCAGCTTCGTTCTGGTTAACGTCAGCCTGAATGGCTGCGTCAGCAGCGTCGCTGTCAGCTTCGTTTTGATCG
>PKEB01000007.1 GCA_002863125.1 Flavobacteriales bacterium
ACCAAAAAAGAGCTGCCCCCGTAATAGCAGTTAGGTTTTGGTTTTGCCACGCTCGAATTGAGCGTAAATGAATCAGGCGATTTGGTGAGAAGGGGTCCCTCAACGGAGGGGCCCCTTTGATTTTTTAGGCCCATCGGGTTTCACCTATTTCGCGTGAACATGTGCAGCCAGATCGAACGGCTCAAACGCATCAGCACAGGCATCAAAACCACCAGCAGCCCTATTCCTGTGGTCAGGAAAAACGGCACGTCGTCGAAGAACGAGAACGCCATCCATCCCCACCAATCGAAACACGTGAGGGCCACGAACAGCGCAATCCACAGCGCCACAGTCAGCGCATAAGACACATAGGCGGCGCCAAAATAAAACCCCGGTTCACGTGCAAAGTCTTCCCCACATACTGGGCATTTCGCGGGCATTTCACTCACGCGTTTGAGGTCATAAGCATGGGAATTGAATAGCCGGCCCTCGTAGCATTTGGGGCAACGGTTGTTGAGCAATGCTCCCAAACGGGTTTTTTTCGGAGGCATGGAACTGATCAGTTGAAATCTTGCATGGTCACCAAGCGGTGGTACAGGCCCTCCTGTGCCATAAGCTCTTCATGGGTCCCGGACTCGCAGATGCGCCCTTGGTCGAGTACGATGATCTTATCGGCATGGCGTATGGTGCTCAAGCGGTGAGCCACAACCAAGCTGGTTCGTCCCTCCATCAACCGGCCGATGGCCTCCTGAACCTTCTGCTCCGAAGCCGTGTCCAGTGCCGAGGTGGCCTCATCCAGCAACAGCACCGGCGGGTCCTTGTACAGAGCGCGAGCAATGCTCAAGCGCTGGCGTTGACCGCCACTCAGCTTGCCGCCGCCATCTCCCACATTCGCCTCCCATTGCCCCTCCATGGCCTCGATGAATTCCCGGGCATTGGCCGCTTCAGCAGCCGCCTCGAGGCGCTGCTGCTCTACCTGCCCCCCGGCCAACGAATTCAGGTCAATGTTTTGCGCTACAGATGCATTGAAAATGCGGGATTCCTGGGTAACCAAGCCCATCTGTACTCGGAAACCAGAAACGTCAAATGTGCTGATATCGTTGCCGTCCCAAGTGATTCGCCCTTCTTGGGTGTCATAAAAACGGGCCAGCAAGTGCATCAAGGTCGTCTTACCGGAACCGCTCGGGCCGACCAACGCAACCGTCTCGCCCTTTTTGACCTCGAACGACACCTCCTTCAATACCGGTTCGGCGCCGTAAGCAAAGGTGATGTTCTCGAAACGGATCTCAGACGCCAGCGGTTGGGCCTCAGCAGTTCCTGCGTTGACCTCTTCCTCAGCGTCCAGTATCTCGTCCAATCGATCCAACGAAGCCGCCCCTTTTTGGATGCGAAACCACCCATCGCTGATGGAGCGGGCCGGTGGGATGATTTGCGAAAACACCACCAAATACCCAATGAACCAATCACCGGTCAATCCGCCTTCTCCACTCAACACAAGCTTGCCCCCGAACCACAGCAACACCGCCATCACCGTCAATGAAACGGTTTCCGAAACCGGAGATGAGAGGTACTCGCGCTTGTACAGCCGACGCATCAATTTGAAAAAACGTTGGTTCGACGCGTCAAACCGGCGGTGAAAACGGTCTTCCGCGTGAAACGCCTTGACCACGGCCATGCCCGCGAGGGTCTCCTCCAAAATCGAGACCAGTCCACCCAGTTCCTCCTTCCCTTTGCGAGCGGCATATTTCAAGCTCTTCGCAATGCGGCTGATGACGTATCCGCTCAACGGAAGGAACAGAATGGAGAACAAGGTCAATTCCCAGCTCAAGTAGAACAACGTACCCAACGAGACCAAAATGGCGATGGGTGCTTTGAAAAGGATTTCAACGGTGCCGATGATGCTGAACTCGACTTCCATTAAGTCGTTCGTCATGCGGCTGATGGCATCGCCTTTGCGCGCATCGGAATACCACGCCATGGGCAATTTCAGCACCTTCACGTACATCGCATTCCGCAAATCCCGGCTGACCCCCGTTCGGATCGTCGCGAGCGAGAACAACGCCGTGTACCCCACAGCATTCTTCAAAATGGTGACCAATACGATGCCCAAACAGATGTACAGCAGGGCCGCTTCCGTTCCAACGGACTGCACAAAGGCATCGAATTGTCCGCTCAATCGTTCGATTCCGCCGGCGTCCGCTGGCAACTCAACCGCCGCATCAGCAGCATCGCCACCGAATAGAATTCTCAGGAATGGAACGACACTCAGAAACGTGAAAAGGGACAAGAACGCATTCAGGATGTTGCAAATGATGTTCACCGCCACGTTGGCCTTGTACGGCAACACATACCCAATCAACTCCCGCAATCGCTTCAAATCAATGGTCCTTCAATCCGTCCACCAACTGGGCAGACAGCCCAATGTAATTACTGGGGGATAAACGGTGGAGTTCCTGCTTTATTTCCTCCGACACGTCCAGCGTCTGGATGAAGGCCTGGATGCTCTCCTCCGTGATGGCCGTGTTTTGACGCGTCAACGCCTTGAGGGCCTCGTAGGGCTTGGGGTACCCTTCCCGGCGCAGGATGGTCTGGATGCCTTCAGCCACGATGGCCCAGTTGGCATCGAGGTCCGCTTGGATTGCGGCCGTATTCAACAGCAACTTGCCCAATCCCTTTTGCAATGATTGCAAGGCCACCAAGCTGTGACCAAGGGGCACGCTCAGGTTCCGCAACACCGTCGAGTCCGTCAGGTCACGCTGCAATCGGCTGATGGGCAACTTTTCTGCAAAGTGCTGCAACACGGCATTGGACACCCCCCAATTGCCTTCGGCATTTTCAAAATCAATGGGATTCACTTTGTGGGGCATCGCGCTGCTGCCCACCTCACCGGCCTTGATTTTTTGCTTGAAGTACTCGTGGCTGATGTACGTCCAAACATCTTTGCACAGGTCCATCAAAATCACTTGGACGCGACGGACGGTGTCGCACCATTCGGCCAGCCCGTCGTAATGTTCGATCTGCGTGGTGATCTGGCTGCGCGTCAAGCCAAGGCCCTCTCCGACGAATCGGTTGGCGAAGGCGATCCAATCTGCGTTCGGATATGCCGCCAAGTGGGCGTTGAACTGGCCTGTCGCTCCTCCGAACTTGGCCGGATAATCCAAGGCCTTCAATTTCGCGAGCTGCACATCCAAGCGGTCCACAATCACAGCCCACTCCTTGCCCAACGTGACCGGGGATGCCGGCTGGCCGTGGGTCCGCGCCAACATAGGAATATCACGCCATTCCCGCGCCTGCGCGAGCAGCGTGGCACGCACCTCATCGAGGTACGGAATGAACACCTCTTGGGTGGCGCGTTTGAGTGAAAGCGGAATGGCCGTGTTGTTGACGTCTTGGGAGGTCAATCCGAAGTGGACAAATTCCTGAATCGCTCCGCACCCCAATTCCGTCATGCGCTCCTTGATGAAGTATTCCACCGCCTTCACATCGTGGTTGGTCACGCGTTCGAAGGCTTTGATTTTCTCTGCATCTGCTTCGGAAAACGCGGTGTAAATGGACCGGAGATCTTGCAGTGTTTGAGGTTCCAATGCAGGCAAATTCAACGCGGGCTCACCCACCAATGCGATGAAGTACTCCACCTCCACTTCGACACGGTATTTCATGAGTCCCCACTCCGAGAGGTAGGGCGCCAGCGCAGCGGTTCTGTTTCGGTAACGGCCGTCGATGGGAGAAAGGGCTGTGAGTTCGTTCAACTGCATGAAAGCGGGCGTTTGTGAGGGACAAAAATACGGCTGATTTCAACGCGTTTCACCCGAATTCTTCGAACTTCGCACCATGAATTCCACGTTCACAATCCACGGCATGACGTGCAGCGGTTGCGCGGCAAAAGTGACCTACACGTTGCAGCAAATCGATTCCGTCTCTGAAGTGGCCGTGGACCTTGATGCGAAGCAAGCGACCCTCACAGCAGAGCGCTCCATTGACCTTGCAGAAGTAGCAAGTGAATTGGCACCGCATCCGAAGTATTCCGTTACTGCCAGCACTTCGAATGCAGCGACATCCGGCCTCAAACCCATTCATTGGCGGACGTATTGGCCGCTTATTTTAATCGGATTATTCATCTCGGTTGTAGCCACCGGAATCACGTGGCAAACCACAGGCACCATGACGACGTGGATGGAGTATTTCATGGGCGGGTTCTTCTTGGTTTTTTCGTTCTTCAAGTTCCTCGACATCCGGGGTTTTGCAGCGAGTTATCGGTCGTACGACCTCTTGGCCAAGGCCGTGCCCGCGTACGGATTCATTTATCCGTTCCTCGAACTCGCCTTAGGCTTAGCATGGGCATTTGAAGGAGGCACCTACCGCGTCGCCCTCAGCACGGTGATGTTGATGGGGTTCAGCGCCATTGGTGTCATCGCGGCGGTAACCCGCAAACAACAAATTCAATGCGCTTGCCTCGGAACTGTTTTCAACATGCCGATGAGCACGGTGACCATCATTGAGGACCTGCTCATGGTCGCCATGGCTGGGGCCCTTCTTCTTCCCTAAATTTTCACCATGCAACTCCACACCATCCACACCGGAAACTTCATGTTGGACGGCGGCGCCATGTTCGGCGTCGTGCCGAAGTCGCTGTGGTCCCGGCACATGACAGCCGACGCGAACAACCTGTGTTCTTGGGCGATGCGGTGTTTGCTGGTTGAAAACGGGGACAACCTGCTGCTCGTGGATACAGGCATCGGTTCGAAGCAATCGGAAAAATTCTTCAGCCACTACCACCTGCACGGCGACGACTCACTCGATCGGTCTCTCGCTGCACGCGGATTTTCCAGGGCTGACATCACGGATGTGTTGCTCACGCACCTGCACTTCGACCACGTAGGTGGTGCGGTGGAGCGCGACGCCAACGGATTGCTCAAGCCTGCGTTCCCCAATGCGCAGTTCTGGACCTGCGAGCGGCATTGGGACTGGGCGATGAACCCCAACCCACGTGAAAAGGCCAGCTTCTTGAGCGAGAACCTGCTGCCTTTGGAAGAAAGCGGTCAACTGCGTTTCATCGACCGCAACGGACGTTGGAACCGTGAACCGTTCGGTGAGCGGTTCCCGGGATTGGACATCTTCTTTGCCGATGGCCACACCGAAAGCCAAATGCTCCCCGTCGTCTCGTACCGGGGAACGCGCGTGGCTTATATGGCAGACCTCACCCCTGCTGCTGCACACCTGCCCATGGCCTGGGTCATCGGGTACGACACCCGCCCGCTGCTCACCATGGAGGAAAAGGCCTTGTTGTTGGATCAGGCCTACCGGGAAGATTGGATGTTGTTTTTTGAGCATGACGCCGTGAACGCCTGCTGCCGTTTGGAAAGCACCGACAAAGGAATTCGAGCCACCGGCCTCGCTCCCAGCTTTGAAGAAGCTTGGGGCTGACCCGGTTCAACGAGCCACCAACCCCTTGTTGATGCGCTTGACCAGCGCAGGGCCTTCATGAATTAGGCCGGAATACACTTGCACCAAGGACGCCCCAGCGTCGAGTTTTTCTTGCGCGTCCCCGGGACCGCAGATTCCCCCGACTCCAATAATGGGGAACGCCCCCTTCGACTGCTCGTGCAAGTAGCGAATCACCTCAGTTGATCGGGCGCGCACCGGGGCACCGCTCAATCCGCCCGCTCCCATCTGTTCCACTTCCTCGGCAGGCGTGCTCAACCCTTCCCTCGAAATGGTCGTATTGGTGGCAATGACGCCGTCGATTCCAGCTGCCTGCACCAACTCAACAATGTCATCCAACTGCTCGTCGGTCAAATCCGGCGCGATTTTCAAGAAAATCGGACGTGCAATGGACCGCTTGGAGCGCTCGGCCATCAGGGTTTCAAGCAGCCGCTGGAGCGGTTCCTTTTCCTGCAATTCCCGTAAGCCCGGCGTGTTGGGTGAACTGACGTTGACCACGAAGTAATCGACGTAGTCATACAGCGCATTGAAGCACTGCATATAATCGGACTCGGCCTGATCGTTGGGCGTGATTTTGTTCTTGCCAATGTTGCCGCCAACGATGAGCCCCGGCGGGCGCCGGCGCAAACGGGCGGCAGCGGCGACCATTCCGGAATTATTGAACCCCATCCGGTTGATGATGCCTTTATCAGCGGGCAGGCGGAACAAACGAGGTTGGGGATTGCCATCCTGTGGCAACGGGGTCACCGTTCCAATTTCAACGAAGCCGAAACCCAATACGCGCATTTGCTTCAACCAACGCGCATCCTTGTCAAATCCCGCTGCCAAGCCCACCGGATTGGGAAACGTCAATCCAGCGACTTCCACTTCGAGCTCCTTGGAGCGCACGGCATAAAAAGACCGCAACAACGCACCCACACCGGGAATGGCACAAGCAAACGTCAACAACGCCATCGTCCACTCATGGGCCTTTTCGGGCTGTAGTTTAAAAATCAGTGGCTTCAGCGTCTTGTACATGGCGCGAAAATAGTGCGATTCCTCGGGTTGGCTGTGGAAAAAACTGTGGATAGCGAATGCGCGGCCACCCCCCGGCAGCATACGGGAAGCGAATAGATTTGATTCCCAACGATGAAGAACCTTGGGCTTTTTAGTTGGATGACGAGGCGGAAACTCACCGAAGAGCAGGTGGCAGCCCTCTTCGTGGAAACCACCTTCGAGACGGTCGAGCAAGGTTGGCCCGAAATCGCAGCTTTCCTCAACGGATCCCCGGTCTTCATCCAACGGCCCAACCTCGATGAAGAGGATTACGGTCGGTTCTTAATGATCATTGTTTCGGCCAACCTCCAGCTCATCCCCAAGCATTTCGACAGCGGGGTCGACCGGCAAATCATCCAGCACATCTGCTCCAAGTTCGCGCTGGCCTTTGCCTTGACGCCCGACGTTTTCACTCAGAAGGTTAAAAACTACCGGTCCTTCATGAAGCAGATCAACCGGCCTTCCAAGAACCTCGTAACGGCCATGACCCGCGCCATCTTCTACAAGTACCACTTGAACCAGTTTCAAGAACCGTACTTCCGGGACATGAACACGCCTGAGCCCAACATACAGCGTGAGCTCAAAAGCCTCATGGCGCACTTCCTGTGGGATTGGGATGCCTTCACGGAAAACTACCGGGTCTCCGCGAGCAAGGTCCGATTAGGATAGGCGATCCAGGTCCCGGGCCTGGTCTTTGTCTTTGAGCGCTGCGCGCTTATCGTGCAACTTCTTCCCCTTCGCGACAGCAATGTTCACTTTGGCATACCCGCTTTGTGCGATGAACATGCGTACCGGTACGACGGTCACGCCGACATCTTTCAACCGCTTCTCTAATTTCTTTAGTTCGGTCTTTTGCAGCAGCAGCTTTCGCGGTCGGCGAACCTCATGCGGCGTGTATCCGGCATTCGGGTATTCGGCGATGTACATGTTGTACACGAAAAACTCGCCGCCATTGAAACGGCAGTAGGCCTCTCCGATGCTGGCTTTTCCCGCTCGGATGGACTTGATCTCCGAACCGACCAATTGGATTCCAGCGGTGAATTCGTCCGTCAAGAAGTACGTGTAAGACGCCTTTTTATTTTTAATCTCAACCGCCATGGGACAAAAGTACACCACGTAGGCCACTGCCGTCCTACCTTTGAGCCATGGAAGCACAACCTGTCAATCCGGCCATCCAGGCGATGCCCAAGGTGGAACTCCACTGCCATTTGGAGTTGGCCATTCGACAGGAAACGCTCAAAACCTTCGCCTTGGTGCGCGGATACGACGTGGCGGACGATGAGAAGTTTGCCGAGGCGTTTCTCATTCAATCCCCCATGGGGGAATTGCCCTCCGTTCTGCACAAGTTCCTCAACACCCGAGACGTGCTCGATGCGGCCGACTGCATTGAACAAGTGACGTTTGAGGTATGCGAGGACATGTACCTCCACTCCAACGTACGCATACTGGAACTGCGTTACGCCCCGAGTTTCTTGCTGGACAAGCACACCCACATCTCCCCCGATGCGCTGCAGGAGGCCATCCAGCGTGGCGTAGCTCGGGCTGAATCCAAGTACCCGATGGCCGTGGGCCTCATCTGCATCTTGCAACGCACCAAATCGGTTGAGGACAATGCGAACTGGGTGGATTTTGCCCTCAACCATAAAAACGGGTTCCTCGCATTAGACCTCGCGGACAACGAAGTGGACTTCGATCCCGAGCCCTTCATTCCGTTGTTCCAGCGCGCAAAAGCCGGCGGGCTGGGCATCACCGTGCACGCCGGAGAGCCCCGCGTGGCAGGTATTTCCAAGCACATCACCACGGCCATTGAAGCCATGGGCGCCGACCGCATCGGTCACGGCCTTCAAGCCATTGAGGACCCGCGCGTCATCGACTTGCTGGTCCGCACGGAAACCCCGCTCGAGCTCTGCCCGACCAGCAATTGGCTCACCGGCGCGTGCGATGGGCTGCATGCCCACCCCATCAAGGAATTGTTCGATGCCGGCGTTCACACGACCATCAACACCGACGATCCGGGCATCATGGTGACCAACCTCAACCGGGAATTTCAGCACGTCCATGAGCACCGTGGGTTTACCTCAGAACAGCTTCGGCAATGCGTTGACTGGGCGCGGACGTACAGCTTCATCCCCGGGGCGAAAAAAGATGCCGTTTGGCCGGCATCATGAGCGTGCGTCGCTCCCATAACATCCCCTGGGTTTTGTGCGCTCTAGTGTGCGGCGCTCAGGCCTCTGGACAAGCCACCGTGGGAACGCTGAATCTGTCATCCAATGCCAATCAAGATTATGTGCTCTTCAGCCCCAACGGCGCTGAAACCACGCACATCATTGACAAGTGCGGACGGCAGATTCACCAGTGGGAAACGGACGGGCGCCCCGGCTTGATGGCGTACTTCACGGACAACAGTGATTTGGTCCGCACGCGCAGACACCAAACCGGTGAATTTCTCGGCGGCGGTATCGGCGGCATCATTGAACGCTTCGATTGGGAGGGCAATATGCTGTGGACCGATACACTTGCCTCGCCTTCGCACCATCAACACCATGACATCGCCGTCATGCCCAACGGAAACATCTTGGCCATACTCTGGGAAAAATGGTTCGCTGAAGATGCCATCGCACGCGGGCAGTTGCCAGAGCTGGCATCGGAGGAAGTGTGGGTCACCCGGGTGTTCGAATTGGCTCCGCTGCCGGGCACAGGCAGCGAGGTCGTCTGGTCTTGGAGCCCCTGGGAACACCTCATCCAGAATACGGATCCGGCCCTTCCGAATTACGGCGAGCCGTCGGAACACCCTGAGCGCTTCGACATCAACTTTGAGGCCATTGCCGAATCTTGGGGAGGCGGCTTTGGGCAAGAAGGGGCATACGATTGGATGCACGTCAACAGCATCCACTACCACCCCGAGCGCGATGAAATCGTGTTGAGCAGCCGGCATTGGAACGAAATCTGGGTCATCGACCACAGCACCACCACCGAGGAGGCGGCCGGAAGCAGCGGAGGCCAGCACGGGAAGGGCGGAGATTTACTTTGGCGGTGGGGCAATCCAGCAGCTTATGGCCAAGGAGATGAGAATGACCAGACGTTCTTCGGCCAGCACGACGCGCAATTCATCGACGACGATGAAGGGCTCTACATCAGCGTTTACAACAACGGCATCGGTCGACCAGACGGCAGCTACAGCACTGTGCACCACATCGCTGTTCCCTTGGATGCGAACGGCGGATACCCCGGGAACAGCGGATCGGCCTTCGAGCCCAATGCCGCAGCGTGGACCTATCCTACGAACCCGGACTCATCATTTTACTCTCCCAATATCTCCGGCTATAGCTTGTTGCCCGACGGCCATCACCTCATCTGCCAAGGCGGCGATGGCCGCTTTTTCGAACTGGATGGGACGGGCGACCTCGTATGGGAATACATCAACCCCATTACCAATACGGGCACATTGGCGCAGGGCAGCAATCCGGTTCAAAACGGAGTTTTCAGAGCTACGGCCATTCCGGCAACCCATCCGGGCCTGACCGGACGTGACTTAACGCCCGGTGCTCCGCTTGAATTGAACCCGTCGCCCCTTGATTGCAGCGTCGATGTTGGAGGCGCTATGGCCTCTCCAACTGCGGAGGCATGGCCCAATCCCGCGCGCACCGCGCTCACCATCGGCCACCTCAAACCCGATCAACCAACCCACATCGAAATCTTCGATGCCACCGGGCACATGAAATGGAATGGTATCGCAACGCATGAAATCACTGTGGACATTCGCTTTTGGCCATCGGGATTGTATGTCGCAATTTTACAGCCATGGAACACCGACGCGCACCACTCGGCTCCACGAACCCTCAAATTTTTGGTGAGATGAAAACCGCTACCTGCATCGCCTTCCTCTTGAGCATCCTCCCCTTGGCGTGGGTTTGCAGCCAATCCAACACCGTCGGCACGATTGCCTACGACCCCGCCCTTTATGCAGATGGGTATACGCTCATATACCCCCACAACCAACCCCATGCACGGCTCATCGACGCCTGCGGAGAAGTCGTTCACATGTGGACCAACGACTCCTTGCGTCGGCCGGGGAACAGCGCGTATTTGACCCCGACAGGCAACTTGGTTTGGGCACATCGTCCTGCCAACTTTCAGAACGACGCCATCTGGGCAGGTGGCGGTGGTGCCGTCATCGAGGCGCGGTCATGGGACAATTCCGTGCTGTGGAATTACGCCCTCAACGATTCTACGGGCCGTTTGCACCATGATTTTGCACTGACCAATACCGGAACAGTACTCGCCACCGCGTGGGAACGCATCGATTCGCTCACCGCGGTAAACGCTGGCCGCAACCCCGACCTGCTCGAAGGCGGTGAACTCTGGAGTGAACGCATCATCGAGTTGATGCCCAACGCAGCAGGCAGCGCCGACGTCGTCTGGGAATGGCGTGCATGGGATCACCTCGTGCAGGACTTCGATTCCACCAAAGCCAACTTCGGCGATCCCGGCCAGTCGCCCCACCTGATTGACGTCAACTTCGGCACCCCCAGTTCAGCTGCTCCTGATTGGCTGCACATGAACAGCGTGGACTACAACCCAGCTTTGGGACACATCCTTATGAGCGTTCCGACGTTTGACGAATTGTGGATCATTGACAAAGCGGCGACGGACGACGGTTTGATCTGGCGCTGGGGCAATCCAGAAGCATACGCAAGCGGTACGAGCGGAGACCAGCAACTGCACTACCAGCATGCCGCGCGGTGGTTGGACGCCCCGTACCACTCTGGCACGCCCGATTTTGGTAAAATCGCCGTCTTCAACAACCGCAATCCGGGTGCCACTGGCCCCTTCTCAAGCGCCCATTTGATTGCACCGGAACTCATCGAAAACGAGGCGTCGACCGAATACGCGATGACCACCGTCAATGACACAGCCACCTTTGCGCCTTCGGGATTTGACTGGACGTGGACCGCACCGAACCCAACCGACTTCTTCAGCAGTGGGCTTTCTAATTTCGAACGACTGCCCAACGGCAACAACCTCCTCCTCAGCGGGCGCACAGGAGAAATTTTTGAATTCACCGCAAGCGGAGATACCGCTTGGTCATACCGTGTTCCCCTCCAGGGTGGCGCGACCGTTGCACAGGGCACTGAACTCGGAATCAACGCGAATTTGCTGTTCCGCGCTACGCGGTATCCGGCCCAATACCCTGCGTTCAACTCGGTCGATTTAACCCCAATGGGACCCTGGGAACTCGAACCTGCCCCCCTGCTCGTTTGCCTGCCGTGCAGCCTCACGGCTACTGTGAGTGTTGAAGCGGGAAGCGCCATTACCACAGTCAATGGAGCCAACGGCACGTACACGGTGACGTGGCTTCTTGATGGCGTGGAAATGTGCACCGGTGAAGCGATTAACCTGGACGGGCCGTGTGCGGAAGCTGCCGAGGCCTTGGCGCATGGCGCCGTGATGGATGTAATCGTAGAAGATGAATCCGGGTGTGAGTTTGCCACCCAAGCCACGTGGATTGCCTCCTTCATCGATGAACATGCACCGGTCTTGCGCGTTTGGCCGAACCCGGCCCAAGGAACCGTGTACATCACAGGCGGCTGGCCAGAGACTACCGCCTCGTTGCATTCGCTGACGGGCCAGTTGGTGGCTACCCAGCGACTGAACGCGGACGCGCAGAGCGCCCTCATGGACGTCAGCGCGGTCCCAGCAGGGGCCTACCTCCTCCGCGTAGGACCGCAGTGCACGCACATCCTGATCCGTCGTTAACTTTCGAACATGACCACGGAACCCTCCATCCTGACTTCGACCCACCACGGAATTTGTACGATTACGTTGAACCGTCCTTCTGTATTCAACAGCTTCAACCAGGAAATGGGCCGGGCTTTTCAGGCGGCCCTCGATGCCGCAGCAGCAGACGAAGCCGCTCGGTGCGTGGTCATTACGGGCAATGGCAAAGCATTCTGCGCAGGTCAGGACCTGAAGGAAGTCACCGCACCAGACGCCCCGGATTTTACCGAGATCGTTGAGCAGACGTACAACGAGAGCATCCGCCGCATTCGTTCGATGGAAAAGCCCGTGGTCGGCGCTGTCAACGGCGTCGCTGCAGGCGCCGGAGCCAACATCGCCTTGGCGTGTGATCTGACCGTAGCACGCGCGTCCGCTCCTTTCATTCAGGCATTTTCCAAAATTGGCCTCATTCCCGACAGCGGAGGAACGTGGTTCTTGCCACGCCTGGTTGGCATGCAACGGGCTGCAGCCTTGGCATTCCTCGGCGACAAACTGAGCGCCACCGAAGCCGAGGCGATGGGACTCATCCACAAAGCGGTAGCCGACGAAGCTTTCGAAGCCGAAGTGGCTGCACTTGCCGAGCGACTTGCCCAGTTGCCAACCCGGGGGCTCGGCTTGACCAAACGCGCTTTCAATGCCGGATGGGAGGCCGAATTATCAGACCACCTCACCACGGAGCGAGACTTGCAAATGGAGGCATCGAATACCGCCGACTATGCCGAAGGCGTTGCAGCGTTTCTCGAGAAGCGCGCCCCCCAATTCAAAGGATCATGACGGGTGACTGGATTGCTGTGTCGGACCGCTTGCCAGAGGACGACCAACGCGTGCTGGCATTCATTCCGGGGAACCGGGTATTCCTTCCAGGTAAGGACCTGGCGTTCGAAGTTCGGGAGGTCATCGTCCTGCGATTCTGCGCCGATTACTTCGCCGATCAGGCCGAAAAACGCGAAAAACACGGGCGTCACTTCTGGGCGGGCGAAGGCAACAGCAACCACTTCTTCAGCGACGTGACGCACTGGATGCCCATGCCGGAGGGACCGATCCCGTCCTGAGCATCAGCGCAGCGCGAGCGCGTGCATTTGGATGGCCGCCAGACCGGCCGTCTCCGTGCGCAGGCGTTGTTCCCCGAGGGATACGGCTGCAGCCCCCATCGCACAAGCGGCATCGATTTCAGAAACCGTAAAGTCGCCTTCAGGACCGATGGCCACCCAACACGGCGCAGTCGTCGGTACCGCGTCGAACAAGTGTTGTTTCTCCCCCGATTCGCAATGCGCGATGAACCCGGCCGCGGAACGGGCTTCTTCGGCATTCAACCAATCCTGCCATGCTATCGCTGGAGCCAACTCCGTGAGCCACAACTGTCGGGATTGTTTCAACGCACTGATCAAGATTTTCTCCCAGCGCTCTGCCTTCTCGGTTTTCCGCTCACTGCGCTCTGTCCACACGGGCTGAATTTTGCGAACGCCATACTCCATGGCTTTTTCCAAGAGCCATTCAAAACGATCGGTGCTCTTGGTCGGCGCAATGACCAACGTGAGGGGGCATTTCGGGGCCGGCTGGGTTTCCACCAATTCCGTTGAAACCACGCAGCGACGCTTGTCCGCCTCCGTTAGGACTCCCTCGTACCAGTGGCCTTGGCCATCGACCAGGCCGATGCGGTCGCCCTCAGCGGCGCGCAACACGCGCACCAAGTGCTTGGACTCCTCGGGGTCCAAGATGTGGATGGCATCAACGCTGGGCGCATAGAAAAAACGCATGGCCCAAAGGTATTCGTCGCCGACGAAACTTAGGCAGTGGCCGGAGCGGCTTCCAGCATGGCAGCATTGGCCGCGTGTTCGAATTGCGCAAAATTCGAATTAAACAGCTGGGCCAGTTTGGCCACCGCAGCCTGATAAGCCGAGGTGTCTTCCCACACCTTCGCGGGAATCAGCACCTCATCCGGCACACCGGGGCAAGCCGTTGGCGAATGCAAACCAAATACCGGATCCTTGTGCATGGCGGCACCGTCGAGTGCTCCGTTCATGGCAGCGCGGATCATGGCGCGTGTGTACTTCAGTTTCATGCGCGTTCCCACGCCATAGCCTCCGCCGGTCCAACCGGTGTTGACCAGCCAAATCCGCACGCCGTGCTGCTGCACCTTCTCCGCAAGCATTTCGGCATACTCTGTGGGAGGCAACGGCATGAATGGCGCGCCGAAGCAGGCCGAGAAAGTCGCCTGTGGTTCTGTGACCCCAACTTCCGTTCCTGCCACCTTGGCGGTGTAACCGGAAAGGAAGTGGTACATCGCTTGTCCCGCGTCCAACCGGCTGATCGGAGGCAACACACCGAACGCGTCGCAGGTCAAAAAGAAGATGTCCTTGGGATGGGCGCCCGTCCCGTCAGTGGACGCGCCCGGAATGTGCGTGATTGGATAAGAGACCCGGGTGTTTTGCGTGATGGAAGCATCGAAGTAATCCGGTGTCACTCCGTCTTGCTGGAAACCGATGTTTTCGAGCATCGCGCCAAACTTGATCGCATTGTAAATCTGCGGTTCGCGGTCCGCATCGAGGTCGATGGTCTTGGCGTAACAGCCGCCTTCCATGTTGAACACACCGTCTTCGCCCCAGCCGTGTTCATCGTCCCCGATGAGCGTACGGTCCACATCGCTTGAAAGCGTGGTCTTGCCAGTACCGGAAAGGCCGAAGAAAACCGCCGTCTCTCCTGCATCATTGACGTTGGACGAGCAGTGCATGGGAAACACATTGTGCACCGTCGGCAGCACGAAATTCATCACAGAGAACATGCCCTTCTTGATTTCGCCCGTGTAGGCGGAACCGGCAATGAGGATCAACTTCTTCGTAAAACTGACCGCTGTCACGTTCGCCTGTCGGCACCCGTGCACGTCGGGATTCGCCTGGTAAGAGGGGGCGCAAATCACGGTCCATTCGGGAGAAGGAACCAACACGTCCTCTTCTTCCAACCGAATGAACATGTTGGACACGAATAGATTCGCCCATGCCTTTTCGGAAATAACACGCGTCTTGATCTGGGATGCAGGATCCGCACCTATGGCCGCGTCTCTCACAAAAACACTGCGGCCTTTGAGGTGCTGCGCGATGTCCTCGTGCAGCCGATCGAAATGGGCCGCCTTCATGGGCTGATTGATGTCACCCCAATCAACGCGATCAGCGGTGAGCTTGTCTTTGACGAGGAAGCGGTCTTTGGGTGACCGTCCGGTGAATGCACCAGTCGATACGGCCAACGCACCGGCATCGGTAAGAACGCCTTCGCCTCGGAGGAGGGTTTGTAAAATAAGTTTTGCGGGGGGAAGGTTCCAGTGGGCGCGTGCCACTCCTTCCAGTTTGACGGCATCCAACGACGCGTCAAAGGGGGTGTTTCCAACGTGTTTCATGAGAGAATTGATCATTGCATTTCTCATTGCTAAAGATAGATTAATTGTTAGGAGGGTGAAGGGCGTTGGTTTCGAATAAATTCAAAAACAAATGTGAACCAACTCAAAGCCATGAGGACGCCGCCCAAGGGAGCGGCCCACCCTACTCGGCTCAGCAGATCGGAGTCCGGAGCGATGCTCTCGGCGCCCACCGTGCCGGAAAAAAGCAAGGTTCCGAGGACCAACATCCGCTCCGACCACATGCGATCGGTCATGCCCGAACACAGGGCGCGCACGAGCACCATCACCACAAGCCCCAATCCCATGAACCGAAAATACTCCACCGCGATGCCCCACCGCGCTTGGAGTTCTGCCGTCTCCATGCCGTGACGGCCATATGCCGCGAGCAACACAGAGGCTCCAATACACAGCAAACCCCAAGCAACCCAGAGGCATTGTTCCCGGTTCAATAACGGCATGCCCAAACTTATTCCGACCGCAGTCTGTCACGTATACGGAGGTCTGGGGATATAATCAACAAATCCGAATAACTTGCCCACATGAACGGACGCCAACTCTACCTCGCATTTTTTTCCGTTGCCTTGTTCTGCGTTCAAGCCCAAGGGCAGACCCCGTGGAGCTGGAACCTCACGACCGGGCCTGAAGTGATGATGCAAGAGAATGCCATGCCGCATCCTTTTACAGGGGGAATGAGTGCACCGCAGTGGTCCGAAGTTGATGTCGACTGGGACGGCGACATGGACCTGTTTACGTTTGACCGTGACGGTGGCCGCATTCTGGTTTTCGAAAAGACCTCGGACGGAGGTTGGAATGAGCGGCCAGACTGGAGCCAAGGCTGGCCGGCGCTCAAGCACTGGGTGCTGCTGCGTGATTTCGATTGCGATGGAATGCCCGACCTGTTCACCGGGTACCAAAACAGCATTCACGTCTACCGCAACACGTCGGCAGGACCGGGCGTTCCCACGTTCGAGCCGTATGCGTTGCCCCTGACTGCCAGCTGGGACTTCGGCACCGGCGCACAAGAATTGCCAATGGTGTGTTTGACCATCGACAAGCCGGCCATTTTCGATGTAGACAACGACGGCGACCTCGATTTTATCTGTTTCACGGAGACGAGTTCTTCGTTGTACCGCTTTTCTGGACAAACGGCATGCGGGTTGGATTTGGTCTGTACGAACCGCTGCTATGGAATGGTCTCTGAAGGGTCCGAGGACAATACCCTGTTCATCGGAACCGATCACGACTGCAGCTTCAACGTCGTCGACCCGGAAGGCCGGCCCGCCCCCACTGAGGAAGCACTCAACGAGCGCGATGGCGTGCACGCTGGAGGCGCCATTACCGCGCTGCAATTTGACGGAGAAAACTTCCACGATTTGCTCATCTCCGACGTCACCTACCCCACCATGAGCGGACTCATGCTGGAAGACGCCACCGATGGCCAAGACAGCACCGCTTGGGTAGACATGGCCTTCCCTGCCCTCGTGCCGCACGCCGGAGAAGCCGACAGCATCTTCCTCGAACGGTTCCCCGCTGCGTATCCGATTGACCCCGACGACGATGGCGATTGGGACCTGGTTATTTCCCCGAACATCGCCCTGGAAATCGATGACGACCGATGCGTTCAATTATGGGAAAATCAGGGAACAACGGATGCCCCGCTGTGGGCATTGGCCTCCGACCATTGGATCCAAGACGGGACCATTGATGTGGGGCGTGGCGCCATTCCCGTGCTGCAAGACCTCGATGGAGACGGAGATCTGGACCTCGCCGTAGGCAACAAAGAACGCTACGAGGGCGTCAATGATACGCCGACGGCCCTCGCCTTGTTCGAGAACACGGGAACCGCAACCCAACCGACCTTGGAATGGCGTACATGGTCGGCAATTGACTTCGCCTTCAACGGCATCGAGAGCGGTCATCCGGCCTTCGGAGATGTGGATGGCGACGGTGACACAGACCTCATCGTCGGCGATGAGCTGGGCCTGTTGCACGGCTACAGCAACACCGCTGGTCCCGGCATGTGGCCCACATGGAATATGGAAGAATTGGCCATTCAGGACGCGCAGGGCGAAGCCATCGACGTGGGGCAATTCGCCGCGCCTCAATTGATTGATGTCAACGCCGATGGGCTGCTCGACCTCGTTATCGGAGAAAAAAACGGCAGCCTGATGCTGTACCTCAATTGCGGTTCAGCTTCCGCTCCCGCTTGGTGCATACAGACCACGCCTGAGTTTGAAACCAGCTGGGGTGGCATTCAAGTCAACAACGCGCTATATGGTCGTACAACATCGCCGCGCATGTTCAACAAGCATCTTCACTCACGTTGTGTCTGTGTGTCTGTGTGTCTGTGTGTCTGTGTGTGGCAGG
>PKEB01000032.1 GCA_002863125.1 Flavobacteriales bacterium
AAATCAAAGGGGCCCCTCCGTTGAGGGACCCCTTCTCACCAAATCGCCTGATTCATTTACGCTCAATTCGAGCGTGGCAAAACCAAAACCTAACTGCTATTACGGGGGCAGCTCTTTTTTGGTTACACTTTTCTGAAAAAAAATCGAGAATCCGGGTTAAACCACTGATTTACAGCTGTTTATTTTCCGGATTTTTTTTGAGACATCTCTTCGTTTTGCACGCGGATGCTCTCTTTGTGGACCTGTTCGAGGTAGGTTTGAATGAACTCTGGGCCCAGGCCTGCAGCTTCTGCCCACGCACCACGCGTCTTGAATACCTCCTTCCAGCGCTGCATCTGCAGGATGGTCATGCCGTGGTTCTTTTTGTATTGCCCGATTTCGCGTGCCAGGTTCATGCGGGTTTGCAGCAGCTCGATGACTTGTTCGTCAATGGAGTCCATCTGCAAGCGCAAGGCCTCGAGGTTGGCCGGATCGGAGGGACCGGTGTGGGCGTCGCGGATGGTCAGCCCTTGCATCAACGCTTCAAACTCAGCAGGGGTGACCTGCTGGTCGGAATCGCTCATCGCCGCCTCTGGCTGGCAGTGGCTTTCCATCATCAAGCCGTGCATGCCCAGGTCCATGGCTTTCTGAGCCACGCGTTCAAGGAGTTCCCGCTTGCCGCAAATGTGGCTGGGGTCGCATATGATGTTTAAGTCGGGCATGGCCATTTGCAGGGCGATGGCGATTTCCCACATCGGTGCATTGCGGTATTCCTGTTGACCGTAGCGACTGAATCCCCGGTGTATGGCCCAAACTGGGGCATCCGTTGCCTTGCGCACCCGTTCAATGGCGCCCATCCACAACGGCAGGTCAGCGTGCATGGGGTTCTTGACAAAAACCGGTACGTTGGTTCCTTGGAGAGCCGTGGCGATTTCTTGAACGGCAAAGGGACTCACCGTGGTGCGGGCTCCGATCCACAGCACATCGATTCCCGCTTTCAAGCAGGCTTCTACGTGTTGGGTGTTGGCCACTTCGGTTGCTACCGGGATGCCGGTTTCACGCCGCGCGGCTGTAAGCCACTGCAGAGCCGGTTCTCCGATGCCTTCGAATGCATTGGGCCGTGTGCGTGGTTTCCAAACCCCTGCTCGAAATAAGTGAATGCCGGTATGCTGCAATGCACGCGCGGTGTCCAGTACTTGCTGCTCAGATTCGGCACTGCAGGGACCGCTGATGAGAAAGGGCCTCTTTACTCCAGTGATGGAGGTGTCGTGCGGTGTGCCGATGGGGTTGTTGGTAACCACACCGCAAAGATAAGCCGCTTACAGGGTGAAAAGGAGGGGTTGCGCATTGGAATCCGTGCGTGGAGTCCGCACTTGCTTGAGCGGCGAAAAAAAAGCCCTGGCTGCGCCAAAGCTTTTTCAGTACCCGGAACTGGACTCGAACCAGCACGCCCGAAGGCACAGCCGCCTGAAGACTGCGCGTCTACCAATTTCGCCACCCGGGTGGGAGTGAAGTGCCCAGGGCGGGACTCGAACCCGCACGCCCTAACGGACACATGGCCCTCAACCATGCCTGTCTACCAATTTCAGCACCTGGGCGGTGCAAAAGAAGGGCGTCCGTGACACCCTCTTTTTGTGACCCCTCTGGGACTCGAACCCAGGACCCTCTCATTAAAAGTGAGATGCTCTAACCAGCTGAGCTAAGAGGTCAAAATTCCCCGTTTGGGGGGGCAAAGATAGTCAGATTTTTTATCCGCGACCTCTTGCCACCGAAAAAGTCGGAAACCGTGAATGTTCTTGCCTTGTCTTGGCAACAGTTCCCCTTGTTGCAACCATCCCTGTGCCGGAGTTGTTTATCTTTCGCCATTAAATGGTGCCGAGGGCGACAGCCTTCGAGCGTCCGATCCGCAAGACTGCAATGAAACCCATGTCCATGAATCGACTGATTGCCTTTTTCGCTGCGACGGTGTTGCTTTCAGCCACAACGTTTGCCCAAGAGATTGCCATTTCCAATACCACCCTCGAAACGTGCCAAGGATTTTTGGTGGACACAGGGCTCAGCGCAGGGGACTACAGTCCCAATGAGGACATCACCATGACGGTGTGTCCAGAGGCGCCAGAGACCATCATCACCTTGTATTGGGCGCTGGCCAACTTGGGCCCCGGCGACATTCTTCAGATTTTCGACGGACCCGACGACACGGCGCCCCTGCTCGGCACCTACATCGAGTATGAAGCCCAGGGCTTGGAACTCTTTGCATCGGAAGACAACCCGACGGGCTGCCTCACGCTGCACTTTACATCGGATGGTGCCGGGGAGGGAAGTTTTGTCGCAGAGATGAGCTGTGGCTATCCCTGCGAACGACCTTTCGCCATTGTGGAGAGCGGGGAACCCGTTCCGCATTTGGCTTGCCCGGGTGAAGAAATCACGTTCGATGCTTCCAATTCAACGGTCGCTGACAATTTCGAAATCGTTTCTTGGGAGTGGGACTTCGGTGACGACAACACATCGAGCACAGGTCCAGTCGTGAGCCACTCGTTCGATATCCCAGGGGCGTACAATGTGCAATTGTCCATTGCGGACAACAACATCACGGACGACGATCCCGATGGATGCTCCAACAACAACTTGATCGACCACTTGGTGTTGATCTCGACGGAGCCGGACTGGACCGGAACTTCCTTGGATGCGACGATTTGTTCAGGCCAGCTCTTCGATTTGGAAGGGGTGGTCAATGGTGTGACCTACGATTCAGAGCCTTCTGGCGACTTCGGCGGGGGCTTGTTCATCCCGGATGACCAATCGCAATGCTTCAATGCAGAGTTGACTTTCACGGCTTTCTCCCCTGGAGCGGTGGTCGAAAATGCGAATTCCGATATCGTGGATTTCTTCATCAATTTCGAGCATAGTTGGATGGGCGATCTGACAATCTCATTTATTTGTCCGAATGGACAAAGCATGGCGGTACATACCTTGGGCGGAGGAGGGACATACCTTGGTGTTCCGGACCAGGGCGACGGAACAGGTCCTGGTGCGGGCTGGGACTATTATTGGTCACCATCGGCCACGAATGGAACGTGGTCTGACAATGCAGGTTTTGGCGGCTCTCTCGCGTCCGGAACATACGAGTCGGAAATGCCTTTCACCCTGCTTGACGGCTGCCCATTAAATGGGACATGGGAAATTGAGGTGTGCGACAGTTGGGGAGCAGACGATGGCTACATCTTCGAGTGGAACATCAACTTTGATCCGGAATTGTACCCGGAACCCGTCGTTTTTACGCCTGTCTTTGGCATGGATTGCGACAGCACTTCCTGGGACGGACCGAATATTTACGACGAAAGCGAAGACTGCAATGATGTGACCATTGTGGCGGTGGACTCCGGTACCTATACGTATTCGGCCACCAACAATTTCGGCTGCACCTACACCAACGAAGTTGAAGTTACCGTAGTCGACGGCCCTGAGGTTTCTATTGCAGAGCCTTCCGGATACTGTGGCTCGCCTGTGGAATTGTTTGGCGATGTATTGAACGAACAACCCGGCTTCAATTACTCCTACGATTGGACGCCCGCTGACTTGGTCAGTGGCAACGGGGCCAACGTCACGGTGGATGGGTTGACTCAAGACACGGTGATGACGCTGACCGTATCCGTGACCGGGGGTGATCTTGACAACTGCGAAGTAACCCAAAACGTAGAAGTCGACTTTTTGCCGCCGCCGAGTCCGGTAGTGGGCAACGGGTTGGTCTGCCCAGACGATGCCTTGGACTTGGTGGCATTGAATTTCACGAACGAAGGATTGCTCGAATCGGACTTCACCTATGAATGGACCTTTGAGGATGAGGTCGTGGGTTCGGGCGCGGTGTTCCAAGCGACGGAGGAGGGTTACTATGAAGTACTCGTTTCGATGGTGGCGCCCTGCACTTGGACCACGACAAGCCAGTTTACTGTGGAAGAGGACATTTGCGAGTTGACCATTCCGAATGTCATTTCGCCCAACGGCGATGGGCAATGGGATGCGAAAAACGACGCTTTCATCGTCCAGGGTTTGGACAGCGATCGATACGATGGTAGCACCATTCGGATTTACAACCGCTGGGGACAGATTGTATACAGCAGTGATGACTTCGGCAAAACCTCGGGATGGAGCCCGGCTCCGGAAGAAGCGGCAGAAGGCACCTATTTCTACATCTTGGGCATTGCGCGGGTAGACGCTGAATTGGTCATCAACGACGTCAACGGCCAAACCATCGACCAGGGAGAGGGCTTCAAGTACATCAACGGCTCCTTTACGCTCGTGCGCTGAGCATGAACAGCGCGGTCGAAGAACTCGGAATCCTCGCTCAAGCGCTGGTTGAAGAACAGCGGGAAGAGGAGCGGAGGTTGGCCGCAGTGCTCGAAAAGCAAAGCCTTCGCATTCGTAAGGCGGAGGGTCTTACGTGGGCGCCAGTGACCATTGAAACCCAGCAGTTCACCTTTGGCGGACGGGTGAAGCTCACGTTGCAAAAAGGCCAAAATGGGGGATTGGATGACGCATTTCGTTCCGGCTCGCCCGTTCATTTTTACCAAGCCAATGATGCGGGGCTGCCTGCAGATGAGCGGGCCGTTCGGCGGGGCATCGTGCGTAAAATTCGCGGCGGAACAGCCGAGGTGATTCTGGACGGAGATCCCTTAGAAGCGGCCGCACTGCACGAACGATGGACCCTGGATGAACGCGCGGATGACCGCACGTACCGATTGATGGCGGAAGCGCTCAGCCACTGGATCAACACCGAAGACGATTCGGCAGCTAAGAGGCGCAATGGCTTGCTGGGCCTAGGCACCGCCCTATTGCCCGTGGAAACGAAGCCAATCGCCCACCCTTCCTTAAACCCCGGTCAACGCGCTTGGGTGGCCATGGCAGAAGCAGCTGAGCAATTGGCCATCTTGCACGGACCACCGGGCACGGGCAAAACCACCACGTTGCTCGCTTTCGTCCAGCGCGCTGTTGAGCGCGGAGAACGCCTGTTGTTGGCGGCGTCGAGCAATGCTGCCGTGGATTTGCTCGTAAAAGGATGTGTTCATCAGGAGACGATGCCCGTGCGGATCGGTCATCCGGTTCGGTTGGATGCCGACGTGGTGGAATACGGATTGGATGCCCATGTGGAAAAAGATCCGGAATTCAAGCAAGTCAAGGACATGCGAAAGCGCGCTGAGAAGGCGTGGAAACAGGTCAATACGTTCCACCGAAATTTTGGTGCGGAACAACGCGCTGAGCGCAACGCCGCGCGGAGCGAGGCCCGATCGCTGGAGTCCGAAGCCAACGCCATGGAGGCCTACCTCTCGGAACGCGTCGTGCGAATGGGTCAAGTGGTCTGTGCAACGCTCACGGGCTGCGCGGATGACCACTTGAAGGGTCAATCGTTCGATTGGGTGGTCATTGACGAAGCCTCCCAGGCGATGCTTCCTGCTGCGTTGATTGCCATGAAACGCGGACCACGCCTCATCCTCGCTGGCGATCCGCATCAATTGCCACCCGTAGTGAAGAGCGACGAAGCCCGTGCGAATGGATTGGAAGTAAGTGCATTGGAACGGGCAATGCGTGGCGATCACAACGTCGCGGTATCCCTCATGTTGACCGATCAATACCGCATGGTACCGGACATCATGCAGCTTGCCTCAGACCTATTTTACGATGGAAGGCTCTGCGATGCACGTGCATCCGATGCCACGCCTTTCGGTAATGCCGTGGAGTTTATCGACACGGCGGGCTGTGGGTTTGACGAGGACAAGGAGCCCGCAACAGGCAGTACCTGCAATCCCGATGAGGCGGGCTTCCTGGTTCAACGCCTGGTGGAAGTGGCCGGGGAACACCCTTCATTCGCCATGGCCGTTATTGCTCCGTACCGTGCGCAGGTCGACGTCTTGACTCGGTGCATTGACGACGCTTGCAGCGGCGATGTGGACCTGCGCAACCGGATTGAGTGTTCGACCGTTGATGCCTTCCAAGGCCAAGAGCGTGACGTGGTTTTCATTTCGTTGACGCGCAGCAATGCCGCTGGGGAAATAGGTTTCCTAAAAGAGTACCGACGCATGAACGTGGCGATGACTCGGGCGAAGCACCATTTGATTGTCATCGGGGATGGAGCGACCGTGGGGCGAGATGCATTCTATGCCCAGTTGTTCGAAGCCGCAGAGGCGCGTGGCTTCTACCGCAGCGCTTGGGAGTGGATCAGCATGTGAATGCGGCTTATACCGCCTCGGGTTCTGCGATGAGATCAGGAGCTCCATGCAGCGCATGGCTTCCGCCTTCTTCTTCGAGCGGGAACACTTCGGTGATTTTTTGGAAAATCACGGAAGGAATGACGAAACCAACGCCCACCTTGGACATGTGCTGGCGCACCTTGTCGTAGGCATCCCGCACATCTGTTGCCGAGAGCAAGATGTGCTGATAGGATTCCTTTTCTTTTCCGGCCTTTTCATCGAGGCTTGTGAGGGCAATTTTAACCTTGAACCATTGGTCGGCATCGTCGAAACGAATCACCTCGACGAGATTCGACTTGGTGATTTGCACGATCTCAAACGGGCGAATTCCCTCTTGCTTGCAAATGCCCGTCATCCGCGATTCCGCTTCGGTGTAATTGTAAGCATCAAGGACAAAGGACTCGGTGGCTTTTACTTCGGCGCCTTCGGCATCGTGGCGGACGTATTTGACCTTGCAGGTGAACCAGTATTTCGTCATGAAGCAAAAGTACTGCCGGCCCTCCGCTGGGTGGCTTCGGCAAGCAATTCAACGATGAACAATTCATTCACAAAGGGCAATTCACATTCCATGTTCAATAAAGGCTGAGCAGATGCCTTTCGTTCGCTGCCGATGCGTTGTAGTTTCATCCTTCCATGCGCGACGAGTACAAACACAAAGGGCTACGCCGGCAAATGCTGCAAGAGCTTCGTGAAATGGGCATCGAGGACGAATTGGTTCTCGCCGCCATGGATCAGGTGCCGCGTCATTTTTTCTTGGCGTCAGCGTTTGAACAGTTTGCGTATCAGAACACCGCGTTTCAGATTGGTGCAGGACAAACCATCAGCAAGCCGCACACTGTGGCCCGGCAGACGGAATTGCTCCAACTGGAACCCGGCGCGAAGGTCTTGGAGATTGGTACAGGCAGCGGGTACCAGTGTGCGGTACTCTGCGCGATGGGGTACAAGGTCTATTCAATAGAACGCCAACGTTTGCTTTTCGATAAGGCCGGACCGTTACTCAAATCCATGGGCTTCAAGCCCGACCTTTTTTACGGCGATGGATACAAGGGCAAAGCTGTTTTTGGCCCGTACGACGGCATCATTGTGACGTGCGGCGCACCGGAAATTCCCGAGGCGTTGTTGCTGCAATTGGCCGTGGGTGGGCGGTTGGTCATTCCCGTCGGGGAGGGCGATACCCAGCGCATGTTCACCTTCGAACGCACCGGCGAGAAGGAGTTTAGCCGGCAGGAGCACGGTGAATTCGCCTTCGTCCCCATGTTGGCATCGCGCGCTCAGGATGCTTAAAGCAGTCCCTCGGTCGCTCCCAATCCTTCCCGCACGACAACCGCTGTTCCATCGGTGCAATCGATGACGGTGGAGGCATCCACTGACCCGTATCCGCCGTCGATGACGGCATCCACCTGCGAGTCGAATCGTTCGGCGATGAGTTCGGGGTCGGTGGTGTACTCGACGACCTCGTCTTCATCGCGCACGGAGCTGACCACCAGGGGGCGGTCGAGGCGCTCAATCAGCGCCAGGAGCGTGCCGTTGTCGGGAACCCGGATGCCAATGGTTTTGCGCTTGCCCATGAACCACTTGGGCACGTTGTTGTTGGCCGGGACGATGAAGGTGTAGGGCCCCGGAAGCGCTTTCTTCATCAGTTTGAAGGTCGTGTTGCTCAGCGGCCGGGTGTAGCTGGACAGGTGGCTCAAATCGGCACACGCGATGCTAAACCGCGCGTTTTTCAACGGGATTCCTTTGAGGGCGGACATGCGCTCCAAGCCCTTGGCGGACCCCAGTACGCACGCGAAACTGTAAACGGTATCGGTCGGCACGACGATGACGCCGTCCCGTTCGAGGAGTGCAACGGCTTGATCCAAGCGGCGTTCATCCGGGTTGTCCGGGTGAATCCGCAAGAGCATCAACCTTGGGCTTTAGCGTGGTCCGCCAGGAATTGCGCCAACCCGTTATCGGTCAACGGGTGCTTGAGCAATCCTTTGATGGCGCTGAGTGGGCCGGTCATGATGTCGGCACCAATTTCAGCGCATTCGATGATGTGCATGGTGTGGCGCACGCTCGCGGCGAGGATTTCCGTTCCGAAATCGTAGTTGTCGTAGATGACACGGATTTTCTCAATCAGCTGCAAACCGTCCGAGCTGATGTCGTCGATGCGTCCTACGAACGGACTGACGTAAGAAGCGCCTGCTTTCGCCGCCAGAAGGGCCTGGCCAGGAGAGAAAATCAAGGTGCAGTTCGTGCGGATGCCGTTATCGGTGAACCAGCGAATGGCGCGGATGCCGTCGGCGATGGCCGGTACCTTCACCACGATGTTGGGGTGGAGGGCGGCAAGCGCTTGACCTTCAGCGATCATCCCTTCAAATTCGGTTGAAATGACTTCGGCACTGACGTCCCCGTCGACGATTTCGCAGATGGCTTTGTAGTGGGCCTTGACGGCTTCATCACCTGTGATGCCTTCTTTGGCCATCAGAGATGGGTTGGTGGTTACTCCGTCCAATACGCCGAGGGCTTCGGCTTCGCGGATTTGGTCGAGGTTAGCGGTGTCGATGAAAAATTTCATGCCGCGAAAGTAGCACATCCCAATGGTTTGCTTGGTGCTTTTGGGGGTTGTATCTTGATAAAAAGCACCGATATGGCAAACTGGACAGAAGCGGAGTTGGCGGAGTTTGAGCGACGCGTTGCGACCAAGCTCGAAATCCTGGACGAACGCATCGAAGAATACCGGGAATTGACCAAGCCCATTCCACCAGAAAATGCCATCGGTCGAGTGAGCCGGATGGATGCCATCAACAACCGGAGCGTCAACGAGGCAGCCTTGCGGACAGCCGAGCAACAAAAAGCCGACCTGTTGCGGGCATTGGAGCGATTGAAAGATGACAAATTCGGGCTGTGCCATGCCTGTGGAGAGCGCATCCCGATTGGCCGAATTTTGCTGGTTCCCGGAGCGACTCGGTGCGTGAGGTGCGCGAGCTGATTCCGGGTAGGGACATCGATTGTGTACAAGTCCAAAATTTTGTTCGAAACCTCGCATACGAAACCCGAGAACGGCGCGTTTTAGGCGGTGAATGGCCGTGTGTCCGATTATTTTTGTGGCCACGCCGTTCAAAGCCAAATCCGTGAGAACGATTCACACCCATGCAATCCGTGCCTTGTCTGCCTGTCTCTGGGCGGTCGGTTGCGTTGCGGTATTGTCCGGGTGCATCGAACCGTGGGAAGGTCCACCGCATTTTTTGCACATAGAAGGCATCGCATTCATTCCCGAAGCGAATCAAGGCGAGCCGACCAGCCGCATCGAAGAAGTCTGGGTGTATTCAGAAACGGATGTGCTGGGTGCGTTTCCCTTACCAGCTGACATTCCATTGAGTCCGGCCGAGTTGGGCGAGAGCACGACGTTGACGTTGAGCGCCGGCATTCGCGCAAACGCCATCAGTTCCACCCGCCAACCGTATCCGTTTTATGATGCTGTTGAAGTGCCGCTTTCCCTGGAATACGGGGGGAGGGACACCCTGGCTATGGAAGTGGGGTATACGGACTGGACGGAAGTGGTGATTGCGGAGGATTTTGAAACGGCCAACCGCTTCGAACCGGCCGTCACCAGCACAGCCGACATTGTGCGCACCCAATCAGAGCAATGGGTTTTGGATGGCACGAGCAGTGGATTGATTGTGTTGGATGCAGAACACCAGGTGCTCATTTCATCCACTAACGAACAGCAGTACAACCTGCAATCGAATGGCCCGGTTTGGCTGGAATTGGATTACGCGTGCACGCAACCGTTCTGGGTGGGTCTCTATGTCAAGAATGCGGTGAATGCCCAGCGCATCCCCATCCTTGTGCTGAACTCCACGGAAGGCGAGCGGAACAAAATCTACCTCGATCTGGATCCCGTCGTGCGCACTACGCCCGACGCCACCCATTACGAAATCACCCTCGACGCCTACTACGATGGCTCTGCGGATTCCACGGTGGTGGTCGTCGATAACTTCAAATTGCTGCGTTACCCATGAAGCATAGGGGACTGCTTGCGGCGTATGTGGTTTCGGACTGGCTGGCCGGCGCAGCCTCGTGGACGGTGCTCTTTGTCTACCGCAAGGTGATGTTTGAACAGGCCGAAGCATTGGACGCCGCGCTCATTGCATCGGACGGAAGGTACCAGTTAGGGTTGGCGTTGGTTCCGCTGTTTTGGCTGGTTTTGCATGCCTTGGCGGGCATGTACTTGAAGCCCATGAAGCGTCACCGAATTTTGGAGTTGGGGCAAGTCACCTTGACGACGTTGGTGGGGGTGCTGGTGTTGTTTTTTGCGCTTTTATTGGACGATGCGATTGTGTCCTACCGTCAGTATTACGCCTCGTTGAGTGTGCTGTTCTTGGGGCACGGTTCGCTCACGTTGCTCGGGCGCATGATCATCACGACGCGAACGGTCAAAAAGATCCATAGCGGTCAATGGAGCTTCCCCACCTTGGTCATTGGAGGAAATGAGCGCGCCCTGCGCACCATTGAGGAAATGCAAACCCTTCGCAAGAATCCAGGGTTCAACTTCATCGGATTCATCCAAGCCAACGGTGCGGATACGCAATTGGAGGCGTTGATGCCCAACCTCGGCAAGGTTGCCAACCTTGAGCGCGTCGTTCGCGACCATGGCATTCAAGAGGTGATCATCGCGATTGGTTCGAGTGATCATGCCATTTTGGAGACCGTCTTGAATGGGGTGGAAGGCAGTCCGGTGGAGGTTCGAATCATTCCGGACATTTATGATATCCTCAGCGGTTCCGTTCGGATGTCGAGCATTTACGGGGCTCCGTTGATTGAGATTGATCGGGAGATCATGCCGCAATGGCAGCGTTCTACGAAGCGCATGATGGATTGGGTGGTGAGTGTTTTGGCGTTGGTCGTACTGAGTCCGGTCTTGCTCGCTATTGGACTCACGGTGTGGGCTACCAGCAAGGGCCCTGTGTTTTTCTTGCAAGAGCGCATTGGTTGGCACGGCAAGCCATTCCGCATCATCAAGTTCCGGACCATGGTGCAGGACGCGGAAAAGGCAGGGCCGCAGTTGAGCAGTGAGAACGATCCGCGGATTACCTCTGTCGGCAAATTCCTCCGCAAGTCCCGTCTCGATGAATTGCCCCAATTCTTTAACGTGATCAAAGGGGACATGGCATTGGTTGGACCTCGTCCGGAGCGGGCTCACTTTATCGCCCAGATCGTGGAACGGGCTCCGCACTACAACCACCTGCAAAAGGTGCGTCCGGGCATCACGTCGTGGGGCCAAGTGAAATACGGCTATGCAGAAAATGTGGATGAGATGATCCAACGGCTGCGGTTTGACCTGATTTACATTGAAAACATGTCCATCGCTTTGGACATCAAGATTCTGTTTTACACCGTGCTCACCGTGTTGAAAGGTCGAGGTAAGTAGTTGTTTCGGCTAATAAATATTGATTTTAAGCGATATTTGAAGGGTGATGAGCACACGTCTCCACCAAAACGCTTGCACCCGCCTCTGCCGTTGGCTCACGGTCGGCTTCGTCCTGTGCTCGTGGACGGTGTTATGGGGTCAGCTCGATGAGGAGCCTGGGATTCGTTCCTATCGAACCCAGCAGTTGATCATGGCGAACATCGGTCATTACTTGGACGGTGCGGTAGAGGTTGATGTGGAAGCGGGGACTGTGTCGTGGAATGCTTCCTCGCGGCAAGTTGAGCGAAACATCCGCTCGATCATTGAGCAAGTGGCTTCTTACCAATCCATGGACGAGGCACTGAAGGACGTGGCCTTGTCGACCGAAACCACCGCCCTCATTGATCGGGTATCCAACCTGTCTTTTCGGGATTTGCGCCATTGGCGGATGGCCGAGGGGCTCTCGGAGGCGGAACAATGGTACGTCATGGTGCAGTCGGCATTGGACGAAGTGCGGATGCAAATCGGAATGGACCTCAAGGTGCACCTAAACCAAACATTGATGGACGCGCTGCAGGGGGCGGTTTCGTTGGAAGCGTCGAACGCTGAATGGCTCGAAATCGATGAAGGCCAGGCGCTGCCGGCGATGGACTGGGAGCGCTCGGATGCCACTTCCAACGATTTGTCGGGGAATGATGCTTCGGTTTGGCCAACGCCCGCTGCGAATGATGCTGAGATGGCCGAGATCCTCGAACGCATTTTGCAGTTGATTGAAAACCAAGAGACGCGTTTAAGGCAGCTCGAAGCGGGAGGCAGCCCTTCGGTTGCGATGCCATCCGGTGTTCCGGAATTGGCGGCTGGCGCCCTGCGCCTTCCGGAATACATCGACGTTTCGTTTTACACCGGCTCTGCCAAGCTGACCCTGGGGGCGCAATTGCAACTGAATGAAATCATCGAAGTGATGGGGCGTCACCCACAGGTACGTGTGGTGTGCACGGGGCATGCGGACCTGCCCGGAGACCGCCAGTCCAACCTGGCCTTGTCGCGGCGCCGGGCTGAAGCGGTGCGTGCGTATTTGCTTCAAAGTGGCATCGAACCTGCGCGGGCCTTGCTCAATTTCTTTGGGGAGGAGCGGGCTTCAACCACGGGGCCGTCGGACCGCAGGGTGGAAGTGCGGTTTTACTTGAATTGAGGTTTGCACCCGATTCTTCCTGACCTTTGTGGGAGATTGCGCCACCATGAAGCTCATTTGCATCGGTAGAAATTATGCGGATCACGCGTCCGAATTGGGCAATGCCGTACCGGCAGAACCACTGTTCTTTCTAAAACCGGACAGCGCTGTCTTGCCACACCGCCATCCGTTCTACATCCCAGCTTGGACCAACGAAGTGCACCACGAAGTGGAGTTGCTCGTGCGCATCACGCGCAATGGAAAAAGCATTGCGCCCGAATTTGCCCATCGCTATTTCGATGAGGTATCCCTCGGCATTGATTTCACGGCACGGGACGTTCAATCGGCCTTGAAAGCCAAAGGACACCCCTGGGAAAAGGCCAAAGGATTCGATGGCTCGGCGGTGTTGAGTAAGAAGTGGTTGCCCAAAACATCTTTCCCTGGTGGTTGGGAACAAGTGCCCTTCGCGCTGAAGAAAAACGGGGAGGAGGTCCAATCCGCGACAGCCGAGTCCATGTTGTTCCACGTGCACGACCTCATTTCCCACGTGTCCCACTACATGACGCTCAAGATGGGTGACATCCTGTTCACCGGGACACCGGCCGGGGTGGGCTCGGTCGCTGATGGGGATGTGCTGGAGGGGTTCCTGGATGACCAACCCATGTTTCGCGTGCAAGTCCATGGCTAACCAGCTGTTTTTGGTCGGGTACATGGGAGCCGGGAAGACCACGGCTGCAAACGCCTTGTCCCTTCGAACGGGCTTACCGATGGTGGACCTAGATGAAGAATTGGAGCGCCGAGAGGGGCGTTCCATTGCGGCGCTGTTTGCTCAAGAAGGGGAAATGGCTTTCCGAATCAAAGAAAGCGACTTGTTGAATGAAATTGCCGGCAATCCAGCGTTTCCCATTGTGGCATGCGGAGGCGGCACCATGGGAAATGCGACGAATGTCCGCACGATGCAGGCTCACGGCCATGTGGTTTGGATTGACCCAGCTTTTGAGGTGATTCTCGAACGGTTGCGCGCCAATCCCGGGGGACGTCCGTTGTTGGCGACGATGGGAGACCCGTTCGACGAGGAGGTGCTGCGTGCGCATTTCGCGCAACGCCAATCCGCGTATGCCAAAAGCGACGAACGCATCCGTGATTTATCAGAAGAGGTGCTGGCGGCGCTGGCCGATCGAATCAGTCGTGGAGCATAGCCGCGTCGCTTGCGCTCGCGGAAGCCTCAATGCTCACTTCGATGTGCTCCTTTAAGTTGGTGCTCAACGTCAATCCACAAAAGTCCGCTCGCACAGGAAATGATCGGTGAATGCGGTCAATCAATACAGCTGTCGCCACGCGTTTTGGTCCGGCACTGAGGATGTGGTGCACCGCATACATCAGCGTCTTGCCCGAGTTCAATACGTCGTCCAGGACGATGACCGATTGCCCTGAGAGGGTCTCCGACGCTACGCTCAATGCGATATCGCCTTCGAGGGGATTGGATTTGTTGAGCGTGAGGACCGAGGCCTGAACCTGTAACCCGCCCACTTCTTCGATGATTTCACCGATGCGCTTGCCCACGGGTTCGCCATTGCCCGCAATGGTGATGAGGTGAAGCACGTCTTCGGTATGAAACTCCTCAATGATTTGGCGGGCAATCCGCTGAAGCTTGCGCTCAATCTGTTCGGATTCAAGGATGCGGGTGCTGCTCATGGTTCAAAGGTCTGCTGTTTTTTCGAATACTCCAACCGCTTCGACATGGGCAGTGTGGGGAAATTGATCGACCAAGGTCAGTTTGGTCAGTGCATACCCAGCTTCGGCCAGTGTCGCGATGTCGCGGGCCTGTGTAGCGGGATTGCAGGAGACGTACACCATGCGCTTGGCTCGGAGCCGGATGACCTTGCGCAGGGTCTTGGGCGAAATGCCCGCCCGGGGCGGATCGAGGACGATGGTATCAATCTTGCCGGCGTACTCGGGGTATTCGAGGAGGAATTTTCCCACGTCCGCGGCGTGGAATTCTATGTTTCTGATGCCGTTTTTTTGGGCACTTCGTCGGGCATCGACAATGGCCTGCTCCACGATGTCCACTCCAATGACCTTGCGGTTCGAAGCACGCGCCAGCAATTGCCCGATGGTACCCGTGCCGCAGAACAGGTCCATCACGTAGCCATCAGATGTGGCGCCATCGGTCCAATCGGCGGTGGCTTCATCGACGGTCATCTGATACAGCCGCTCGGCGCTGGCGGGATTGGTTTGAAAGAAGCTCGCCATTTCGACATCAAAGTCCAATCCGTGCAGGGTTTCTGTCACGTATGGATCACCGAAAATGCATGAGCTCGCGCCGGCTCGGGCCTCGACCCGTTCGCCCTTGTCATCATTGATGGTATGCAGGACACCCTGAATACGGTCCCCAAGCAGTTTTCGGAGTTGGCCGACGAAGGCTTCGCTGTCGAAGTCAGCGATGTCGTCAGAAGTGGTCACCAGGTTGAAGAGTAACCGTTGGGAGGCGATGCTTTTTCGCACAACCAAGAAGCGGAAGAAGCCTTCGCGTCGCGGCGGATGCCAAGCGGGAAGGCCGGTAGATTCAAACCACGCACGGAGTTGCGGCAAGGCGTTTTCGACATCGGCGTCGAACAGCCCGGAGTCGCGGTTGAGGTCTTCAACGGCCCACCACGTGCCCCGTCGCTTGAAGCCGAGTCCGAAGCGGTCCTCTTTTTCGCCTGACTCTGGGTTGTGAACAATGGCCGAGAAGCTGTACTCCATCTTGTTGCGGTAGTGCCAGTTTTCGGGCGAACCGACCAAGCCTTGGTACACGCTGTCGAGGTGCTCCACGTTGCCGATTTTGCGGTAGAGCTCCAGCGCCGTTTGTTCCTTCATGGCATGCTGGTCCGCGATGGGCAAGTGCGCATAGGGTGCACCGGGGATTTCTTGGTAGGGAATCGCTTCTTCGCTGGGGGAGCGCTCGAGGACGTCTTCCAATTTGCATTCTGCATACTTGGATTTGCACTTGACCACCCGGGCGTTCACCCGTTGCCCTGGAAGGGCGTTCTGAACAAATATGACGAAGGGCCCCCGTTCTGTTTCCTGCCGAGCTATGCCTTTGCCTCCAAATGCAACATCTTGAATGTCAAGTGTTAAGACTTGGTTTTTCCGAAAGAGTCGTTCGCGTCCCACGGGGGCAAAAGTACGCTGTTCGGCGCTGTATCTTGCGCTTATGCTCAGGATGCGTTTCGATTCGATGGGTTTGGGGATGGCGCTCGCCTTTGGTATGGTGAAGGCAGACGTCCACGCACAAGCCAATGCCGAGTTATCGGTGTGCACCTTCAACGTGCGGTACGACTATCCCAACGATACCATCAAGTGGCATGAACGCCGAAATGAAGTGGCATCGGCAATTCGGTATTTTGACATTGCGGGCGTGCAAGAGGCACTGCCCAATCAATACGAAGATTTGAAATCACTGATGCCGAAGCATGAGGCGTTTGGTGTCGGGAGGGATGCCGATGGAAACGGGGAGGCGTGTCCGGTTTTTTGGAATGCGGAGCGGTTTGATTTCCTGCGTGGTGAGACCCGTTGGTTGTCGTTGAATCCCCAGCAGGAAGGCAGTGTAGGATGGGACGCCGACCTGCCACGAATTGCCACGTTGGTGGTGCTATTCGACCGCAAGCGGCAGCAAACGGTCCGGGTCATCAACACGCATTGGTCCCATGTGGGGGAGAAGGCGCGGCTAAATGCGGCGGCACTGGTGGCCGGATGGAGCGGCTGGGATGGTGATGCCTCCGACGAGCTAGTGGTAGTCTGCGGCGATTTGAACGCGGAGCCCCAAACGGAGCCGGTCCAGAACCTCATGGCATCTGCGGACCTGGTTGATACCTATGACGCCGCGCGTTACCGATGCCGAAAGTCATTCGGGACGTACACCACCTTTTTGCCGGAGAACTTGGCCAATGCTACCCGCATCGACTACATCTTCTACCGGGGTAACGCTACCGTTGATTGGGTGTGTGCAGATGAGGTACTCAAATACGGTGTGTACATCTCCGATCACATGCCGTACCACGCCATTTTCAAATGAACAGTTCGAAGGTCATTGCCCAGGTTGCAGGGCCCGTCGTGGCCGCTGTTGTGTGGTGGATTGCCAGTAGCCAAGGGCTGCCAGATGAGGCGACTCGCATTCTTTCTGCTGCCGCATGGATGCTCGTTTGGTGGATCGCGGAGGCGGTTCCGCTCGGTGTGACTTCCGTGCTGCCCATGGTCTTATTCCCGGTCATGGGCATCGCCTCCATCGCTGAGACGACCGCTCCCTACGGCTCTCATTATGTCTTCTTGTTCATGGGCGGATTTCTGATCGCGCTCGCGTTGGAACGTTGGGACTTACACAAACGCTTTGCCCTCTCGGTGCTGGTCCTCGCTGGGGGCAATCCCCGTTGGCTGATTGCTGGTTTCATGGCAGCCACAGCGGTGCTCAGTATGTGGATTTCCAACACGGCGACCACGCTCATGATGCTCCCCATCGCCCTCTCGGTTTTGCACAAGGTCGATGCCAAGGCCCACCCCAATTTCGCGTTGGCCTTATTGTTGG
>PKEB01000034.1 GCA_002863125.1 Flavobacteriales bacterium
TGGCGAAAAAGTAGCCCAATACGAGAAGTGCTACCGCGTCAAGCAGCACGACCACGTCATCCTCGCTGACACGGGCGAAGTCATTGAGTTTTGTGACCCACGCATCCAACAGATCAAGGCCACGTTGGAAGAACTTTTTGACATCGAGGTCATGCACCACAGCCTGAATGTCTACGCGCGGAAAAAGCCCGAGCAGTGACCTTTTTCCACATCCCTTCACAAGGGGTAGGAAAGCCCCGCAGGATTGCCCAAATTTGCACCTTTGAAAAAGACCGGTTCACATGAAGGTTGATGTGCTTTTGGGCCTCCAATGGGGCGACGAAGGAAAAGGGAAAATCGTGGATGTCCTGACCCCGCAGTACGACATCATCGCGCGTTTTCAAGGCGGACCCAACGCCGGGCACACGTTGATTTTTGACGGCAAGAAGCACGTCCTTCATACCATCCCGAGCGGCGTGTTCCGCGAAGGCACCCAAAACGTCGTCGGCAATGGCGTCGTGATCGATCCGGTGATCTTCAAGCGCGAAATCACCCAGCTGCTCGAAGCCGGTGTGGATGCCCGCCCCAACCTGTACATCAGCCGGCGTGCGCACCTTATCGCGCCCACCCACCGCCTGCTGGACGCAGCATCGGAACAAGCCAAAGGCAAGGCCAAAATCGGCTCGACCCTCAAGGGCATCGGTCCGACCTACATGGACAAGACCGGTCGCAACGGGCTCCGCGTCGGCGACCTCACCAGCGGCAAGTTCGAGGAGCGCTACCAGGCATTGCGCACCAAACACCTCGGCCTCCTTGCCCAGTACCCTGATTTCGAATACGACCTCGAGAGGGTGGAAGCAGAATGGCTCGCCGCCGCCAAAGAATTGGGTCAACTCCAACTCATCGACACCGAGCACTTCCTCAACGAGGCCCTCGATGCCGGCAAGCGGGTGTTGGCGGAAGGCGCCCAGGGAACCATGTTGGATATCGACTTCGGCACCTACCCCTTCGTCACCTCATCGAATACCATCGCCGCAGGCGCGTGCAATGGTTTGGGCGTGGGACCCGGCCGCATCGGCGAAGTGATCGGAATTTTCAAGGCGTACTGCACCCGCGTGGGCAGCGGTCCCTTCCCAACCGAGCTCCTCGACGAGACGGGTGAAGCCCTGCGCGAAGCGGGTGGCGAGTACGGTGCCACCACCGGGCGTCCACGCCGCTGCGGTTGGCTCGACCTCGTTCAACTGCGTTATGCCTGTCGCGTCAACGGCGTCACCCAACTCGCCATGATGAAGGCCGACGTCCTGAGCGGGTTTGATGCGATCCCTGTGTGCCATGCGTACGAACACGCTGGAGCAACCACGTCGAACTTACCGTTTGGCATTGAGCCCGATGAAGTCACGCCGACCTATTCGGACCAGAAGGGTTGGCAGGAAGATTTGACCGGAGTGACTACGGTCGAAGGCCTGCCGGCAAGCCTCCACGACTACATCGCGATGGTTGAAGATGAAATGAAGATTCCGGTCAAAGTGGTCAGCGTGGGACCGGATCGCGCGCAGACGATTCAGCGTTGATCGCAGGGCTGCTTACCCCACAACCTTCCCGTCCACCTTCCCAAACCCAATCCGCGGCTTACCGTCCCCTCCGGCAAATCCAGTCATGCGGACCGTGTCCCCGTTGAGAATGAATTTGCGCTCGGTGCCGTCGGGCATCTGGACGGGTTGGGTGCCGCGCCAGCTGATTTCCAACATCGAACCGAATGATCCGGGCTCTGGGCCGCTGATGGTGCCGGAAGCCATGACGTCGCCGCCGCGGATGTTGCAGCCGTTGACGGCGTGGTGGGCGAGCTGTTGGCGCATGTTCCAGTACATGTGCTTGAAGTTGGATTGGCACACGGTTTTGCCTTCGCCGGATTCAGGGATGATGTCCACCTGCAAGGCCACGTCGTAGTGGGCGTCGCCTTCGTAGGCCAAATACGGCAGCACCTCGGGGTCCTGCACCGGCCCCGGCACGCGGTACGGCTCCAACGCGTCGAGCGTCACGATCCATGGGCTCATGCTCGACCCGAAGTTCTTACCGAGGAAAGGACCGAGCGGCACGTATTCCCACTTTTGGATATCGCGGGCGGACCAATCATTGAACAAGGCCAATCCGAAGATGTAATCGTCTGCCTCCGCTGTGGAAATGGTCTCGCCGAGCGGCTTACCCGGGTGGGTCACAAACGCCATTTCGAGTTCGAAGTCGAGGAGGCGTGAGGGACCGTAAACGGGCGGCTCGGCGTCGTTCGGCTTGGTTTGTCCATGGGGACGCTTGATGGGTGTGCCGCTCACAACGATGCTCGAGGCGCGGCCGTGGTAGCCCACGGGAATGTGCTTCCAGTTGGGCAGCAGTGCGTTGTCCGGATCGCGGAACATCTTGCCCACGTTGCGGGCGTGGTCCTCACTGCTGTAGAAGTCGGTATAGTCACCGATGTGCACCGGTAGGTGCAAGGTCGCTTCGGCTTGCGCCACGAGGACGCTCGTGGCATCGGCGGCCAGGTCCGACCCCTCGCGAAGCAATTCACTTACGCGGCCACGGGCGGCGCGGGTTGCGGCTTTGCCGCGGTCGATGAAGGCGTTGAGGGTGGGTTGGGCGAAGTCCGTTCGCTCGCATCCCGATCCGTCGAGGAGCCCCCGCTCGGCTACCACATGCAGGTCCAGAATTTGATCCCCGATGGCCACACCCGGTCGCGGGCTGCGGTGGGCAGTGGAGAAGATGCCGAAGGGCAAATTTTGGATGGGGAAATCTGAATCAGCGGGTACATTCACCCAGCTCTGTAGGTCCGGTCGGTTGGCTTCAATCATCAGGCACTAATTGTCCCGGCAAGTTACCCCACGCGGCACCAACGCAATTGAAAATTTCCGAACTTCGTTCCATGACGACGCCGCCCATTGACCTCGAAGCCGAAAAGCAGGAAATCCTCCGGCGCTATAGGGGGCTGCTGCGCGCGGCAAAGTTGAGCAAGTCCAGGGCGGACCGACGGGCCATCCGCAAGGCGTTTGACATCAGCCTCGAAGCCCACAAGGACATGCGGCGCAAGAGCGGCGAACCGTACATCTACCACCCCATCAGTGTGGCGCGTGTGGTAGCGGAAGAGATGGGACTGGACACCACGTCAATTGTATGCGCCCTGCTTCACGACACGGTTGAAGACACCTATTTGACGCTCGATGATGTCGAGCAGTTGTTCGGCAAGCGGGAACGCGACATCGTAGACGGATTGACCAAGATGTCCGGTGTGTTCGATCCGGGTACCAGCGCGCAGGCGGAAAATTTCCGCAAGATGTTGCTGACGCTGAGCGACGACGCACGGGTGATTCTGATTAAGCTTGCCGACCGCCTCGACAACATGCGAACGCTCGACCACATGCGGCCGGACAAGCAACAGAAAATCGCGAGCGAGACTTTGTTCATGTACGCGCCCTTGGCCCACCGCCTGGGCCTGTACAGCATGAAGACCGAATTGGAGGATTTGTCGCTGAAGTACAAGGAGCCAGAAGATTACGAGTTGATTGAGACCAAGTTGCGCAAGGGAAAAGCTGTGCGCACGCGCTTCATCAACGCCTTTACCCTTCCTATTCGGCGCTCGTTGGATGAGCAGGGGGTCGCATACGAAATCTTGGGACGGCCCAAGAGCATTTACAGCATATGGACCAAGATGCAGAAGCAGCGCGTCAGCTTCGAAGAGGTGTACGACGTGTTCGCCATCCGCATCATTTTGGAATCAGACGCCGAGCACGAAAAGGCCGACGCGTGGCGCACCTACAGCATCGTCACGGACTACTACCAGCCCAACCCCGATCGCCTGCGCGATTGGATCAGCCTACCCAAGGCCAACGGCTACGAGAGCCTGCACACCACGGTCATGTCGCCCTCAGGTAAGTGGGTGGAGGTTCAGATCCGCTCGCGTCGCATGAACGAAATCGCAGAAAAAGGCCTCGCAGCGCATTGGCGATATAAGCAGGGCGGTGAGGATGAGGGCAAAGCGGCTTCCCAAAACCTCGACAACTGGCTGGTGCAGGTCCGCGAAATGCTCGACAGCGGCGAGACGGATGCCGTCGACTTCATCGATGAATTCAAGCTCAACCTCAACAGCGAGGAGATTTACGTCTTCACGCCCAACGGCGACCTCTTCAACTTGCCCAAAGGTGCCACGACCCTCGACTTTGCTTTTCGTGTGCACACCCAAATCGGGTCCCGCTGCATCGGCGCCAAGGTCAACCACAAACTCGTGCCCCTCTCCCACCAATTGAGCAGTGGTGACCAGGTCGAAATCATTACCTCCCGAAAACAAAAGCCGAAAGAAAACTGGCTGAACTATGTGGTCACAGCGAGCGCCCGCTCCAAAATCCGTCACGCCCTGCGGGACGAAGAACGGGCCGTGGCCAACGACGGCAAGGACAAGCTCCGCAAATGGATGCGCCGGAAGGAAATCGCATTCAACGACGCCAACATCGACAGCCTGATGCGCCGCCTAAAGGACGACAGCCCACACGCGCTCTTCCTCCGCATCGCGAACGGGGATCTCGATCTCGACCGGCTCGGCGGCTTCTCGGTGGAGAAGAACAAGCTCGTTTGGATCAAGACGCCCGCGGTACCGCCGTCAGCTACCAAAGTACCTGTCGCCCAGCCCCCGAGCAAAAACGACGTATTGCTCATCGGCGAGGGCATGCAAAAAATTGACTACAGCCTCGCCAGCTGCTGCAACCCCATCCCAGGTGACGAGGTTTTCGGTTTCGTCATGGTAAGCGGCGGAATCAAGGTGCACCGGCAAAACTGCCCCAACGCCACCAATCTCCTCTCCAAGTACGCCTACCGCGCCATGAAGGCCCAGTGGACGTCACGCACCGCCAAGCAATTCGAGGTTACCCTTAACTTCACGGGCATCGACGACGTGGGCCTCGTCAACGCCGTCACCAAGGTCATTTCCGACGACATGCACGTGAACATGCGCGCCATCAGCTTCGATTCAGCTGACGGCACGTTTGACGGGCTCGTGAGGGTATTGGTCACAGACACCGAGCACTTGAAAAAGCTTCAAGCGAAGTTGCTGGACGTGCCAGGGGTGTGGACGGTGGAACGGGTGGATGAGGGGTAAACTTCGGCTCACTCCGCAAACAACGGCAGGTCGCGCATCCGCGCGCGCACCGCTTCACCGACGCGGCCGATGACCGCCTCGTCTTCCGGTGAACAAATCACCGCATCGATCCAATCGACAATCTGTTCCATGTCCGCTTCCACCATGCCGCGCGTGGTAACGGCCGGCGTACCAACACGGATACCGCTGGTCACAAACGGGCTTTGGGTGTCGAACGGCACCATGTTCTTGTTGAGCGTAATGTGCGCTCGGCCGAGGGCTTTTTCCGCTACCTTGCCCGTAACTCCTTTGTTGCGGAGGTCAATGAGCATCAGGTGGTTGTCCGTACCGCCGCTGATCAGGTCGTAGCCACGGTCGACAAATGCTGCCGCCATGGCTTGGGCATTCTCGATCACCTGTTGCATGTACGTTTTATAACCGGGCTCAAGTGCCTCGCCAAAGGCCACCGCCTTGGCGGCGATAACGTGTTCGAGCGGTCCGCCCTGCATTCCCGGAAATACGCCGCTGTCGAGCAGTGAACTCATCTTGCGCACTGCACCTTTAGGCGTGGTCTTGCCCCACGGGTTGTCAAAGTCCTGACCCATCATGATGATACCACCGCGGGGGCCACGCAGCGTCTTGTGTGTCGTGGACGTCACGATGTGGCAGTGCGGCATGGGGTTGTTGAGCAGACCAGCAGCGATGAGACCCGATGGGTGACTGATATCTGCGAGGAGCAACGCACCTACGCTGTCGGCAATCTCTCGGAACCGGGCGTAATCCCAATCGCGGCTGTACGCCGACGCTCCACAAATGATGAGCTTGGGCTTCACCTCAGCTGCTGTAGCAGCCACCTTATCCATATCGATGGTACCGGTCTCCTTTTCCACGCCGTAGAAATGAGGCTTGTACAGCTTACCCGAATAGTTCACCGTCGAGCCGTGCGTCAAGTGACCACCGTGGCTCAAATCGAAACCAAGGATGGAATCGCCGGCGTTGAGCACCGCGACCATGACAGCCGCATTGGCCGAAGCACCCGAGTGCGGCTGGACATTGGCCCATGCGGCACCAAACAGTTTGCACAACCGATCAATCGCCAACTGCTCGACTTCGTCCACCACTTCGCAACCGCCGTAGTAGCGGCGCCGGGGCAACCCCTCAGCGTACTTGTTGGTGAGCACACTGCCTTGCGCTTCCATTACTTGGTCGCTGGCGTAGTTTTCACTGGCAATGAGCTCAATGCCCTCCACTTGACGGTGGTTTTCACGGGCAATCAGGTCGGCAATTTGTTGGTCGCGCATGGAATCGATTTTGAAGGTGCGGAGTCCGGTTGGTTATGCGAGAAATCGCGTTAAAAAGAAGCCAAATATAGCCTCCGAATCAATCCTGCAATTCAGAAATTGCACCAAATGCATCGCCGTTTGAACCAACCGCTGAATCCGTGCCTTGATTGGATCATGGTTGCACAATTTGCCTTGCTTTTGGCCGCCTGCCAAACCCCCACATCCATGCGAGATTCCACGTCCGACGCCACCCCCAATGCCCTTATCCACGAGAGCAGCCCCTACCTCCGCCAGCACGCCTATAACCCCGTGGATTGGAAGCCGTGGTCGGAAGCCATTTGGGAAGAAGCCCGGGCAACAGACAAACTGGTCATCGTCAGCATCGGCTACAGCGCCTGCCATTGGTGCCACGTCATGGAGCACGAGACCTTTGAAGACAGTGCGGCGGCGGCATTCATGAATGAGCACTTCATCAGCATCAAAGTCGACCGCGAAGAACGCCCCGATGTCGACGGCGTGTACATGACCGCGGTCCAGCTCATGACCCAACGCGGGGGCTGGCCGCTGAACGCAATCTGCCTGCCCGACGGACGCCCGATTTACGGCGGCACCTACTTCCCGCGCGAGCGATGGCTCCAAGCCTTAAGTTCGATTTTAAAGACCCGGGCCGAGAAACCCGAGCGCGTGCTGGAATACGCGGAGCAACTCACTGCTGGAGTCCAGCAAGCCGAGTTGGTTGACGTCCCGCCCCTCGAGGGAGCAAAAGCCTGGGGAACCCCAGACGCCTTTGGGCCCGCCGACGCCTTGCTACTTGACGACGGCATCGACCGGTGGCGGCAACTGTGGGACACACGCTGGGGCGGCAACGACCGCGCGCCGAAATTCCCCATTCCGACCAACCTCGACTTCCTACTACATTACGGAACCGTCCGCGACGACCAAGCCACCCTTGATCACGCCCTCAACACGCTCCTCCGCATGGAGCGTGGTGGTATCCACGACCACATCGGCGGCGGATTCGCACGCTACAGCGTAGATGAAAAATGGCACATCCCCCACTTCGAGAAGATGTTATACGACAATGCCCAACTCGCCGGCACGTTTGCCCGAGCGTGGCAAGCATTGCCCGAAACGCCGGCGAGAGATCGGGCGGCCTTGAAGCGGGCAGCGCTGGGCATCGTGGATTTCGTACAGGGCGAATGGAGCCATGCATCGGGCGGATTCTATTCCGCCTTGGATGCCGACAGCGAGGGAGTTGAAGGGAAATACTACGTGTGGACCGCGGAGGAACTGCGCGCGGTTTTGACTGAAGAAGAATATCGATTGTGCGAGCAGACCTACGCGGTGGATGGGAAGAGCGCTTGGGACGAGTACGAATCGGAGGCCCCGGCCAACGTGCTCATGAAGTGGGCGTCAGACAAGTCAATAGCAACATCGCTGGACCGGGAACCGGAAGCCTTGCGGAGGGAATTGGAGGTTGTTCATGCAAAACTTAGGGCCGTACGCACGGAGCGTGTTGCCCCTGGACTGGACGACAAAATCTTGACCGCATGGACGGCCTTGATGGCCGGCGGACTCACCACGACCGGAACCATTTTCAATCGGACCGAGGATATCGACCGGGCGCGGCACGCATTGGATTTCATCCTCGGCACACAGCGTCGGGCAGATGGTCGGCTGCAACACGTTTACCACGAAAGCACCGGACCCCACATCGACGGCATGTTGGACGACTATGGCAGTACCATTGCCGCCTGCCTAGATTTCTACCAAGCCACGTTTGAAACGAGGTACGCCCTCGCCGCCGCTGAATTGGCAGAACAGGCCATTACTGATTTTTACGATCAGGCTCGCGGCACCTTCTGGTTCCAACGTATGAGTGGTGAAGCCCTGTTTGCCCGCAAGCAAGAAAACGACGACAGCGTCATTCCGTCGGCCAACGCTCAAATGGCGCGCAACCTATTCCAACTCTCCTACCTGTTCAATCGGTCAGATTGGCGGGTCATGAGCGACCGCATGCTCGCAGGGGCTATAAATCGGGTGGATTACTGGCCCAGCGCTACTCATTGGGCTGGGTTGCTGCTGTGGCGCACAGAGCCGCACCGGGAAGTCGTCATGACCGGAGACAAGGAGTCAATCGCTGCCGCTCGCCGCAGCTTACAATCCACCTACCGACCCCAAATTCTTTACGCAGGCGGAACGGATGAAGCCTTGCCTGCATTGGACCACCGCCAACTCGGCGGACTGAACATTTTCGTTTGCGAAGACGGGGCGTGCGAATTGCCAGTCACGTCTGCTGAAGCGGCTGTTCAAGCCATAGTTGCTCGCCGCCGGTAAATCAACAGCGCACCACCCAACAAAGACAAGAGGAATAAGCCATGAATGCCCTCAAATGGCACTTGTGGATATGGCGGCATCATTTGGGCCGGTTGCTTGTCCACATGCAACGCTGCAAATTCCTCATCGCTCAAAATCATGGACCCGTAGTCATGCTCCCATTTGTGGTGCTGAATGGCCTCTTCGTTATTCCAATCCACTTGGCTCTGGCCCATTCCGTTCAACGTGATTACAGCTGACATTCCAACCATTAAGAGGCGCTTCAGAAAATTCATTGGGATTGATTTTTTAATCATGTTACGCTTCATGGCTTCCTTATTCATTGCAACTCGTTCCATACACAGTTAAAAAGATGAGCAGATCTCCAACAATGGTCAATTGACCATCGCAGTCGCAGTCCAACGTTGAGACATCACCTCCTTCGAGGTCTGGAGAAAAGTGGGCCAACAACGCCAGCAAGTCTTCTAAGCCCCGACTGCCGTTTTGGTTGTAGTCACCTACGCACGCCTCGGCGATTTCAATCGATGCAGCACCTGGGCACAATTGGTCCTCCTGCACCCAAGAAATTTCGTAAGTACCGGCAGCTAATCCACCGATGGACGACTCATTTTCAGCAGCACCCGATTGAGGGCCTGCCCAGGTAATTTGCCAACCGGCAGCCTCGTCAGCAGCCCAACCCATATCGACCACGCCACCGGTGCACCAAGCCGTTTCCGTACTGATCTCTGGTTGAACGTTCCAACCGATGGCAAATCGCTCCGCATAGACCACACCCCCTTCCAATTCAAGTTCCAATGCTGTGCTTTCGGTCAACATATGACTTTCACCGGTCCACGCATCGTGCAACACAAGGCAGAGCGATTCGGGATTGCCGTACTCGGCGTCCAATGTGAACGTGTGCACCCCGGAATCCCACGCCATGACGTGAATGGGGACCAGGTCCGTGGCCATTCGCGATACCGTTTGAATCGAAAGGTCTTCGCCCGCATCCGCGCGGAACCACAACTTGAGGTGTTCCGACTCTGTCGGGTCGCCGAACGTCCTCAAATCATGTTCCACGTCAAATTCCGTTGTGGTTTCCTCCAAAAGCACCACAAGGCCTCGGGACCACTTGCCCGACGCTTCTTCCACCCGCAACGCGAAGAATTCAGGGTCGTTTGCACTGCGGATGAAGGGGTCCGAGCTGGTTGATTTGTCCGCCTCTTCAAACGTCAAGGTTCCACTGCCGGTTTCGGCACGGACCCAAAATGATTGACCGACTGCGATTGCATTACTCTCGTGGCGGAAAGTGTAATCCTCGTTGTCCCCATCGTAGACATAAAATCCGGTAGGTCTGGTACCACCTTCAGCGGCGGCCCAGGTCAGGCTACTCAGAATTACCGGTGCCGGATACGGATTGCCCACTAGGTTCCAGGCATCATTTGCCGCTGTGCCTGAACTGGTGTTCGTGATGACGACTGATTGTGTGCCGCTGTTCAACGCGCCCGTGTACGATAGCGTCACGCTTGCATTCCCTGGAAATTCTGCCATGTAGCCTTTACCGGTATGGGATAACGTACCGGACGCTTCCACCCAACCGTCATTGAGCCCCCCTGTATTCGTTTCGTCGTACTCAAAGATCCAGTTTGCCCCGGCCCCTGTCCAATTGGTCGCATTGATGCCTGCCACGTATGAACTCAGGTTCACAAACGAAACTGCGTCGTTCGTGTTGTCCGATACGAATCGCTCGAAGGTAATGTCTCCGTTGATGCCCGTTCCCACCGCTCCGATAGCCGCCGTTCCCGTTGCATCTGAATGCATCGTCAGGCCTTGGTTATTCAAATCCAATGTGCCGCTTGTCGGCCAGAGAACACCCCCGGCCTCAATCTC
>PKEB01000021.1 GCA_002863125.1 Flavobacteriales bacterium
CATGGTGACGTTGGTGAGCGTCCAGTAGGCGTCCACGGCGTCCTCGAGGTCGGCGTCGTCGCCGGCTACACGGAGCTCGAAGTCAGCGTCGGGAACGCGAAGCGGATCCACCACGCGGACGTCCACAGGACCGTGACCGGCTGCGTACGTGACCGTCGAAGCGATGGTGTTGTCGAGGATGTCCTGCTCGGAGGCGAATGTCAACTCGAGGTCCATCATGCCGTTGCCCTTGCCTTCCAGCTTCGTCATCTCCACACCGCTGCCGTACTCGGCGTACTGAACCGTACCGCCCGACTCTGGTGCGGGGTTGTGGGGGATGCCCGCATAAGTGCGGAGTGAACCCACGGCTGCTTTACGCGATGCTTTGTACTGCACGTCTTGACCAGAACCGAGGATCGGATCATAGTCTTCGTAGTTGTTGTAACCATAGGCCAACACCATGAAGTAATAGGTCTTGTGGTTAACCAAGCGGTTGTCGCCTTGGGCAAACGCGTCGTTGGTGACGCGCAAGCTGTGGAAGATGCCTTCGTTGTCACCGTCCACCATCAACGTAGGTACAGGCAAGTCCATTGTCTCGTCCTGGTTGTAGTTGATGACGAGGTCGATGTCATTCTGGACGTCGCATTGCGCAATGAGGCGCGCAGCGTCGATGTCATTGAGATCGGCCGCTGAGACTTCCGCGTCGCGCAGTTGGTAAATCAAGTACCCTTCGAACGTGTAAGAACGCGTCAAGCTGTCGTACGGGTTGCCTTCGACGTCGAGCTTTGGAATGCCTGGATCGAGTTGGAGGTATTCCTCGCGGTAGTTGTTCGAAAGCGGATTGTCGTTGGTCAAGTAGAGGATGAGCTCGTTCTCCAATTCCTGGATGGTCACATCCGGCGCGTCGGGACCAGAAACGATCTCGAAGCAGTTGTCGAAGAGCGCCTGCGCCTTATCGTCGGCGATGCGCATGAGCTTGACCGATTCGGTTGGGTCACCTGCTGTGGCGCGTGCCCACACGATACCAACGGTAATGTTGTTGTAGTCACCCGGTTCGAGGGTAAAGGGACCCGCAGCCTGGATGAAGCGGCGGTCAGCAGGCGGGTTGCCTGAAGTCACCTCTGTCCAAGGTTCCACGTCAATGCCACCGGTTCCCCAAGCGTAGGGGTCTGTGTCGCCGGGGAAGAAGTAGTCGGCGGGGATGTCCAAGTTTGCACCGAGGGCTGCAGATACACCATCACCTCCATACGCCATCTTCTGTCCGTTCTTCCAGATGCCGTTCATGTAGTTGTAGTAGTGCAACGGCGTGCTGGGCTCTCCGTTGATGGGGTTGCCGGAATTGTTGTAGTAAACAAAACGGCGCATGCCGAAACGCTCGTTGTCGATGACGCCGTCACCATAACCGATTCCGATGCCTTCGTAAGGGATACCGAGGGAGTCCACAGCGTCGTAGAAGACCTGCGTCAACGGGTTGTCCACCGAGTCGGCATCCTGGTAAGGGCCTTCAAAGAAGTCCACACCGACAGCGGGTGGGTTGAGGCCGTAGCCCTGCGAGCTTGAAGAAGGCTCATCGTCGGCGTCCCCGTTGTAGCTGTAGCCGAGGCCACGCTGAACGTCACAACCAACGTAGTCGTCGATGGCCGTTCCCACGTCCGCATCCACCCAAATACCGAAGTAGGTATCGGAGAGCGTTTGCGTACCCTGGTTGATCAATACGTAGTTGTAGAAGGTCATGTTGTTGACCTCGTCGTTGGTCGAGAAGGCAAATGCCTGCGCGCGGATCTCCATCCCAATCGGCTCACCCTGCGATTCCGAGTGAACGTTTCCTTTGTCGTTGAAGATCCAGTAGAAATTGCGGTCACCGTACAGTGGAACGAGGTCCTCACGCTTTCGCTCCTTGCAGTCAATCTCTTGAAGGAAGTCGTACCAAGGGTAGTCACCCGCAGCGGGGTCGTAGAAACCGTTTCCATCGTAATCTAGGAAGGGCGAGAGGTAGAAATCTTGGTTCAACGCCGTGTTGCCGTGCGCCGGGTAATCGAAGAAGTACGACGGGATGCTGTATCCGTTCGGGAACTGCTCCTCGAGGTCGCATTCGGGGTCGCCCACGCAGTCAAAGTACTGGCGGTGGCGCTCCGCGTCAGATCGCGTGGAAATGAAGAAGTTATCGTACTGGTCGCATGTGGTTGCGTCCACTTCGGCAGCGCCATCGTTGGTCAATGGACCCGTCCAGAAGTCATTGCCCTGGCGAAAACGCAGCGCGGCGAGTTTGAGCTGTTGGTCGGGGCTGATGCCGCCCATCCAGAGGGCACCGGCGTAGAGGGAGCTCACGCCACCGCCTTTAGGCACCTCGTAAGAGGCCTGGCTGGTCGCGCGGTTTTGCCACATCGAACCGCCCGTCTCGATGAGGGCGCGAACGTTGTTCCATTCCAAGTCGCGGAGGCCGGTCGCCGGTGCACATGCCGCAGCACGCGTATCCGGTTCAGCGGTTACCTCGTTGGTCTGGTCAGTTGCCCCGGGCCCGTTCGGTCCGACGTATTTGTACGCGAACGCTGAAGAGCTGATCAAGGCGGCGGTGAGGAGAAGTGTAAATCGCATCACGTTATGTAAGGTCAATTTCGGAGGTCAATTAAAAGTCAAACTTCACAGCCAAGCGAATCGTGCGTGGTACGCCCAAGTTGAACGGGTTGTCCACGTACATTCCGTAGTAGTTGCGGAATGCATTGGGGTCGTTTTGTGAGTTGATGAGCGGTTGGTACTGCGCAGCAGCGAGGTAGCCATCGTCGTCTGGAATGCCGGTGAATCGGTAGACCGAGTTGATGTTGCGCGTGTTGAGCAAGTTGTTAATCCAGAAGTAGACATTCACGTTGTAACTGTGGGCATCGGCGCCTTCGCCTCGGGTGATGCTCCAGTTTTTGTCCAAGTTCAAGTCCATGCTGAACTGCCAAGGGAGGCGGCTGCCGTTGATCGAGCCTTCGGTAGAAGGGCTAATCTCACCAGTGATTGGTGTTGGGATAACCGAGGCAGTGTAGGGCGTTCCGGAGCCGAGGTTTGCGATCAGGTTGATTCCGGTATTGGCGAACAGCTGAACCTGCTTGGCGGTACCGTCGTCGTTCTTGCCCACGTTTACGATGGGGCCGTTGTAGTCATCGCCCGAACCGTAGCGGTAGTCTACGTTAGCCACGAAGCGGTGACGCTGGTCATAGTTGAACGGATTGATGGTTCGCAGGTTCGGGAGACCGGCATTGATCAACGCGAGTGCCGTGGTCGTGGTCGAACCCGTACCGTCAGCAAACTGCAACGTGTAGTTAGCGTTCATGCGGATGTTGCCCGTGCGGCGCAAGTCGTATCCGATGGTCAACCCCTTAGTGGTACCGAAGTCGAGGTTGCCATATGCCTTGTAGGGACGGGGGTAGGCTCCCACGAAATTCCGCACCTGGATCATGTCGCGCATTTCCTTGTAGAAAGCGGAGATTTTCAAGCTCGACGTCTTGCTCAAAACCTGCTGGAAACCTAATTCGTAATCAATCGTCTTCTCAGGACGGAGGTTCGGATTCGAAATCAGGTTATCACGTGCTTCGATAAAGAAGTAGTCTACCGGAGAGAATCGGTTGTTCGATGTTGGGCGCTGTGTCAGGATGTCATAGTGCGCGAAGAAGACAGCCTCGTCCGAAATGTTGAACGAGAAGGCGACACGCGGCATGATATTCACCTGTGGTGTGTAATCCTCAAATGCGTTCGAGTTCAACTCAGCATCAGGTCCCTCCTTCAACCAAGGCGCGGGGTACACTTCATTGACCGCGAGGATGTCCGGGTCGTTGATTTCCGTGCCGGCTGCATTGAACCAGGTGTCGCCATCGCGGTATCCCACGATGGTAGTAGGGCCGTCTAGGGCATCCACGTAGACCGCGTAGTCGTTTCCGATGTTCGATGGGATGACGATGCCGTCGTCTAGCTGTGACAGCAGGTCACCTCGGATGTCGCCGACTCGGTAGTTCTCGCCGATCACGTAGGGATCCTTCAAAACCTGCTGGTTCGCGTCGAAGCGGTCAACACGTACACCGACGTTGAAGATGATGTCGTCAAACGTGAACTTGTCCATCACGTAGCCCGAGATGTAAATCGGCTCGTAGGCTTGAATAGGACGGGTGAAGTAACCGTCTTCGTCTTTTTCGTTGAAGAAATCTTCGAGGGTTGGGCGGCGGGTAATTTTATCTCCCCATGGGGTGTAGCCCGAGTAGTTCACGAGGTTGTTACCCTGATTCAAGAGGTCGTCCGCACCCATCATATCAAGGGTGAGGTTGTCAGGATCCAAGGCGTCGAGGTTGATGAAATCGTTGCCGTCTGGATCGAGTCCCAAGGCGATGCGCAGGTTGCGGTCAAACGCAAACTGGTTGTCACCGATTAGGCGCCCGTAAGTGACGTAGAACGCCGAACCCTGGTTGGTGATGGTCGAGTCGTTCAAGTTCAACTCCTTGATGTGCGAGTTGGTGGTCAAACGACCGATGGTCCACAGCCCGGTTGGAGCGAGTGAGAAGAACGCGTCGCGTCGCTGCTCGTACTCGAAGCCCATCTGCAACGCGTGGTCACCAATGTCGGCTGAACCTGCCGCGCTAATTCGGAACTGGGTGTTGTTGCTGATGCTGTAGCTGTTGCCTTGAGCACCGTAGTAGCTCCACAGACCGTACGTGCCGGGAGGGCCTTGGCCGTTGAGTAGGGCGTTTCCATTTTGTACCGTCAACAGGCTCTCATACGGTCCATCCTCTGCCGCGTTGTACGGCTCGTAGTCGAAGAGGCTGAAATACTGGTTGTTGATAGCCGCGAGCTCTGGATTGTGTGGAGACGGGGTGAAGGTCACGAGTGTGTCCTCCCAACCATTGTGCACGAAACGAGCACCGGCTGGATCGTAGCCGTACGAGTTGCGCTTATAAACGTCGAACTGGCCGACGTGGCCGTAGCGGAAGAAATTGTCGCCGTGGCTGAGGTCCTGCACGCGCTGGAAGCTTTGTGAGTAGTCTGCCATGACCTGGTAAAAGACGTTCTTCAAGGTGGAGGCGTCGGCGTCATCCTCGCTCTCTACGAAGCGCTGGGCAAACTTGGCGTAGGCGCGCCAGTCGAAGCCGGTCACGTCCAAGTTGTTTTCCCAGTTCATCAAGCTGTTGGCGTAACTGTAGCTGCTGCCTTGGCTGTAGTAGCCGGTCGCGCCAAACGTTAGGGAGGTCGTCTCGTTGGTGTTCACGTCGATTTTGGCCACGAGGCTGGCATTCTGGTTGGCTGCATTGAGGCGTGTGGGAATGCGTTCGAAATCGTCTGCCGTCAAGAAGTCCGCGTTGTATAAAGCACCGTTAACTTCACCGGAAGAGCTGATATTCTGGCGCAATGGGTTGTCAAGGAGTTGCTGGCGCACCTCATCTCGCATCTTGTAGTTGCCGCCGAAGGTGGGGCGTGGATCCTGCTGATAAGTGTAGTTGCCGGAGAGGAACAAACCCAGCAGCGGGCTAATCTTGTTGCCTTCTTCATCTTTCGTAAAGAGGATTGGGCCAGAAATGGAACCTTCTACAACGTTGTAACCGAATTTGTCCAATCCGATTGCACCGCCATCGGCTGTTGGGAGCCCGGAGGTGATGACTTCACCGCCGCCAAACCACTTGGAGGATGAGTTTCGGAGCGAGATGTTGATGACACCACCGGTGGCGTCACCTATGTTTGCGGGGATACCCCCCGTTACAACCTGGACTTCCTCGATGGCCGACTTCGGCAGGGCGCTGGAACCGCGGACCTTGATGCCGTCGATGTAGACCCATGTGGATGATGGTCGCGCACCACGGATGGAGATGCCGCCTCCTGTACCGGCGGTGCTCGCACCTGCAACCGTTGTCGCAATCGAAGCGGCCGAACGTCCAGGCATCTTGTCGATGTCCTCACGCGTCACCGTTCCACCCGATGCTCCGCCGTCCTTATCGATCAACGGCACCGTGTATTCGACAACCTCCGCTTCTTCCATCATCACACCGGCAGAAAGCTCAGCGTTCACGAAGGAGATTTTGTTTGCGGTGATTTTCACCCCGGTGATTTTGCGGCTTTGGTATCCGACAAAGCTGAAGAGCACGTCGTATGTGCCTGGCTGCACCGGCTTGATCGTGTATTCCCCGTCGAAATTGGTATTCGTTCCGGAAACTTGGTTTCCGTTCAGAAAGATCACAACGCTCGCAAACGGAAGCGGTTCGTTGGCATCGAGGTCCATCACTTTACCCTTTAGGGTACCGGAACCTACTTGCGCCGAAACGCTGCCTACTGCCAGTAATGCGGCAAAAAGAAAAGTTAGTGGACGCAACATGAATCGTGTGTTACAGGTCATTGGTTCAGTTGTTCGAAAACAATAGAGGCCAAATATAAGGCCTGAGCGCCCTGTTGCGAAGAAGTGTTAATCGAAATGCGCCAGCCCCCGCGGCGCAGGGATTGACGGGCGGATGCGAGGGTGTGAGCCGCGGGTTTAGGACGTCATTTGGCGCGGAATTTCTGTGGGTTGCGTGCGCGTGGTTTTGGGCGCCTCAGCGATACCGATTCTGCCGTCCAAAAATGCGCCGCCACCACGGCACTTGTCGCCCTTGCCGCATGCGCTTTCGTCGGCGTTCGTTTTGCCGCATGCGCTTGCGGGTAGCCTTATCCTGGTTGCGGAAATGGTGGTCTTGCGCGTCGTTCCAACCCGTGCGAAGTGCGGCCTCCCGTTCGCGTTCTTTCTCTTCTGCGGCTTTGATGCTTTCCTCAACGGTGCGTGGGGTCGGGTTGCTTTCGTTGCGGAGCGCTCGACGGCGTTGGGCATCGGCTGGGATGGCAGCTGCGAGTAGAGCGAGGGCGAGGACGAAGTTACGGATGGGCATGGTCCAGGAGTAGACGAATTTCCACCCAATGTATGAACATATAAGGCTAACCGAATTCCGAGGGGGATTTAAGCGCATAGCTTTAAAAGAGGAAGATCAGGAAGTAGGATGGAGGCATAGAAAGTTATCCTGCCCACAAAGGTTGAAAGCGACTTTAGGAACGATAAGAATACCCTCTTTACGGTGCTGAAATCATGTCTTTTCAATCTGATTTTGCCCCTGCGTTCAGTGCGATTTTGTAGGTGAAGCAACACATCAAAAATCAAGTAAGCCGATACCGTATTTAATAAGATGCCATTGCTCATAAGTCGCTGTGGAAGACCCGTACGCGGAGAAAATGTCCTTTATTTTAGTTTCTGTCAATTGTACACTATCGAACTGTATAAACATGGACCATGGAATTGTGAACCGTACTAAGGCCCTCATAACAATCTTCTTTTGTGTTTTCCTTTCGAGCCCTGCCGTGCACGCTCAAATTACAGAGCAGGACGGTTTACGAGCACCCGGCGGCTGGAATGGCTGGACTAATAATCTCAATATGGGTGGCGATTTTGACTTAACGAAGATCACGGACGGGCTAGATCGATGGACGACAACATTTGAGTATAACGGATCAACTGGTAGCGTGGAATTCAAGTTTGTAAGTGGAGGCAGCGGAAATGTGTGGGCAAACTCATGGTCATGTCATGCATTTACGCCTGATGCAGTTAATTCTGTTGGAATGTGCGATCTTCCCAACAATTCGGTCAGCCTTACGCAGAACAACCATTACACATTCGTTTTCAAGGACAATGGTTATGCTACAACCAGCGTCTGCTTGATGGAAACCTCGGCCGACCCGGTTGCCATAAGCGGCCAAACACGAATCACGGCGTCGGGCGTGAACCCTGCTCCAACCCAGGCCGTGACGATTGAGGCTACTTTGAGTGGAACCAAATCCGCAGAAGAACGTGTTTTCTTGGTTTACACGACTGATGGTTGGAGCACCAGGGCTGCCATGGAATTGGAGAATATTTCGGGAACTACAGGATCTGCTACCATTCCAGGCCAAGCTGGGGGGACAATAGTCAATTATTATTTCGCGACTTCCACGATGGATTTGGAGGTCGTAACGGCTTCAGAAGAGGAGTTCGATATGCGTTCGATTGCGACGGGAGGAACATCTTCTTATGCCGTTGCTTCGACCTATGAAAGTGTCGCAAGTCCAACAACGTGGAATTCTTCCTCCTCCTGGGCAGCGGGATTGATTCCAAGTTCTGGATCAGATGTGACCTTGAAAGGAAACTTGATTTTAGATGGAGACATCACGTTGGCCTCATTGACATTGGAAAGCGGGACGTTTACTGCGGGCGATGGAACCCCGCGGACCATTACCATAAACGGTGGCGGTGAAATCAAGAATGAGGGAGGAACATGGACTTCTTCGAGTGAGAACGTCGTTTTCTCTGGAAGTGGAACCACCACAGGAACCCTCTCATTCAATAATGTGGAATTGAACGGAGGGGTGAATTTCGGCACCGGGTGTTCTATCCAAGGAACGTTGGAAATCCTCTCCGGTGGTTATGTGGACACGAATGCTCCGACCTACGGTTCGGGGGCTACGTTGAAGTACAACAACGGCGGGACCTACGGAGTCGGGACGGAGTGGAACGCGCCGCACCATGTGGTCATTGCAAGCGGCGCGGAATTGGATTTCAACACCTCTGGGGCTCAAAGCTGCGGTGGAAACATCACCATTGATGCGGGCGGAAACTTGAACATGGATGCGATGATGGGTGCGTTGACCGCGGCAGGGGATGTTACCATCAACGGAACGTTGAGCATGTCAACAGCAGTCGGAGGTGACCTGGAAGTAGGAGGGGATTTTGAATTGGCTTCAGGTGGAACGTTTAATGAGAATGATCGCGCGTTAACGTTCAATGGAACGGGTGCTCAGAGCGTAAATGGCACGTCCAATTTGGTATTGAAGTATGCCATCGTCAACAAGGCCAGTGGAACCTTGACGTTGAATACTTCGCTGGAGATTGAGGCCGGGGGTGTTCTCTGGCCGACAAGCGGCACATTGGATTTGAATAACCAAGGCCTGACGATGCATTCAGACGCGACGGGAACGGCAGCCATCGGAGCGGTGGGTTCGGGTGCGAGTATCACGGGAAACATCACCTTCGAGCGATTCGTGCCGGACAACACCAACGACGCAGTGTCGTTTGTTAACCTGAGTTCATACGTGGCAGGTATCAATTCGACCAATTGGTCAGGGGCCGGGGCAGCCTGGATTTTTGAGTACGACGAAACGAATACAGGGGGACTCAATGATGGTTGGGTGGAAGCGTCCGGTACGTTGTCGCATACTGGAAAAGGGTATATGGTAGAATTTCCAGGTAATACAAGTGTGACCTTATCGTACACAGGCGCACTGAACAGCGGCAGCCAAGCAGTCGGCATCACGAATACCAGTTCAGGGACAGCGGAAAATGATGGCTGGAACCTAGTGGGCAATCCGTACCCAGCTCCAGTGACCTATGGCAACCTTGCTTGGACCGCCGCTGAAGGCGTCGCCAGCACCAGACCAGCCGGATTTTACATCTACGATGGGGATAATGAGGATTACACCACGTTCATCCCGGGTAATGTCATCGGAGTTGGTCAATCGTTTTGGGTTCAAGCCGATGGCGGTGGAACGTTGACGTTTGAAGAGGAGGATAAAACAACCTTTACCAGTCCCTTCATCCGCAGTGCAAATGACCCGGAATTCTTTGCGTTGCGGGTGGAAGAAGCATCGGGCAAATGGTCCCGAGGTTTTGTGGGGCTTTTGGAGGAAACCACAACGGAATTTGATGTGGAACATGATCTCAGGACTTTCGGCGATCCGACAGAAGCGGAACACCTCAAGTTATGGTTCCACACGGATGAGGGCGAAGACCTTGCGATTCAAACGGTATCGCGAACGGCCACGGACCTGGTCCCCATTCACGTCATGGCCTGGGATTCCGGGGTGCACACGTTCACATTGGAAGCCGAGTACGGTAATCCCGAATTGCTCTGCCTGGTGTTGCACGATGCGTGGACCGGTGAAAGTCATATGTTGACCGAAAGCACAG
>PKEB01000010.1 GCA_002863125.1 Flavobacteriales bacterium
CGCTGCGAGGTCTGCATAAGCTTGTGCAACTATTTCAGCGCTAACAGAATCTTGAATTGCATCGTAAGCGGCAAGAGCAGCATCAGCAGCATCGCTAGCCGCTTCATTTGCATCAACGTCAGCTTGGATGGCTGCATCAGCAGATGCACCCGCAGCTGATTCAGCAGCGTCAGCAGCAGCGTTGTCTGCAATGGCAGCAGACAAATCAGCGTCGGCGGCATCACTTGCAGCTTCATTTGCGTCAACATCAGCTTGGATGGCCGCATCCGCGCTGTCAACATATGGTTGGGTAGCGGCTTGCTCTCCATTGATAGAAAGTTCTGCAAGGGTAGCAGCACCATCTACATTTAATGTGCCATCGACGTCCAAAGACGATTCTGATCCCAAGGCACGACCTTCGAAGAAAGTCATTTGCTCAACTTGAGCCGCCTCAGCAATCATATCTTCGAAGTCGGCATTGTTGGAGCTCAGATAATTGAACAGGCCTGTGGCGGCACTGAACACACCAGTGATATCGAGATCACCTGTTACAGTCAGATCATTGACCGTAATTCCTGATGGTCCAACCGTGATGGCCGACAACAAATCGCCCAAATCGGCGGTATTGTCAGCAACATTCGATTGCAACACGGAGATGTCTCCATCGTTGTCTTGAATAAGTCCGAGCAAGAGTGCATCTTCAGCAGCGCCAGCAGCAGATTCTGCAGCATCAGCAGCAGTGTTTGCATCGATGGCAGCTTGCAACGCGTCGTCCGCGGCATCTCCATCAGCTGATTCCGCAGCGTCAGCAGCAGCATTGGCAGCAATTGCAGCAGACAGGTCATCGACCAGCACCGCAACGTTTCCGTCAAGGGCGTCGAGGGCGTCCTGTAGAGCAGCAATCTCTTCTTCTTGGCCATTCAATGCATACATCGCGATTGGTACAGCTTCTACGTCTACGTCTCCAAAAGAGGCGTATCCGGCTCCAGCATCCACCTCGATTCCGAAGTGCAAGCCGGCAGCTGACCAGTCTATGGCGCTTAATGCTTCATAGCCAGGAGTAACAGCACCGTCACCGATGGTGAGGGCAAGGTTGCCGAACTGATTGGTTAATACGCTGGCATGAGATTCTTGCCACAAGATGGCGTCGTCAGCCCCATATAGGGTGACCCGCACATCGAGTTCGGCGTCCGCCAGTGGATCGCCGTCGGCATCTCGGGCAACTGCCTGATAGGCAATGCCTGGGTCCTGTGCTTGCAGGACCGTTAAGGCTCCGAATAAACAGAGCAGGGAGAGGAAAAGTGTTCGCATCACTTTATCTTGGTTAAGATTTCAGAATTCGAATATACGAGAAAAATCTCGATAAACAACCAAACGAATGCGACAAATTTCTATTAACCATCGGTCAAATCGAATTTTATACAATGTCACAGTGAGCCTAGACGCGTCGATTTTCCAAGAATGGCTGGGATTCATGCGGGAAGACCACATCCCAAAAATTTTTGCAACCGGTTGTTTTTCGGGCTATAAAATTTGTAGAATAATCGACGAGCATGCAGAAAATTACTCTGTGGCTGTGCAGTATTTCGCCGTTAATGAGGATGCCTTTAGGGTCTACACGAAACAACACGCCGCTGCTCTGCAGAAAGAATATGCCGCAAAATTCGGCTCCAGCGCCCCGGCTTTTCGGACCGTGCTCCACGCGTTGGAAGAAGGCGAAGTCATTCCCGAACTTGAGCCCTCCAAAAACTGATTACCCATCCCGCCCATCATGGTTGCCAAATCCAACGGGGTCAAAGCCAAAAAGCACCTCGGCCAACACTTCCTCGACGACACTTCCGTTGCTGAGCGTATCGCGGGCTCAATCCTGACAGATCACCCAAAGGCCTGCATCCTTGAAATTGGACCGGGCACCGGCGCACTCACACGGCCGCTAATCCAGCGCTTTGGGTCGCAAGTCCTCGCACTTGATATCGACAGCGAAAGCGTAGCGTTCCTCCAACAACAAGACTGGCTTCCGGAGGGAAGCGTGCGGCACAGGGATTTCTTGCGCATGCCCTTGAGCGATTTGGAGACCCCCGGCCCGCTCGTAGTCGCCGGCAACTTCCCGTACAACATTAGCTCGCAGATCCTTTTCAAGTTCCTTGATTGGAAGGACCGTGGCACCGAACTCGTGGGCATGTTCCAAAAAGAAGTCGCTGAGCGCGTATGTGCAGCACACGGATCCAAGACCTACGGTATTCTCAGCGTTCTCATTCAAGTCTACTACGAGGCGGAGTACCTGTTCACAGTTCCGCCACACGTTTTCAATCCACCACCGAAAGTGAACAGCGGCGTGTTACGGCTCCGGCGTCGCTCTGAATGGCCCGAAGACGTTACCTATACCGACCTCAAGCGCCTAACCAAAGCCGCATTCAACCAGCGACGCAAGACTTTACGCAACTCGCTTAGGGCCGGCGGATTCGCCATCGACGGAATCGACGAGGCCACCCTGAAATTGCGCCCCGAGCAACTTTCTCCCGAAAACTTTGTGAATTTGACGCGCCAACTTCCGGCGCAATAAGGACAGTTCCCTTCTATCTTGTTTGTGGTTTTGCAATGATCAAAATCCACCCATGTCAAAAGCGATTACCCTCCAGGAATTCATCATGGATACGCAGGCGCAGTTCCCCTTCGTATCCGGACAGCTCACCCGGCTGCTGACCGACATCGGTATCGCAGCGAAAATCGTCAACCACCAAGTCAACCGCGCCGGCCTTGCCGGCATCCACGGTGCTTTGGGGTCCCAAAACACCCACGACGAAGACCAGCAGAAACTTGATGTTTTTGCCGACCGCACGTTCATGCGCATTCTGACAGCGGGCAAATCCGTTGCCGGAATTGGCTCGGAGGAACAAGAAAACTACATCCTGTGCGGCGACGAAGGCCGGCAAGGCAAGTACGTGGTTATGATCGACCCCCTGGACGGCAGTTCCAACATCGATGTCAACGTCTCAATCGGAACCATCTTCAGCATTTACCGGCGAATCACCCCGCTCGGGGAGCCGCTCAAAGACGACGATTTTCTGCAGCCAGGATTCGACCAAGTGGTGGCTGGATACATCCACTACGGTTCCTCCACCATGCTCGTGTACACCACCGGAAGCGGCGTCAACGGCTTTACGCTGGATCCGGCCGTGGGCGAGTTTTTCCTCTCCCATCCGCGCATGGCCTTCCCTGAGGCGGGTTCGATTTACTCCATCAATGATGCTTTAATTGACTCCTCGCCCGAAGCCGTGAAGCGCTTTATTGTCGGGTGCCGGGAGGCGACAGGCGCTGGGCTCAAGGCCCGCTACATCGGCAGTCTCGTCACCGACTTCCACCGCAACCTCATCAAGGGGGGCATCTACCTCTACCCCAGCACCACCTCAAATGCTGAGGGAAAACTGCGGCTGACCTACGAATGCAATCCCTTGGCATTCCTCGCTCAGCAGGCTGGTGGTGCGGCGGAGGACAATGCCGGGGATATTTTGACCAAACAACCGAAACATTTGCACGAGCGATCGCCTTTTTATGTCGGAAGCGTCAACATGGTGCACGGACTGCGCTCATGTTGGCTCGACACCGAAAAGACGGGCTAAATTTGCCCCCTGATAGCTGGCAAAATGCGCGTTGACGACCTCCTGAACTTTTACCGAGCCGACCGACGCGCTCACCTGCTCAACGCCTGCTGGGAAAACGACGGTTCCAAGGCCGAACTCAAAGGAATTGTGGGGTCCGCGCCGGCCTTGCTCGCGGCTTCGATGTTGAGCCCCGGCGGGGAGATGGCCGACGATTCTGTCCTGCGCGATGCACCCAGCCACCTTTTTGTCCTTGACGACAAGGAATCTGCCGCTTACTTCCTCAACGACCTGCAGCAGCTGATTGGCGACACCCACAACGTGCTGTTTTTCCCGCGTTCTGCGCGGGTCCCATACCAAGAAGAAGTCACAGAAAACGCCAATATCGCGATGCGCGCCGAGGTCCTCAACGAGATCAATCGCCACGGCAAGGGGCTCGCCATTGTCACCTTCGGGGAAGCCATTGCCGAGCAAGTCATCAGCAAGCGCGAGCTCTCCGAACAGACCTTCGCCCTCGCCTTGGGCGAGAAGTACACCATGGACTTTCTTGACGAGGTGTTCATCGAGTACGGGTTTAGCAAGGTTGATTTTGTCTACGAGCCCGGGCAATACGCAGTGCGTGGCGGCATTGTGGATGTGTTCTCCTACTCGTTTGACCATCCCTACCGCATCGAGTTCTTCGGTGACGAAGTGGACTCCATCCGGAAGTTTGATCCCATCTCCCAGCTCAGCGTCAACAAGATGACCCGGGCGGTGGTGGTGCCCAACATCGGCGACCAAAGCCTCCACGAATCTGTCGAGCCGCTGTTCAACTTTATCCCGGCCGACACGCGCATTTGGATGGCCGACGCCAAGCGCACGGAACGCCAATTGGAAAAGGCCATGGAGCGCGCGGAGAGCGCCTTTGAACGCGTTTCGGATGCGGTCAAATTCACCCCGCCGGAAGCCTTGTTCATCGCACCGGAACGGTTGGAAAGCCTACTCGAACCCTTCCACGTCGTGGAGTTCGACGGCGGCACCACGTTTCCGAATCGGGTGGTCATCGACTGGGACATGATCCAGCAGCCGAGCTTCAATAAGAACTTCGACCTGATCACCTCAAACCTGCAGGCCAACCACCGACAAGGCTACCACAACGTCATCGTCGCCGGACAAGCCACTCAGATCGAGCGGCTGCACGACATTTTTGCGGACCGCGAAGCCGAGGTACCGCACCACCCCATCCCCATCGAGCTGAGCCAAGGCTTTGTCGACAAACAGCTCAAATTGTTGGTCTACACCGACCACCAGCTGTTCGAGCGCTACCACCGATTCCGGCTGAAAGAAGGCTTCAAGAAAAGCAAGCAGGCCCTGACCCTGAAGGAGCTCTCCGCCCTTCAACCTGGTGACTATGTGGTGCACATCGACCACGGCATTGGGCAGTTCGGAGGTTTGCAAAAAATCGACGTCAACGGGAAAGAACAAGAAGCGATTCGCTTGAGCTACCGCGGGGGCGACGTCTTGTACGTCAACATCCACTCCCTGCACCGGATTTCGAAGTACTCGTCGAAAGAAGGCACCGCCCCCAAAATCTCCAAGCTCGGCACCGGCACTTGGGCGGCAACCAAAGCCAAAACCAAGTCGCGCGTCAAGGAATTGGCGTTTGACTTGTTGAAATTGTACGCCAAACGAAAATCGTCAAAAGGCTTTACGTTTTCACCGGACAATTACATGCTCCACGAACTCGAGGCCAGCTTCATGTTCGAGGAGACCCCAGATCAGCGAGCAGCAATCCACGCTGTCAAAAAAGACATGGAGCGCTCCACCCCGATGGACCGACTCGTGTGCGGCGATGTGGGATTTGGAAAAACCGAGGTGGCCATACGCGCTGCCTTTAAAGCCGCCGCCGACGGAAAGCAAGTCGCCGTTCTCGTGCCGACCACCATTTTATCCATGCAGCACTACCGCAGTTTCACTCGGCGGTTGCGTGATTTTCCGGTCACCGTGGACTACATCAACCGATTCAAGACCGGCAAAAAGCTCACCGACACCCTCAAGAAATTGAAGGACGGACAAGTCGATATTTTGGTCGGGACACACGCGCTTGTCGGAAAACGTGTTCAGTTCAAAGACCTTGGTCTGCTTATCATTGACGAGGAGCAAAAGTTTGGAGTAGCCGTTAAAGACAAGCTCAAAACCATCCGGGCCAACGTCGACACCCTGACCCTCACGGCCACTCCCATCCCCCGGACGCTGCAGTTCAGCTTGATGGGTGCCCGCGACTTGAGCACCATTGCCACTCCTCCGCCCAATCGCCAGCCCGTCGAGACCACCCTTTCACCGTTCAATGAAGAGGTGATCCGTGACGCCATAGCTTACGAAGTCAGCCGAGGTGGCCAAGTGTACTTCGTCAACAACCGGGTCAAAAACATCCAAGAAGTCGCCGGTATGATCTCCCGACTGGTCCCGGATGCACGCATCGGAATCGGCCATGGCCAGATGGACGGCAAGCAGCTCGAAGACGTCATGGCCCGGTTCATCGACGGAGCCTTCGACGTCCTCATCGCCACCACCATTATTGAGTCTGGCATTGACATTAGCAATGCCAATACCATGATCATAAACGACGCGCATCAATTCGGCCTGAGTGACTTGCACCAGCTCCGTGGCCGCGTCGGGCGCTCGAACAAAAAAGCCTTCTGCTACCTTCTGTCGCCTCCCCTTAGTTTGTTGCCCGACGAAAGCCGCAAGCGCCTTCAGGCGATTGAGCAATTCAGCGACCTCGGCAGCGGCATCCAAATTGCCATGCGCGACCTCGACATCCGGGGTGCCGGCGACCTCCTCGGGGGCGAACAAAGCGGTTTTATCTCTGAATTGGGCTTCGACATGTACCAAAAGATCCTCGCCGAAGCCGTGCAAGAGCTCAAGCAAGAATCGTTCGCCAAATTGTTTGAAGAGGAGAATAAGGCCAGCCAGCGCTTTGTGGTGGAAGCCGCCATCGAGACGGATTTCCAGCTGATGATACCCGACCACTACGTATCCGACATCCCCGAGCGAATTTCGCTGTACCGCGAGCTCGACGATCTTGACAAAGCTTCTGATTTGGTGGAATTCAAGGAACGACTAGAGGACCGGTTTGGACCCTTGCCGCAAGAAACAGAGGACCTCATCGAAACCATTCGACTCCGGTGGTTGGCCGAGTACTTGGGGATGGAAAAAATCATGCTCAAAGGAGGGAAGATGATCGCCGCTTTCATCGCCGACGAGGACAGCCCGTTCTTCCAAGGTCCGACGTTTGCGCGCATCCTCAACTACCTCAAGCACCATGCCCGCAACACCAAAATGTACCAGCGCAACAACGCCCTGCGCATGAGCATCGAAAACATCACCAGCCCCCTCGCCGCGTTGCGCGTCCTCGAGGACATCGCCGGTTTGCATGCCGAAGAAGCCGCTCCCGATTACACCCCACCTGAAGCCTTGGTCGATGGGAAGTAAGTCCGCTTCTGATTTTGTGGTGATGGATTTTTCGTCCCAGCAACGCTTTGTGGACGGGCAGATCCTGCTCATCGACAAACCCCTCGAGTGGACTTCGTTCGACGTGGTCAACAAACTCCGCTGGGCCCTACGCAACCGCCTCGGCGTGAAGAAGTTCAAAGTCGGCCACGCCGGCACCCTGGATCCGCTCGCCACGGGTGTGCTGGTCATTTGCACCGGCCGCGCCACCAAGGCCATTGAAGGCCTTCAGTCTGACACCAAGTCCTACACCGCGACCATTCGACTCGGCGCCACCACTCCATGCCTGGACGCGGAATTGCCCGTGAGGGAGTGGGTGGATGCGCAGCACATCGACAAAACGGCCATCGTCGCCGCGGCAGCGCAGCAAACCGGCACCATCGACCAAATGCCCCCGCTCTACAGCGCCAAAAAAATCAAGGGAAAAAAGGCCTACGCCGTGGCCCGAAAGGGCGGCGACATCGAACTTAAGGCCGCCACCATAGACATCTCACGGTTTGACATCTATTCGGTCGAGGCACGCACCATCGACGGCAACGCGGTGGTGGACGTCACGGCTGAAATTGACTGTTCGAAAGGGACCTACATCCGCGCGATTGCTCGGGACCTCGGCAATGCACTGGGGGTCGGGGGGCATTTGGTCGGCTTGCGAAGAACGCGGAGCGGCGCCTACAGCATCGACGCGTGCAAGCCATTGACAGACGTGCTTACCGCCATT
>PKEB01000033.1 GCA_002863125.1 Flavobacteriales bacterium
GACGACCTCAAGAAACTTGTTCCCGAGGGCATCAGTGGCCGCGTGCCCTACAAAGGCACCGTCCTCGAAGTGATGCACCAAATCATTGGCGGGTTGCGAGCCGGCATGGGATACTGCGGCGCCCCGGACATTGCAGCCCTTCAAGGAGCACAATTCGTCCGAATGACCGCTGCCGGCGTAAAAGAAAGCCACCCCCACGACGTTACCATTACGCGTGAGGCTCCGAATTATAGCTTGCGATAAGACCAACCTGAAGATGAAAAACCTGTTGAACCCATGGGCGGGCGTGGCCTGCATGCTAATAGCAGCAGCGTTCACCGCTGCACCTGTCAAGGCCCAAGACGCGGCCGTTTTGACCGTTGGTGAGGAATCCGTTTCCCTCGCCGATTTTGAGCACATTTTCCTCAAAAACAACCGCGACAGCGTCATCACCGAGGCCGCATTGGACGAATACATGGAGTTGTTCATCAACTTCAAACTCAAGGTCCAAGCCGCAGAGGCACTCGGCATGGACACCGTTGAGACCTTTCAAAAGGAACTCGCCGGCTACCGCACCCAATTGGCTCGCCCCTACCTCACCAATAACGAACTCCTCGACGAACTCGTCCGCCAGGCATGGGAACGCAAGCAAGAGGAAGTGCGCGCCCTCCACATCCTCGTCTCGTGCAGTGCACAGGCCAATCCCGCCGATACATTGAAAGCGTGGAAACGTGCCAACGCCATGCGCACCCGCATTCTCAACGGCGAAGACTTCGAGGCGGTGGCGCTTTCGAAGGCCGGATCCGATGACCCCAGCGTCCGCGACAACGGCGGCGACCTCGGCTGGTTCAGCGCGTTTCAGATGGTCTATCCATTTGAAGAGGCTGCATACACTACGGCTGTAGGTGACCTCAGCCCCATTGTGCGGACTCGCTATGGCTACCATTTTCTCGAAGTCACCGGTCGCCGGGATGCCCGCGGTGAAATCCGCGCTGCGCACATCATGATCCGCACCAAGGAAGGGGCCGACGACGCCACGCTGAAGGCGGCCGAAGAACGCATCAATTCCATCCACGACCTGCTGGGCAAGGGCATTCCATGGGAAGAGCTCGCGCTGAAGATGTCTGAGGACGCCTCGACGGCGAGCAAAGCCGGCGAACTGCCTTGGTTTGGCACAGGCAAAATGGTCGAGGAGTTTGAAAACGCGGCATTCGGCCTGACCGAAGACGGACAGATTTCTGCACCGTTTAAGACTTCGTACGGCTGGCACATCGTCAAGCGCCTCGAATACCGTGCTCCCGCCACCTTCGAAGCGTCCAAGCGCGAATTGCAGAAGAAAGTCAGCCGCGACAGTAGATCCGAGCTAACCCGGGCGTCATTCCTGGAAAACCTCAAAGCCGAGTACAACTACACGGCCAATGCCACCGCGATCAAGTCCCTGAAACGCATCGCCGCCAAACAGGATAGCGTGTTCTTCCCCGGCCATCCGCTGGAGAACGTGCCGAGCAAAACCGCCGCGGCCACCCTGCTCACCATTGGGGACGAATCCGCCACTGTAGCGGATTTTGTGGACTACTTGAACATCGTCAAAATCCGCAACGCCGAAGCAGGTTTCAACACCGTAATCGATGAACAACTCACGTCCTGGTCAGACAAGCTCCTCCTCGACTACGAGGATGCGCGCCTCGAGGCCAAGCACGATGATTTCCGGTTGCTGATGGAGGAATACCACGACGGCATCCTGCTTTTTGAATTGACCGATGAGAAGGTGTGGAGCAAAGCCGTGAAAGACACCGCTGGCTTGGAAGGCTACCACGCCGCCCACGTCGGTGACTTCATGTGGAGCACCCGCGCCGAGGTGGACATCTTCACCTGCGCCGACGAGAAGGCCGTCAAGGCGGCCCGCAAAGCCGTCAAGAAAGGCAAAGACTTGGTGGCATTCCAACGCGATTACAATGCCGAAAATGGCAATTCCATCACCTTGACCTCCGGACGTTTCAGCGAAGGCGACAACACCTGGGGAGACAAGGTGCTGGCTGATGCTGCCGCAGGAACCCTGTCCGAAAAAGCGCCCGTGTTCGCCGCATACGAAGGCGGCGGCGATGAAACCGTGTTGGTACACGTGGGTGCGGTGCGCTTGCCGGAGCCCAAAACGCTCGCCGAAGCCCGCGGCCAGGTCATCGCGGCCTACCAAGACCACCTCGAAGCCGAATGGATTGAGGCGCTGCGAGCAGGGACGATTGTCGAGGTCAATCGCGCATTGCTCCAGACCCTCGCCGACTGATGCAACGGTGGGGCCTTCCTATCGCATGGTGGGCCTTGGCCTGCGGATTGTGTGTGGAGTGGACTGGGTGTAGTGACAGTGCAGGGGCTCCTTCTGAAGCGTTGGCCCGAGTTGGTCAACACGTCCTCACTGCAGACCTCGTCACGCAGCGCATTCCAGAGGGGCTAAACCCCGATGATTCCACCACCGCAGCTAAACGCTACGTGGACCAGTGGGTGCGCGAACAAATCTTGGTTGCTCAAGCAGAGGCCGCACTTCAACCAGAAGAAACCGCCTTTGACGAAGAATTGACAGCCTATCGCAACGCGCTGTTGCTCCACGCTTTTAAGGAGCGCTATATCAACGAACGCCTCAACACCGAGGTCAATGAGGCGGAAGCCCTGTCGTTTTATAATGTGAACCAGGCGTCCTTTATGCTCAGTGATTACGCCGTGCGCGTACTCTTCATCAACGCACCAGAAACGGCCGTGATGGACACCATTACCCAGGCCTTTGCCGAGGTCGATTCAACCGGGATGCTAGGGATTGAGCGTTGGTGCGTGGAGAATGGGGCGATCTATGGATTGGATGGTGACACGTGGTGGACGTTAAGCGCCTTTACGAAGGAGGTGCCGATGAATTTTTACCGCACGGAATCGCAACTTTCGAGCCGGCGGCTTGTCGATTTCGAGGCGGACGGGCGACGCTACTTGGTGCGTTTTTTGGAGCACGCCCTGAAGGATGACGTGGCTCCGTTTTCAGCCGTGCGCGAAGAGGTAGTCGACATGATTTTGCACAGGCGCCAACAGGAATTGCTCCTCGCCATGGAAGAGCAGTTGGTCATCCAGGCGTGGGCCGATGGAGACGTGGAAAAATTCAACTGAGAAACTCCTGTTGAATGTGCATTTATTGTGACGCGTTGAACCGGTCCAACCCTTACCTTCGTTCTTGATATGTGCTTCGCCATGTGCCGATTGATCCCTTTCTTATTCCTCCTTGTTTTGATGCTCACAGCGCGGCCGGCAGCCTTTGCTCAGCCCAATGTGGAAACCACACCCATCGACGCCATTGTTGCGGTGGTGGGGGATGGAATTGTGTTGGAAAGCGAGGTGGAGGCGCAGGCTTTTGCCATGCGGGCGCAGCTGGCCCAAAGCGGTCAGACCAGCGAACTCTCCCAGGTGCAGCGATGCAATTTGCTCGAAGAGTTGATCTTCCAAAAACTCTTGGTGCACCATGCCAAACTGGACAGTTTGGAAGTGACCGAGGCCGAAGTCATGGACGAAATCGACCGGCGCCTCGCCTACTATATCCAAATGTTTGGCAGCGTGGAGGCGTTTGAAGCCGAATACGGCCAGAGCGTCAGCGAGTGGAAGGCCGAATTCCAAGACCCGGTCATGGAACAATTGCTGGCCGGACGCATGCAAGCCCAAATCAACCAGCAAGTGCGCGCCACGCCCGCTGAAGTGCAGCAGCTCTTCTCGGAGACACCGGCCGACAGCCTCCCCCTTATCCCCGAGGCGGTGCGCTACCGCGAACTCGTCCTCCAGCCAGCCATCACCGAAGCCCAGAAGGCGGATGTCCGCAATTTCCTCGACTCGATCCGGACCCGCGTTTCGACCGGCGCACTCAGCATGACCTTGGCCGCTTCCCGCCACTCAGAAGACCCTGGCAGCAAGTACAAGGGCGGTTGCTACCCCAACATCAACCGCGGGCAATTCGTCCCCGAATTTGAAGCGGCGGTATTCGACACGCCCATCGGCGACCTCTCCCCTGTTTTTGAAACCGATTTCGGCTATCACTTCCTGCGTGTCACGGACCGCCGCGGCCAGGTGTTCAGCGCCTGCCACGTGTTGATGTCGCCGAAAGTAGACCCGCTAGCGTTGTCGGAAATGGGCAGCGAAATGGACAGCATTACAAAGCGCTTGCGTTTGGGCGAGTTAGGATTCGAGGAAGCGGTGCTCGAATACTCCACCCGCGAGGAGACCAAAAACCAAGGCGGTCTCGTTGTCAATCCCCGCGACGGCGGCACCCTGTTTGGTTCCGACGAGATCGATCCGAATCTGTTTTTCCTCCTCAACGCTCTCCAACCCGGCGAAACCTCCGAGCCCATCCAACTTACCGATGACGACGACCAAGGTTACTGGATTACGGTGCAATTGGAAGAGCGCGTCGCGGCGCACCGCGCCAACCCCACGCAGGATTTTGGATACTTTCAAGCCATCGTCGAAGACCGGTTGCGCCAAGACCAGATGACCGAATGGACGACCCGCGCCATTGACGACACCTACGTGCGTATTGACGCGCCTTACGCCACCTGCGCATTCGACCAAGACTGGACGGCCGGATCTTCGACAGGTGCGGCCGAATGAAGATAAGTATCATCACCGTCGCGTACAACGCGGAGGCCACCATTGCTGAGGCGGTGGCATCTGTTGTCAGCCAACGACAAGACGGTTTCGAACTCGAGTACATCATCGTGGACGGCGCGTCCACCGACGAAACCCTTGCCGCGCTGGAACCCCACAGCGACGGCATCGCCCACATCATCTCCGAACCCGACCGCGGTCTGTACGATGCCATGAACAAAGGCGTCGCCGCGGCAACCGGTGACTTCATCGGCATCCTCAATGCCGACGACGCTTACGCACACAATGGTGTGCTGGCGGCAGTGGCAGCGCGTTTGGAGGAGACTGGGGCGGATGCGTTGTACGGCGACCTCGATTACGTGGCAGCGGATGAGACGGGTCGGGTGGTGCGCCGCTGGCGCAGCGGCGAGATG
>PKEB01000031.1 GCA_002863125.1 Flavobacteriales bacterium
TTGTGGGGGCGGGCGGCGGATTCCTGATCATTCCCGCCCTCGTCATTTTGGCCGACCTCGAAATCAAGCGCGCCATCGGCACCTCGCTGATGATCATCGCCCTCAAATCGCTGCTCGGGTTCTTCCTCGGCGACGCGATGACCACAGCGATTGACTGGCTGCTTTTAGCGCAGTTTACCGGGTTGGCTGTCGTTGGTGTTTTTGCCGGCGTCTACCTCGGCCGTTTCATTGACGGCGAACGCCTCAAAAAAGGTTTTGGCTACTTCATAATGGCCATGGCCGTCTTCATATTCACCATGGAATTCATCATCTAAACGCGATCATGAACGTCGAACAGATTTACACCGGCTGCCTGGCACAAGGCGCTTACTACATCCACAGCAACGGCGAGGGCGTCATCATCGACCCCTTGCGTGAAGTGCAGCCCTACATCGACCGCGCGGCGGCCGACGGGGTCAACATCAAGTACGTCCTCGAAACGCATTTTCACGCCGACTTCGTGAGCGGGCACGTCACGCTCGCTGAAAAGACCGGCGCCACCATCGTCTACGGCCCCAACGCCACCACAACGTTTGACGCGCACATCGCCGAGGACGGGGAATTGCTGCAGATCGGCAACGTCACCATCAAGGTCTTGCACACACCTGGCCACACGATGGAAAGCACCACCTACCTCCTCATCGACGAAAACGGCAAGGACCACGCCATCTTCACCGGCGACACCCTGTTCCTCGGCGACGTTGGACGACCTGACCTCGCCCAGAAAGCGGCGACCTTGACCCAGGAAGAATTGGCGGGCACGCTATACGACAGCCTCCGCAGCAAGATTATGACCCTGGCGGACGACGTGACAGTCTACCCCGGTCACGGCGCCGGATCGGCGTGCGGCAAAAACATGATGAAAGAGACCGTGGACACCCTCGGCAACCAAAAGGCCATGAACTACGCTCTGCGTGCGGACATGACCCGCGAGGAATTCATCACCGAAGTCACCGACGGATTGCTCCCACCGCCTGCGTACTTCCCGCTCAACGTGAAGCTAAACAAAGAAGGGTACGAATCCATCGACAACGTTTTGAGCCGCGGATTGGAGGCCTTGTCGCCCGATGCCTTTCAGGCCGTAGCAAACGAGACCGAAGCCCTCGTGCTCGACGTAAGAAGCCCGCAGGAATTTGCCGCTGCGCACATCCCCAGCAGCATCTTCATCGGCATCGACGGCAATTTCGCGCCGTGGGTGGGTGAACTCATTGTCGACGTCACCACCAACATCATTTTGGTCGCGCCCGAAGGCCGCGAAGAAGAGGTAGTCACGCGCCTCTCCCGCGTGGGCTTCGACAAGACGTATGGCTATCTGAAAGGCGGCATGAACGTCTGGGTCGACGCCGGCAAAGAAATCGACACCGTAAAATCCGTTCCGGCGACCGAAATGGCCGCCAATTACGAGGCTTATGCAGACCGCATTTTCGACGTGCGCAAGCCCGGCGAACACCTGTCTGAGCATGTATTGAATGCCCACCACGCGCCATTGAGCAGCCTCAACGAACACCTGGCTGAATTCCCACAGGATGGCGAATTCTATGTGCACTGTGCAGGCGGGTACCGCTCCATGGTGGCCGCGTCCATCTTGAAGGCACGCGGCATTCACAACATGATCGATGTGCAGGGCGGCTACGGCGCGATCAAGGAAACGAACGCTCCGAAGTCGGACTACGTGTGCCCTTCGACGCTCTAGTTCCCCACAGCGTCGCCGATGGTGAGCTGTCCCCGAATGGCGTCGAGCGCAGCATCTAAGCTATGTTCGTCGATGCCCGGCAGATGGTTGAACGACTGACTCGGGTGCTCGATGGCCGGGGTGAGGTACTGGTATTCCACCGTCGGGATGCGCGACCGAATCCATGCCAGCATGGCGTTGAGTTCACATTGAAAATCAGCGATGAGGACACCCTCGGAAGGTTGACCCAAAGTCGCCTGGGAGAGGGCTTGGACCACGCGGTCGAGCGCCACAAACGGCCGGACCTGATTGCCGCTGCCATACAACGAAATGCAGCCACCGGTCAACGCCTCAAACGCCATCCGGTGCACCAGCGTGTCGAACCGGCACGTGCGGTTGCAACCAAAAATGTGCGCCGCCCGCAGGAGCGCAAACAAAATACCGGACGACGCAGCGAACCCCTCCAGGTACTGCTCGCCTCGTCGTTTCGAGAGGGCGTACCCATTCTGAGGATTTGGCGAGTCTGCCGGGTCGATTCCTTCTCGGAATCCGTACACCGCGCTGGAACTTAGGTGGACCAGCTGCTGAATTCCCGGATTTTCCTCCAACGCACGCGTGACCGAAAGGGCCCCGTACGCATTGACCTGGTCGTATTGCGTATGCTGCGAATAGGTGAAGGGCTCATCCACAAATGCGGCCAAATGAATCATGACGTTCATGCCTTGGCACACTTTCGACAACCGACGGGTGTCGAGGATGTCCCCGCGCACGAAACGCACCTTATCGAGGACCTTGTTTTCGCCTTGACCGAAGAAAAAGCGCCGGTCATTGCGGATCAGCTCATCGTACACAATGATGCTCTCCACCTCGGGCGACGCATTCAAGGCCTCGCACAATGAAGCCCCCACATACCCTGCGCCTCCGGTAATGATGATGTTCTGTTTCATGGTCAATCAGTCTGTGTGTAGGCCGCATTCGGTTTTGGAGCTTCCCTCCCATCGGCCGCCCCGAGTTTCCAAATCCAGGGCATTCCATTTGCGGGTGCACGGAACGCACCCGATGCTTTTGTAGCCGTCGTTTTCCAAGGGATGGCGTGGGAGATCGTGGGTTTGAATGTAGCGGTACACGTCTTTGGCGGTCCACTCTAAGAAAGGATGGTAGCGAAGCACTCCAGCGGAATCCGTTTCGAGCCGGGCCTTTTCCGCACGGACCTTGCTTTGGTCCGCTCGAATGCCGCTGATCCAAACGTCACCCGGGTTCAGCAGGGCGCGCATCGGCTCGACTTTGTTGAGGTGGCAGCACGCGTCAATGTCCGAGGCAAACAAAAAATTACCCTGCTGGGTCATCTGCTCGGCAAACGTGCGTTCGCTGCGCACTTTAAGCAATTGGATGCCGAGTTGCTCCGTCAGCGCATAGGCAAAGAGGTAGGTTTCCGGAAACAAGAAGCCCGTGTCAATCACGACCACCTGCACCGCATCCTTTCCCAACTGCGATACCATATGCAGCAGCGGGACACTTTGGGTCTGGAAGGAAGAAGTGAGGTAAACAGCGCGCGCCTCCGACTTGAACTGCTTCACGTCGGAGCGAATTCTGCCAAAGGTGTTTTCAAAAAATGAAGACGACGTAGGGGCCTGCATGCAGTTAGCTACCAGTTAAGTCGCGTGCCATTAAACGCGAGCCGAAACTCGGACATTTCCGCGACAACCCAAAGCGACGGCTAAACCGATGGGCCTGCAAGGCGCTATCCTGACATCAAAGGGACGCAGCGGACTTTGAAGGAACAAAAAACGCCCGGTCGTTGGACCGAGCGTTTTGCTGTCGGGGCGGCAGGATTCGAACCTGCGATCTCCTGGTCCCAAACCAGGCGCCGTAACCGGACTAGGCCACGCCCCGTGCTCTAAAAGCGAGGGCAAAGATAGACCAAATTATTCTGTGTGCAATGCTGTCTCAAGAATAATCGCGACCAGCCGAGTCTAAGGCTATCCCACAATCATAACGCAGACGGACAGACGTAATCCGTCTTGGGAATATCCGATTGGACAATCGCCTCATAACCGCCCTGCACATCCACCATGTTATGAATGCCCCGTGCCTTCAATATGGACGATGCAATCATCGAACGATAGCCAGCTGCACAATGCAGATAAAAAGCTTCCTCAGCCGGAAATTCCGCAAGATGCTCGTTCAGGGAACTCAGCGGCGTATGACGCGCCCCTTCAACATGTTCAGATTCAAATTCGCCTTTCTTGCGCACATCAAAGACCCTCTGCTGAACTGCTGGGT
>PKEB01000020.1 GCA_002863125.1 Flavobacteriales bacterium
TCAATTGCAGCAGCGGTATCCGGACCGGACCATGCTCCTGATTGAGAAGGAAGCCGGGCTCGCTGATCACCAGACAGGCAACAACTCCGGCGTCATCCACTCGGGCTTGTATTACCCGCCCGGCTCGCTGAAAGCCAAGAACTGCGTCGAAGGCCGACGCGCCTTGGTTCGCTTCGCTCAAGAACACAACATCACGCACGACGTCTGTGGCAAAGTGGTGGTGGCCGTGGAGGAGAGCGAGCTCCCGATGCTCGAGAAAATCCATGGCATCGGCCAGCAAAATGAAATCGAAGGCCTCGAACGCATCAATGCCGACCAGCTGCGCGAAATCGAGCCACACTGCAAGGGCATCGACGCCTTGTGGGTGCCGTGCACGGGCATCATCGATTACCGCGCGGCGACGAAAAAGATGGTGGACCTGGCGTTGGGCCAGCAACCCAAGAGTGCGCTCCGCTTGGGAGAGGAAGTCACTTCGTTTGAACGCGACGGCGAGGAAACGTTGGTCCACACCAACAAGGCGCCAGAGGGCTACCGCGCTAAGCACGTGGTGGTGTGTGGAGGGCTGCAAGCCGACCGCCTCGCGCGCAAGGATGGCGTGGCCCTCAAAGAACGCGTAGTGGGGTTTCGCGGCGATTACTACGAATTGACAGATCAGGCCAAGCACAAGGTGCGCAACCTCATTTACCCGGTACCCAATCCGGACTTCCCATTCTTGGGCGTGCACTTTACGCGAATGACCGATGGGGAAATCGAGTGCGGCCCGAATGCTGTTTTCACCTTCAAGCGCGAAGGCTATGGCAAAACCGATTTCGACCTGAAGGACACAATGGAAGCATTGGGTTACGGCGGAACGTGGAAGCTCTTTTTCCAGAACATGGCCTTCGGCATCAACGAGTACCGCCGAGCGTTTTCGAAGCGTTTGTTCCTGAAGACGTTGCAGCGTATGATCCCGGGCCTAACGATGGATGACCTCCGTCCCGGGCGATCGGGCGTGCGTGCTTTGTTGCTGTCACAGGACGGCGATACGCGCGATGATTTCCGCATCTCGTATTCGGACCGCAACATCCACGTTTTGAACGCACCCTCTCCAGCTGCAACGGCCGCGCTGGCCATTGGCGACTACATCGCTGACCTGGCTGAGGAGCGGTTCACCTTCTGATGATTTCCGTTGTAGGCAAAAGAAAAGGCCACCCGTGAAGGTGGCCTTAGTTCAAGTCTTTGGCAAGATTTTGCACCTTTCGGCGCGGCGACGATTGGTGTTGATTGAACCCGCTTAAGCGCGTTCAACAAGGGGTTAGTCCTTCTTTGGAGTTTCACCCTCCTTTTTGCCCTTGGAGCAGCTTTCAGCTGACTTACCTGAGCAGCAAGAAGATTTCTTGTCGCCTTTACTGTCCTTAGAACAGCTTGAGGCCGACTTGCCAGCGCAGCAAGAAGACTTGCCGTTTTTGGCATCAGACTTCGCGTCTTTAGAGTAAGTCTTGGCGTCGGCTTTTGCTTTCGCAGAAGTTGCAGAACCTCCGAGTGCAACGTTTTTGGTAGTTGCATCGGCTCCTGACTTAGTCGCAGCTACCTGAGATGTGGTGGACTTGCTTGAAGTTGAAGCGTCAGATTGAGCGCTGGCAGCGAATGCGAAAAATGCAAATACGCTGAGAATCAGAACTTTTTTCATCGAGGTTGTAGTTAATGGGTTTGGTCAAATTTATTCAGAGGTTGAAGATACGCATTTTTCTTGTTTTGACAAGGCTTTATCGTAACTTTGTCGCCGCTTCAGCGGAAACCACCGCATTGGAGCAGGAGAGGTGCCGGAGTGGTAACGGAGCAGATTGCTAATCTGTCGGCGGGCAACCGTCGCCCGGGTTCGAATCCCGGTCTCTCCGCTCAATCAGAATCCTTAGGGATGCAAAATGCTCAGAGCCAACGGTCTGGGCATTTTTTTTGCGTCAAATTGACCCCGCAAATAGGCGCGAGTGTTCATGATTTAATAACAAGCGTAAACGGGGAACTATCCAATCGTGCAGGACCTTTATCTTCTGTTCATCCTAGAACCACCACGTCAACTTCGCATCAACGTATGTACCCTGAACTCTTGGAAAGGATTCACGCGCTGAGGGTAGCAACGCTCCATTCGACGAGGTTGGAAGTGCTTCAACCGTTGATCGCATACGTCCAAGCCAAAGTCGATGCAGACACACGGGCTCGGCTGAATTTCATTTGCACCCACAATTCAAGAAGGAGTCAGTTTTCGCAGATCTGGGCGCAAACGGCCGCGGATTATTTCGGTGTGCCGGTGGTGTGTTTGTCTGGAGGGGTGGAAGTCACTGCCTTCAACGAACGTGCTGTTGCTTCAACAGAACGGAGTGGCTTTGAAGTGGAGCACGGCAGCGGTCCGAATCCGGTGTATGTGGTCCGGCATTCGTCCGATGGAGAAGCTGTGCGCGCCTTTTCCAAGGTGGTCGATGACCCGGCCAATGCAGGTGGGCCGTTTGCGGCTGTGATGACCTGTGCCCATGCCGATGAGCACTGTCCGTTTATTCCCGATGCCGAGGCACGGGTTACTGTCCGCTACGAAGATCCCAAAGCGTTCGATGATACGCCGGAGGAGGCCGTCCGTTACGACGAACGTTCCGACCAAATCGCTTCAGAAATGCTTTACGTTTTCTCGCAAATCAATCTCCCCTCATGATGAACGCACCGAAAACACTGAGCTTTCTCAATCGCTACCTGACCCTTTGGATTTTTCTGGCCATGGCGTCGGGAGTAGGGTTGGGCTACGGCCTGCCCGCCTTGCCTGAGGCCATTGATGGATTGACGTATGGAAGTACGAATGTGCCCATTGCCGTGGGGCTGATTTTGATGATGTACCCGCCGTTGG